>CAMCKZ010000028.1 GCA_945875545.1 Polyangium aurulentum | reverse complement strand
CCAACAAAGTCCCGACAAACGCAAAAAGCCCCACAACTTTCGTTATGGGGCTTTCTGTCTCAAAAAAATCCGGCAGCGACCTACTCTCCCACACCGTCACCGGTGCAGTACCATTGGCTCCGAGGAGCTTAACTTCCGAGTTCGGGATGGGATCGGGTGGAACCTCTTCGATATCACCACCGGAAAACTTTGGATTGCTATCGCAACCCGAATCCTACGAACGAGCGTGAAGTATTACTGCCACTTGCGCGGCAGTGAACGTCGGTCCGGAGACCGCGTGTGAATCATCGATATTGCCTTTGAGACATGACCAAGCCTCACGACCTATTAGTACCAGTCAGCTCCGCGCCTTGCAGCGCTTCCACCCCTGGCCTATCAACCTTGTAGTCTGCAAGGGGTCTTTAGGGTCTTGCGACCGGGATACCTTGTCTTGAGGCCGGCTTCCCGCTTAGATGCTTTCAGCGGTTATCCGTTCCGCACATGGCTACCCAGCTATGCCACTGGCGTGACAACTGGCTCACCAGAGGTGCGTCCAACCAGGTCCTCTCGTACTATGGTTAGCTCCTCTCAAGTATCCTGCGCCCACGGCAGATAGGGACCAAACTGTCTCACGACGTTTTAAACCCAGCTCGCGTACCGCTTTAATCGGCGAACAGCCGAACCCTTGGGACCTGCTCCAGCCCCAGGATGCGATGGGCCGACATCGAGGTGCCAAACCGCGCCGCCGATGTGAACTCTCAGGCGCGATCAGCCTGTTATCCCCAGAGTACCTTTTATCCGATGAGCGATGGCCCTTCCATGCGGAACCACCGGATCACTAACGCCTGCTTTCGCACCTGCTCGACCTGTCGGTCTCACAGTTAAGCCCCCTTGTGCGTTTGCACTCTACGGCTGGTTTCCAATCAGCCTGAGGGGACCTTCGCACGCCTCCGTTACTTTTTGGGAGGCGACCGCCCCAGTCAAACTGCCCACCAGGCAGTGTCCCCGGCGAGGGTATACTCGCCTAGGTTAGATTCCCAGAACATCCAGGGTGGTATTTCAACGGTGACTCCATCGAACCCAGAGGCCCGACTTCAACGTCTCCCACCTATCCTACGCAGAATGTCCCGAAAATCACTGCCAAGTTGCAGTAAAGGTTCATGGGGTCTTTCCGTCTTGCCGCGGGTAGAGGGTATCTTCACCCCCTATACAATTTCGCTGAGTCCCTGGTCGAGACAGCGGGGATGTTGTTATGCCATTCGTGCAGGTCGGAACTTACCCGACAAGGAATTTCGCTACCTTAGGACCGTTATAGTTACGGCCGCCGTTTACTGGGGCTTCGGTTCATAGCTTCGCTTGCGCTGACTATTCCCCTTAACCTTCCAGCACCGGGCAGGCATCACACCCTATACGTCGTCTTGCGACTTCGCAGAGTGCTAGGTTTTTAGTAAACAGTCACAACCCCCGATTCTCTGCGACCCTCTCGCGCTCCACGGGCGAACCGTTTCACGCAAGGGGGCACACCTTCTCCCGAAGTTACGGTGTCAATTTGCCGAGTTCCTTAACCAGGGTTCTCTCACGCGCCTTGGGATTCTCACCCTGCCCACCTGAGTCGGTTTGCAGTACGGACGCTGACGATGCTCCACACGCGACTTTTCTTGGAAGCTTGGGATTACCAAGTGTTCTGCTTGCGCAGCCGCATCACCTCTCGGCGTTGAATGGGGATCCGTTTGTCGCTCTCGCGTCCTGGCTCCCCCGCCTACGGGCTTGCACACTCACCATTCAGAGTGCTTGGCTACCCTTCTCCGTCCTCGCTTGCTTCAACGCATTCGTCCGCGGTGCAGGAATATTTGCCTGCTTGCCATCGCCTACGCCTTTCGGCCTCGGCTTAGGACCCGACTGACCCTTGGGAGGATTATCCTACCCCAGGAAACCTTGGGCTTCCGGCGACGGGGTTTCTCACCCCGTTTATCGCTACTCATGCCTGCATAAGCTCTTGTCAGGGCCAACCCCAGTCGTTTCCGTCTGGCTCGTATCTCCCTGACAATGCTCCCCTACCGCTCCTAATGGAGCCCGTAGCTTCGGTGCCGACCTTAGCCCCGTTGTATTTTCGGCGCAGAACCGCTTGACCAGTGAGCTATTACGCTTTCTTTAAAGGATTGCTGCTTCTAAGCAAACCTCCTGGTTGTCTGAGCGTCTCCACATCCTTTGACACTTAGGTCGGACTTTGGGACCTTAGCTGACGATCTGGGCTCTTTCCCTCTCGACAACGGGACTTATCTCTCGCTGTCTGACTCCCGGATACTGCTCACCGGCATTCGGAGTTTGATTGGGTTTGGTAGTCTGGTAGGACCCCTAGCCCATTCAGTGCTCTACCTCCGGCGGCATACGTCCGAGGCTATACCTCAATATATTTCGGGGAGAACCAGCTATCTCCCAGCTTGATTAGCCTTTCACTCCTATCCACACCTCATCCCCCATATTTTCAACTATGGTGGGTTCGGACCTCCAGCGGGCTTTACCCCGCCTTCATCCTGGACATGGATAGATCGCTAAGGTTTCGGGTCTACGTCCCGCGACTCGTCGCCCTGTGAGGACTCGGTTTCCCTACGGCTCCACCTAACGGCTTAGCCTCGCCACGAAACGTAACTCGCAGGCCCATTATGCAAAAGGTACGCTGTCGCACTGCCCTTGTTAAAGGGGCATAGTGCTTCAACTGCTTGTAGACGCACGGTTTCAGGACCTATTTCACTCCCCTCAACGGGGTGCTTTTCACCTTTCCCTCGCGGTACTCGTTCACTATCGGTCAGTCAGGAGTATTTAGCCTTACGGGATGGTCCCCGTAGATTCTCGCCGGATTTCACGTGTCCTGCGATACTCAGGTACCCACTACCTACGTTCACGTTTCGCTTACGGGGCTGTCACCCTCTTTGGCCGGCCTTTCCATGCCGTTCGACTACGATTCCTTCGGATATTGTGGGCCCTACAACCCCTCGAGACTTGCGTCTCTCGGTTTGGGCTCTTCCCTCTTCGCTCGCCGCTACTAGGGGAATCGAGGTTTCTTTCTTTTCCTGCAGGTACTTAGATGTTTCAGTTCCCTGCGTTGGCCACCTGTTGCCAGGTTCATGGCTCATCGCCATGGGGTTTTCCCATTCGGAGATCTTCGGATCAATGCCTGTTAGCGGCTCCCCGAAGCTTATCGCAGCTGCCCACGTCCTTCTTCGCCTCTGACTGCCTAGGCGTCCACCGTGCGCCCTTGGTAGCTTGCTCATATCCCAAAGGCACTTATCGATAACTGTTAACCAAGTAAACTTAGTTAACTTTACTTCACGCTCGCTCGCAGGATTCGGGAACCGAATTGGTCCTTCGTCCTACGGGTGTCGTCTGCGCTGACCTCTGTTTTTCAACAGCGCCTCGCTTTGACTCGTTATCTTCTTAAATTTTCAATGAACTAGCCCTATTGCTTTCGCAACGGACGCACGGCAAATGCCGTGGAGCTGAACGGGATCGAACCGATGACCTCAGGCTTGCAAAGCCCGCGCTCTACCAACTGAGCTACAGCCCCCAAAACGTGGGCCAGGGCAGACTTGAACTGCCGACCTCACGCTTATCAGGCGTGCGCTCTAACCAGCTGAGCTACTGGCCCGATGGCCTGGTCGAAAGGCTTCTGTCGTCAAAAGAAGACAGGGTTCTCGACCCCTAAAAACTGAACCATACAGACGTGGGTTTGACATGAGCTTGTGATGCGCGAGGCATCAGCAAGACTCCTTAGAAAGGAGGTGATCCAGCCGCAGGTTCCCCTACGGCTACCTTGTTACGACTTCACCCCAGTTACCGTTCACTCCTTGGGGACCTACCTCCTTGCGGTTGGTGCAGCCACTTCTGGAGCAAACGACTCCCATGGTGTGACGGGCGGTGTGTACAAGGCCCGGGAACGTATTCACCGCTGCCTGCTGATCAGCGATTACTAGCGATTCCAACTTCAAAGAGTCGAGTTGCAGACTCTTATCTGTACTGAGGCCGGCTTTTTCCGATTCGCTCACCGTCGCCGGATTGCTGCGGTTTGTACCGACCATTGTAGCACGTGTGTAGCCCTGGACATAAGGGCCATGATGACTTGACGTCGTCCTCACCTTCCTCCGAGTTGAAACTCGGCAGTCTTCACAGAGTGCCCGGCATTACCCGCTGGTAACTGTGAACAAGGGTTGCGCTCGTTGCGGGACTTAACCCAACATCTCACGACACGAGCTGACGACAGCCATGCAGCACCTAACTACAGGCTCTCCGAAGAGCACCCCGATGTTTCCACCAGGTTCCTGCATTTTCTAGCCCAGGTAAGGTTCTTCGCGTTGCGTCGAATTAAACCACATGCTCCACCGCTTGTGCGGGCCCCCGTCAATTCCTTTGAGTTTTAGCCTTGCGGCCGTACTTCCCAGGCGGAGTGCTTAACGCGTTAGCTCCGGCGCTGCGAGGGTCAATCCTCGCAACACCCAGCACTCATCGTTTACGGCGTGGACTACCAGGGTATCTAATCCTGTTTGCTCCCCACGCTTTCGTGTCTCAGCGTCAGTCTTTGTCCAGTTGGCCGCCTTCGCCGCCGGTGTTCTTCCAGATATCTACGAATTTCACCTCTACACCTGGAATTCCGCCAACCTCTCCAAGACTCTAGCGCGACAGTTCCGTGCGCACTTCCGGGGTTGAGCCCCGGGCTTTCACGCCTGGCTTATCGCACCGCCTACACACGCTTTACGCCCAGTAATTCCGAACAACGTTTGCACCCTCTGTCTTACCGCGGCTGCTGGCACAGAGTTAGCCGGTGCTTGCTAAGGTGATACCGTCATCATCGGGACTGTTAACCCCGACTTATTCTTTTCACCCCACAGGGCTTTACAACCCGAAGGCCTTCATCACCCACGCGGCGTCGCTGCGTCAGGCTTTCGCCCATTGCGCAAGATTCCCCACTGCTGCCTCCCGTAGGAGTCTGGACCGTGTCTCAGTTCCAGTGTGACTGGTCATCCTCTCAGACCAGCTACCCGTCTTAGCCTTGGTGGGCCATTACCCCAACCAACTAGCTGATGGGCCGCGGGCTCATCTCCAGGCGATAGCTTAAAATTAGAGGCTACCTTTGACCCCTTCGTCTTTCGACGCCGTGGTCTTATGCGGTATTAGCCCTCCTTTCGGAAGGTTATTCCCCACCCAGAGGCAGATTACCCACGTGTTACTCACCCGTGCGCCGCTGTACTAGGGCCGAAGCCCATTCTCGCTCGACTTGCATGTGTTAAGCGCGCCGCTAACGTTCGTTCTGAGCCAGGATCAAACTCTCCAATAAATTTGGTGAGTTATGGTGCTCGGCATTGCTGCCTTGCACCGCTCTGACTTTGGTACGCCTGCCTTACGGCAGGGTTGTTTGGCCTGTGTGCTTTGGGAGCGCATTCTTGCGTTTGCTTTTCCGTCGGCTGGCACCAAGTGCATGACTTGGCGCCCACAGGACCTATATCCCACGTGTCTTTCCCGTTTCGCTTGGTCTTGCGACCTTGGGCCTGCGTGCTTGCGAACAAGACTCAGGGCCCGGCGATTCGGGAACGTATGGTTCAGTTTTCAGAGACCGAGACCTCACCGGCGGGGACCGGGTTGAACCGGCGCTCCATCGAGGGAGGCGTTTGGTAAACCCAGTTTTCCTTTTCGTCAACCTCTTTTCACTTTTTTGTTTCACAACGGTTTCACGCCACTGCAGAAAACTAGCGGCGCGTCAAGAGAAAAAGGATGCCGGATCCGAGGATGACGGCGAGGGATGCTCCCCCGAAAAATGCCAACAAAAGCACCTGTTTGGTCGTCAACGGAGTGCGAGGGCGCGGGGCCCGAGGCGCGGGCGACGCCGCACCATCGGCGCTGGCGTTGGCAATAGCAGCCACATTGGCGCCGCTGAGTTGTGACGTGGAGGGTATGGCGGTGGGCGTCACCGCAGCGAGCGACCCCGTTCTCGAGAGGTTGGAATTCTCGGGAACGGCGCTACGGCCCAGGTCGGCGACGGAGTCAACGGCCGGCCCATCGTCGTCGCCCATGGTCGAAAACCAGCTGTGGGCCTCGCGCGAGAACATGGCGGTCGGGCGATCTTCTTCGAACGGGTCGTTGTCGTCGTCTGTCTTCTTCGGATCGCTCGCCATCAGCGCAGTCTACGACCGGGACTTGGGGGAGGAAAGGGAACTTGTGGTCCGGCGGCGGCGGGACCGTGATTTGTCCTTTTTCTCCACGGCCGATCGCTCCGCAACCACGTGCCAATCGTGCATCGTCTCAAGGGTGTTGGTGAGCGCGGCCAGATACTCTTGATCCAGCTGCTCGAGGGCCGCGAGCAAATCGGAGACGACGACCGTCGAGTGCATCGGCCCCATCGTTTCATCGATGGCAGCGCGCGCCCGCTTGGCTACAAACCGCGCACCAAACCTCGATATCGATGAGCGAAAGCCCTGCTCGACGGTCTCGAAAGCGTCGGCACCGGCCGCGCCTGTAAGCGCCCATAAAAGGTCCGTCGCGGTGCGATTCCCCGTGGCCGCGGCCTCTGCTGGCCCTTGAGGGACTCCGGGCGTGGCGGACGGCTGGACCGGATGAAGCTTCTCAGCCAGGGCGAAATACCCGTGCAATTGCAGCTCTTCGGCCACGGCCGCCCACTGCGGCTTGGGTGCATACTCGGCCCAGCGAAGCACGAAACCCTCGCACAGTCGATCGATTGCGGAGCCCAAAGCGGAACCCGCCGTGGCCTTGTGGCCGGCCCACGCATCGACGACGGCAAGGGCTGCATCGATGGCCGCGAGCTTCACGGGAACGTTCCGCGCGTCTTGGGGATGGGCACGATTTCGACGCGGCGATTTTGCGCCCGGGTTTCGTCGTCGACGTTGGGCGTTAAGGGGCGGTGCTCGCCGAAACCGGCGGAAAAAACCCTGCGCTCGGGCACGCCCGCGCGCGTGAGGGAACGCATGACCGTCAGGGCGCGCTCCAGGGAAAGCCGCCAGTTGTCGTGGTAAGGGCCCGCGTGAATCGCCAGGTCGTCCGTAAATCCGCTGACCATCACGGTGTCGTCGCAGGTGGCGAGGTAACGCAGCAGAGGCTTGGCCAACGAGCCCACAATCGCGTCGCCCTCGGGCGTCAGTATTGCCGAATTCAGCTCAAAAAGCACGTTCGCGAGAATGCCGATGCGGCCGTCGAGGACCTGTATTTCCCCCGCCCGAATGTTCACCGCCAACGCCCGTTCGAGCAACTCCAAACGGGCCAAGCGCTCGTTCGATACGGGCGTTTGCCCCTCTTCCACCGGGCGAAGCGCCTCTTGCGCCGCGGCCGCCTCCGTCGCGCGAGGCACCATCGCGATAGCCACGACGGTCAGGACCAGCGTTCCGATGACCAGCGCAAACGCATCGGCGACCGCAGCCCACACGTAGCTCTGGTCGTTGTTCCGCCTATGTCGCGTATATCTCATCGTCGCAACTGCGCGAGGTCGTCGAGGAGCTGTTGCTGGAGCGCCTGCGAGGCATCGAACCAGCGTCGAGCCTCTTCCAAGCACGCCACGAAAGCGGCTCGATCCTCGTCGGAGAGCGCCCCGGCCGGCGCCATGGAAGACGCCGCTCGATCGGCGGGCGCGGCGGGCAAGGCAGCAACCCCAATTGGCATTATTCGCAGCAAATCTGCTAGTATTTCGACGCTTCGTGCCACGTCTCCAGCGGCCGCCCCGAGGGCCTTGGACTGCTCGCCCATGCTCGTCACCGTATCCGACGTTGCCCCGTGCGTTTGCACGAGATGCGCAGAGAGTTCACGGCCCGCATCGTCGAGGGACCGAACTCCCCGCGCAACCTCGCCGCGGCAAGCGTCGACCAGCGCGAGAGTCTCTCGACGAAGGGCTTCGGCCAATGCATCGGCCCCCGTCGCCGAGGCCTCCGTCATCGTTTTTGCGGCGTTTGCAAACTGCTCCTCGTGGCGCACCGCGGCGGCGGTTTGGGCCCTCTCGAGGGCACCCAAGGCGGTCGCAACACCCTCAAGCAGCGTGCCCGACCGCGCCTGCACGTCGGCGGCAACCGCGATGCGTTCAGCGACCATATCCATGGCCGCTTGCAAGACCATTTTTTCCGCGCCGGCCCACTCGGAACGGGCCGCGTCGTCGTCGAGCCAACGGGCCTTGCGGGCCTCTTCTTCGCGCCCTGAAAATGCCAGCTCGCGGCCCTCCCACGCGGCCAGCGATGCGCGCAATTCGCTGACGATTCGCTCGGAATTAAGCTCTTCGCGGGCCTGCGCTTGGGCGGCCATCGCGCGACCTTGTTCACCCGCGGCACCCACCACTTGCGCGAGATGCTCCCCTGCCCCGCGAAGCAGCAATTCCACCTCCGCGCGGGAGGCCCGAAGGACCTCGCGAAGGGCCACTTCCGTCGCCTCGCGATGGCTCGTCGCGGTCACGTCCATCGCGTGCAGCACGCGGTCCGTCTTCGCGGCGACGCCCTCAAGGGCCGCGCAGGCAGACGCGAAATGCGCGGACTCTTTCGCCTGGTGCTCCTCGTGTCGCGCGAGCGAGGTCTTCCGCTCATCGGTGTATACTGCAAGCATTTCTTCCGAGGTCACCGCGAGGGCGCTGGCACCGTGTTGCACGCTGCTTGTCACCGCGGAGGTCAGAGCTGGACCGAGTGCCGACACAGCTCCCTCGATCCCCGCAAGCCCCGCGCGCCAGGATTCCGCCTCGCGGCGCATATGGTCGTCCGCCGCCAAGGCCCGCGCCTCCGCAGCCGCGGTCAGTGACGCCATCGCGGACGCGAAGGCCGCGCGATCTTTCAGCTGGGCCTCCGACGCACAGGCCACGCGTTCGAGCAGCGCCTCAAGGCGCGCGTCGCTTCGTTCGGCATCCGCCCGCGACTTTCCGTTTGCACCGTCGAGGGCGCCCGCGAGCTGCTGCCCGAGTGCATGCGTGCGCCGCTTGTCGTCGAAGCTCTCGAGCGACACGGCGAGACCGTCGGCCACGCGCTGAAAGCGTCCTTCGGATGCGCCGAGAACGATCGACCCCACGATGCCCGCGGCGGACGAACCGAAGGCCCGCGCCAGACCCGAAAGGGGAGCCGCAACAATCGCGCGCAGCGCCGCCGCATCCACGGCGGAACCCAAGAGATCGCGCGCGCCCACGAGCGCCTCGAAGAGGCCCGCAAACGTCCCAAGAAGGCCCACAAGAATGCAGATGGAAGGGAGCGTCGAGGAGGCCCGATCGATGAGGTCTTTTGCTTCGTGTACGAGCCCATCGTCGCAAGCGATTTCGTTGCCGTCAAACCCCCGCAGACGCGCCGCCAACGAGCGTGCAGAATACAAGTCATGAAGCACGCGAGCGCTTCCGATGACGACGAGTGCCCCCACCAAAAGCGGCGGCAGAATGAGCGCCGGCGCACCACCGCGTCCGGCCCACGCCACGCGCAAAGCGATGAAGACACCAACGGCCCCCAGCGCGAGAACAAACGGCGAATCGAACGGGCGCACGGCGGAACGCGCAGGCGGGGGTGCGGTCATCGGAGATTTCTTTCAGTCGAGGACGATTCCGTCACAAACCCTGGAGATTTGAGGGAACTATTGCGCGCAATTCGATGCAAAAGGGGTTCGATTCGTGCGCGTTCGAAGGCAAAAAAGCCGTCGATAAAACGGTGCCACCGCCTTGCCTGGTACACGCTCGCAACCGCCTGCCGCATTGGCTTCGGCACGCGGTCAAAGGCTCTCGCGGTGCGCGCGGCCTCGCGTTCAATGCGTGCATCGGTGCGGCGCAAAATGACGGGTTGAAGCATGGGCACGAGGGCCCCATCAATGGCCGCAAGGCGCCGGTCCGCGTCGGAGCCGGCTGCGAGCGCGCGCCAAAGTTCGCGGCGAAGTTCTGTCGTTTCGGCCATGATTCGCTCCACGCGGGCGCGCGCAAATTCGCAGAGACGGGGCGAAGCCGTAGGGTCGCCGGCGACGAATGCATCGACGAGGCGATGGCGCGGGTGCATGGGCTCAAAGGGTGGCGAATGAAGGCGCAAATGCAGGTCGGCGAGGCGCTCACGCACGAGGGTCACAACCTCATCGCGGTCCACCGGCGAGCCCACCGCCACGGGCATCGTTAAGGCACCGGCGACGCGAATCGCGGCACGCAAATCGAGGTGCGACAGGAGCTCTCGCCACTCCACCTCACCGGGCGCGTAAGGCCCTGCTGACGCACCGTCGCTCATCATCGGTGGCATCGCTTAGCGAAACGAACTCCGTTGCTGCAAGAGCTGGCCACTGTTCGCAGAAATTCGGTTACAGTTGCGCACGATGCTGCGCTCCAACCTTCGCCCCGTTGTTTTTTCTTGCCTTCTTGGAGCGGGGATTCAGCTCCTGTCTCCGACCGCGGCTTTCGCCGACGGCGTCGAAGATCAGGCGATTGCAAGGTCTCTCGCCGGCGATGGCTACGAGGCTTTGAAAAAGGGCGATTTTAAGACCGCCGAAGACCGTTTTCGCCGCGCCGAACAACTCCTCCCTGACCCGCCGACCATCACCATTGGTTTGGCGCGCGCACTGAAGGGGCAAAAGCGTTTTGTGGCGGCCCAAGAGGCCTACAACCGGGTTATTCGCAGGGGAAAACGCGCCGGTGACTCGGCAGGTTTCGAAAAGGCCATCGACGACGCCGCCACTGAAAAAGACGACATCGCCAAGCTCATTGGCACCCTGACCATCTCGGTGAAAGGCGCCGAGAAACCCACGGTCACCCTCGATGGTCAGGCCGTGAATCCGGCCACGTTGGGCGTTCGCCGTCCGATTGATCCGGGCGTCCACGAGGTCAAGGTTTCAGCCCCCGGAAAGCTCGATGCCGCGCGCACTGTCACGGTGCCCGAGTCGGGTGCCGCCGCTGTGACGATCGACCTTGTGGTTGATCCAAAAGTGGCCGCTCTCGCTGCCGCCACTGCCGCTGCTGACGCGAAAGCTGCGGCCGACGCGAAGGCTGCCGCGTCGCCCCTCGCACCGCCGCCCCCGTCCAAGGGCGCGGCAACGGCGGACGCCCCGGGCAACGCCCCAGAAACCCCTCGCGCGGTCGAAGCGTCGTCGGGTTCGGTGTGGACGAACGGGTGGTTCTGGAGTTCGATCGGCGTGGCAGCCGGCGGCGCGGGCTTGGCCTTTTACGGGTATTCGTCCGCCGACTCCATCAAAACGAAGTGCACCCTGAACGGCCGCGTCGGGTCCAAGTGCGCGGAAAATGAGGGTTATTCCACGGCGCAAACCATGAACCTCGTCGGCTACGGCGTGGCGGGGGCGGGCGTGATTGCCGCGGTGGTCATCGCGCTTTGGCCGTCGTCGGGCCCGGGCACGAGCGGTGCCACGTCGTTTCAAGTTTTTCCCACCGTCACCGCCGATGGCGCGATGGGCGTGCAGCTCTCCGTTTTTTAGCGGCAGGCGATGATTTTGAACGCGCCGAACCCGCCTCCGTTGCGATAGGCGCACGGGTACCATGCCGGCTCTTCTCGTCCGCAACGTCCGAGCCTTCGATCCGCAGCACCTTCTCGACGCCGTCGTCGACGTGTTCGTCGAGGGAGACACCATCACCCGCATCGGTCCGAACGCAGGTGTGGACCTCCTCGCCTCCGACCGCGTGCGCGTCATCGATGGCACGAATCTCTGGCTTTTGCCTGGCTTCGTTGACCTCCACGCCCACGTGCGCGAGCCCGGCCAAGAGTACAAAGAAGACGTCAAATCTTCCCTTCGCGCCGCAGCAGCGGGCGGCTTCGTCGACATCTGCGCAATGCCCAACACGAAGCCTGTCAATGACACGCGCGCCATTACCGAAATGCTCGTTTACAAGGCCCGGGCCCTCGGCGGAACGCGCCTTCATCCCATCGGTGCCATCACGATGGGGCTCGGCGGCAAAGAGCTCACGGAGATGGCCGATCAGCGCGATGCGGGCTGCGTGGGCGTGTCAGACGATGGCCGGTGCGTCGTCAACTCGGGGGTCATGCGCCGCGCGTTTGAATACGCGTCCACCTTCGATCTTCCTGTGATTCAGCACGCAGAAGACCACGATCTGACCGACGGCGCGCAAATGCACGAGGGAGCCGTGGCCACGAAGCTCGGCCTTCGCGGGTGGCCACGCGTGGCCGAAGACATCATCGTCGCGCGCGATCTTATGCTTGCAGAATACACGGGTGGCCGGTACCACTTGGCCCATGCCTCCACGAAGGGGTCGGTGGCCCTGATTCGCGCGGCAAAAGAGCGCGGCATCAAGGTCTCCGCGGAGGTCACGCCGCACCACCTTCTGCTCACCCACGAGGCGCTTCTCGGCTACGACACCGCGTGCAAAGTGAATCCGCCGCTGCGTGAAGAGAGCGATGTGCAGGCCCTCCGCGAAGGCCTCGCGGACGGCACCATCGACTGCGTCGCGACGGACCATGCACCGCATAGTCACCTGGAAAAAGACTTACCATTTGCAGAAGCGAGCCCGGGCATGGTGGGGCTTGAACTCTGTTTCCCAGTCCTTCTCGAACTCGTGCGCCAAGGCTCTTTTTCTCTCACGCGCCTGGTCGACGCGATGACGCGTTCGCCCGCGCGCATTGTTGCCTTGCCGCCGCCGACGCTCCGCGAGGGGGCGAGGGCGAACTTTGTCCTCGTGGACCCGGAGGCGACATGGACCCTCGATCCTGCGCGGTTTGAGTCCAAGAGTCGCAACACACCTTTTGCGGGCCGGCAGGTTCAGGGCCGCATTCTCGCCACCTACGTCGACGGCGTCGCGGCCTTCGAGCTTTCTCCAGAAAAGGGCCTCCGATGAGCAGCATACGCGGTTACCTGGTTCTCGCAGACGGTACTTTTTTCGAGGGAATTTCCTTTGGTGCGCCGGGCACAAGTGTGGGCGAAGCCGTCTTCACTACGGTCCTCACGGGCTACCAAGAAGTGCTCACAGACCCTTCGTTCTACGGCCAAATTGTGACCATGACCGCGCCTCAAATTGGCAACACGGGCATGAACACCGAAGACGCCGAGGCCGTCGATTCGCTGCCTCGCGTTGCAGGCTTCGTCGTCCGCGATGCGAGTCCCATGGCCTCAAGCTGGCGCGCGACGGAAACCCTCGACGCGTACCTTGTGCGCCACAACATCGTCGCGGTCTCGGGCATCGACACACGCAAGCTCACGCGGCACCTTCGCGACCACGGCTCCCAGAATGCCGCCATCGGCACGGGCACCATCGAGTCGCTCCTCGCCGAGGCCAATGCCGCGCCATCCATGGCCGGCGCTGATCTCGTGCAATTTGTCACGCCAAAGACGCCTTACGCCTACAGTCAAGGCCGCGAGAGTTGGGGTACGGGCGCGGCGAAATCGCCGCGTTACAAAGTGGCCGTCCTCGATTTTGGCGTGAAGACAAACATCCTTCGCTGCCTCGTCGATCATGGCTGCGAACTAACCGTGTATCCTGCAACTACTTCGGCCGAGACCCTTTTGGCCTCCAGTGCCGATGGCATCTTTTTGTCGAACGGCCCGGGAGATCCGGCGGCGGTCACCTACGCCATCGAAACGGTTCGTTTGCTGCTCGGCAAGCGGCCCATTTTTGGCATCTGCCTTGGGCACCAACTGCTCGGCCTCGCCCTCGGAGGCCAGACCTACAAGCTCAAGTTTGGCCATCGCGGCGGCAACCAGCCCGTGCTCGATCTCGCCACCAAACGCGTGGAAATTACCTCGCAAAATCATGGCTTTTGCGTGGACCTAGCCACCCTTCCGCCCGGCGTCGTCTCGACCCACATTCACCTGAACGACGGCACCAGTGAGGGACTCGCGGTTCCCGAACTCGACGTCTTCAGCGTTCAATACCACCCGGAAGCCGCCGCGGGCCCCCACGACTCGCTCTACCTTTTTGAGCGTTTTACGGCGGCCATGGAGAAGCGTCGCGGCGCGTAACTGAACTGCGCGCCCATTTGTACGACTATGTCAAGCAAATACGGATGTTGGCCATCTTTTCCCGTATTTCCCTGAAAAACGGCCAGTTAAACCACTCGGGTTAGCGCCGCGCCGGCACCGCCAAGGCCGCTTTCGGAGTCTCCTCCTGTTGCCTCTCATGCCAAATGGCGAAGGCGGCAGAGGCGACGACCACCACCATCGCTGTGGCCAAAAGCACGTTGCCGCCGGCCTGCGATGCAACCGCCGAGGGTGGACCCTTGCCCCGCGCCATCATGCGCGCGCGGGCTGCGGCCTTCTCGCGAAACCGAAGGTCGAGAACGATGCTGGACGTGCTTTCACCGGCGAAAGCCGCGTCGAATTGCCCTCCGGTGGCACCCGCCGCTTCGAGTCTCGGAGCCTCGCCCGCAACGAGACGTTGCACGTCTTTTCGCATGGCAATGGCCGTCGAATAGCGGTCCTCCGGGTCGCGGGCCAGAGCCAGCGCCAACACCGCCGCCAAGGGTTCATCAACCCCGAGAAGCATGAGCTTTTCGTAAGCCAAAATACGCCCAAGCCCCGGCGCGACAGGGCCCACCATCGCCGATGCGACAACCTGGGCGAGGGAGTAAAGATCACTCGCAGCCGTGGGCGGATCGGCGGACTCCGCGAGCTCCGGGGCCTGAAAACCATCGCGGCGCAGAACCACGAGGCCCCGAGGATCATACAGCGCCGGATCGTGAATACCCGGAGGAAGGGAGAAGAGAAGAACGCGCGCCGAGCGCCTCGTGGTCTGCCAAATGGCCCACGGATCGATGGCACCGTGAATCACCGCAGTTGCATGGGATTGTTCGAGAACGTCCAGGATCTGCTCGAGAATGCGCAGCGCGTCTTCGCGTGAAAGACCACCGCCCGCATCCATGTATTCTGCAAGTGGTCGTCCGCCGGGCCAAGGCCACGCGATGCACGGAAGTCCGTCGGCGGTGGTCGACTCGTCGAGGGGAACGAACGATCGCGGATGCGACAAACGCGCGGCCGACCACGCGCCCCGCTGAAATTCCGCGCGCAGGGGAAGAGACCTTTCGACCTCGGGCGACGGAATGTGCAGAAGCCCGCGCTCCATGGCGTCTCCCTGGCCCCGCGACCCTTCATACAAGACCCCCGCGCCGTTCGCACGAAGCACCTTTCCGACGCGCCAGCCGCTCGAGGTGCGCGCCCCAACCCGCCGGCCCGTGCTTGCCCACATGGGTTCGTCAAGCTCGCTCATGGGGTCACCTGGTGCCCGTAGAGCCGTACCCGCCGGCGCCCCGACCGGTCGCATCAAGACTTTCTACGAGGTCGAATCGCGCGCGTTCCACCTTGGCGACCACGAGCTGAGCGATGCGGTCTCCGGGCTCCACGACGGCGCGTTCCGGGCTCAAGTTCACGAGCACGATTCCAATTTCACCGCGGTAATCGCTGTCGATTGTGCCCGGCGTGTTGATGACCGTGATGCCGCGTTTTGCCGCGAGGCCCGAGCGTGGTCTCACCTGAATTTCAAAACCTGGAGGAATGGCCACGGAGATGCCCGTCGGAAACATCTTTCGCTCGAGGGGCTCCAGGGTCACACTCTCGCTCGTCGCCGCGTGCACGTCCATCCCGGCGGCGCCCGGCGTTTGGTACTTCGGTAGGGGCATCTCCACAGAACCCACGCGAACAACGGAGATGACGACATCTTGGCTCATGGCCCGAGGGTAACGCGGATTCGTTCCGCCGGGTTTCCCTTCCCGCGTTGGTTCATGCGAAAATCCGAGGCAATACGCCGGAGAAAACGCTTACGGAATCCCCGTTTCCCGGCGCGCGACGCTCGCGGCGGGGCCGTGCTAGACGCTCGCAAATGCCCGCGCTCGACATGATTTTGATTGCTGATTTCGGTTCACAATACACGCAACTCATCGCCCGTCGCATTCGCGAGCTCGGCGTCTATTGCGAGATTGTCGCGTGCACCGAGGCCTGGGCTGCCATCGAAAAACACAACCCGCGGGCCATCGTGCTCAGCGGCGGTCCTGCCAGCGTCTACGCGGAGGGTGCACCAACCATCGACCCGCGCGTTTTTGATCGCGGCGTTCCCGTTTTGGGAATTTGTTACGGCGTGCAGCTGATGATGCACATGCTCGGCGGCCAGGTCGAGCGCGCAAACGAGCGGGAGTACGGCGCGGCGAGCATTCGTATCGACGATCAACGAGGTATTTTCCAGCGTATTGCGCCAGATGGTGCCCTCGGCGTGTGGATGTCGCATGGTGATCGCATCGCGTCTTTGGCCCCCGGCTTTACGGTTTGCGCCGTCAGCGACAACTCACCTTTCGCCGCGATCGCGCATCACGAACGGCGACTTTACGGCGTGCAATTTCACCCGGAGGTTGTGCACACCAAACGCGGAAAAGACCTTCTTGCGGCCTTCGTTCACGACGTCGCGGGCATGCCGCCCACGTGGACGTCCGAGTCGTTTGTAGAAAGCGCCATCGAACGCATCAAGCAGCAAATCGGCGAGACGGGCCACGCCATTTGCGGACTCTCGGGCGGCGTCGATTCAAGCGTTGCCGCGATGCTCGTGCACCGCGCCATCGGCGACCGGCTCACGTGCATTTTCGTGGATAATGGCCTACTTCGCCGCGGCGAAGCCGAAGAAGTCGTCGCCACATTTCGCGAGGCTTTCGGCCTCAAGCTCGTCGCCATCGACGCGCGCAAGCGCTTTATGGAAGCCCTCGCGGGGGTGTCTGACCCGGAAAAGAAGCGCAAGATTATCGGCCGCGTCTTCATCGAAGTTTTCGACGACGAAGCGAAGAAGGTGCAGAATGCAGCTTTCCTCGTTCAGGGCACGCTCTACCCTGACGTCATCGAGAGCGTGTCGTTCAAGGGACCAAGCGTCGTCATCAAGAGCCATCACAACGTGGGCGGCCTCCCAGCCCACATGCGCATGGCCCTCTGCGAACCCCTGCGCGAACTGTTCAAAGACGAGGTGCGGGCGGCCGGGCGCAAACTCGGAATCCCTGCACATATCCTGGGTCGCCACCCCTTCCCCGGCCCCGGTTTGGCCATCCGGTGCCTCGGCGACTTGAGTGAATCGCGCCTTGAGGTTCTCCGCGCCGCCGACGCCATCTTCCTCGACGAGCTTCGCAAAGCGAATCTCTACGACGTCATCTGGCAAGCCTTCGCGGTCTTGCTCCCGGTTCGATCCGTGGGCGTCATGGGAGACGAGCGCAGTTACGACGAAGTCTGCGCGTTGCGCGCTGTGAACAGCGTCGATGGCATGACCGCCGACTGGTCCACGATCCCCTACGAAGTGCTCGCGTCCGCATCGAGCCGCATCATCAACGAGGTCAAAGGAATTGGCCGCGTGGTCTACGACATCAGCTCGAAGCCGCCCGCGACAATCGAATGGGAGTGACGCGCGTTCGCGGGGTAGAATCGTCAGGCTATTTGCTGGCGGTTCTCGTTTCGTTGCCCCGTGCATTCTGCACGCATTCTGTTACCGTTTGAGCCGCGCAACATCTTCTTCGAGGCGGCGAATGGCGCGTCGAAGGTCGCTGATTTCTTGCTCCGTCGGCAGCCCCATGGCCTTGGCGAAACGGTCTTTTTGCTCCGCTGTGAAGCCCTCGACCTTGCCGGGAATCTGCATCGCGGCGATGAGGCCCTTCATCACGCGCTCGTCTTGCATGACCTTGGAGAGCCGCGGGTCGGTCATGAGTTCCATGCCCCGCTTCATCAAGGTTTTCTTCCAACTTGGCGTCTTGGTCATCGCGCGTTCTCCGGCAGGTAGAGCGAGTTAATAAGCTCGCGATGGCGCTCGAGAAGTATGCGGCGACGGAGCTTGAGCGTGGGTGTGAGAGTGCCCGCTTCCGGGGAGGGTTCGTCCGGAAGTACTGCAAATCGCTTGATGGTTTCGAACGACGCGACTTGCGTGTTGGTGCTCTCGACAGCCCGGCCGAGGGCTTGCACAAGCTCCCGGTCAGCGGCAATTTCGGCGACCGAGGCACAAGCCCCGAGCCTCGCGCGGACGCCCGCTACAAGCTCCGGAGACGGTGCCACGAGCGCCACGAGATGGGGCCTTGCGTCGCCCACGACGAGCGCGAAACTCACGGCCTCGGACTTTTCCAAGAGCGCCTCCAGGCGCTGCGGTGCCACGTTCTTGCCGCCCGCAGTCACGATGAGATCTTTCTTGCGGTCGGTTATCGACAAGAAGCCCTCGTGGTTCATGCGGCCCACGTCTCCCGTGTGCAGCCAGCCCTCGGTGTCGAGAATCTGGCCTGTGGCATCGCTGTCGCGCCAGTACCCGCGCATCACGCCGGGGCTTCGCACGACGACTTCACCATCGGCCGCGAGGCGAATCTCGACCCCGGCCACGGGCTTGCCGACGGAACCAAAACAGTACGATTCTGGGCGATTTGCAGTCACTCCGCCGCCGGCTTCGGTCATGCCGTAGGCCTCCAGCACCGGCACGCCAGCCCCCCAAAGCCACTCGGTCAACTCTTCGCCGAGAGGTGCCCCGCCACTTATCGCGAGGCGCAGGCGGCGACCGAAGCGCCGTTTGATCTTGTCGAGAACGACCTTCTGCGCCCACTCCATTTCGGCGCGGGCAAAGGCCGACGGATGCTTTTCGCGCTCGCGCATGCGCGCCCATTTTCGGCCCACACCCGTGCCCCAGGCAAAGAGCGCCTCGCTGCGGCGACCTCGCTGACGGGCCTCGGATAGGCATGCAGCCTGCACCTTTTCAAAAAGGCGCGGAACGCTGGCCATAAAAGTTGGCTCCACTTCCAGGGCGTCGTCGAGGGCGTGAAGAAGACCTCGCGCGATGGTCGTGGTGAAGCCGACGCGGTATTGGAGCAGGAGCATCTGCTTGCCAAAAATGTGCGCAAGTGGCAGAAAAAGCAGCTGTTCGTCGCGCTCGTCGACGGCCGCGAGATCCGCCATGGAGCGGACCTGGAAAGAAAAATTGGCGTGCGAAAGGCATGCGCCCTTGGGCACGCCGGTGGTGCCCGAGGTGTAAACAATGGCCGCGAGGTCGGAGCTTTTTACGACTGCCGCCCGCGCCGCCCACCACGTTTCTGAGCCCGGTGCCACAGCCCGATTCACGAGCTCGCCGTAAGTCTTGACCTTCTTTTTTTGCGCGCCGGTGAACCCCAATGTGCCGATCGAAATCTCCCGCGGCACCTCGCCCGCATGCACCGCGGCAATCGCCCGTTCGTCGAGAAGGACGATGCGCAAAAGCCCCGTTGCCAATTTTTTTCCGTCGGCGACAAACAGGCGAGCGAGCTGCGTGGGCCCTTCGACGAGGAGTGCCCTAGCTCCACTATGTGCAATGATTTCATGGGCTTGCACGCCCGTGACCGTGGGATAAATCGGCACCGATACCGCCCCCGCAAGGGCAATTGCCAAGTCAGAAACCGCCCACTCGACGCGCGTTCCGGCCCACAGCGCGACCCTGTCGCCGGGCTCGATACCGGCCTCGACGAGGTCGGCCGCCACATGAAAAGCGGCATCGCGCCACCCACGCCAGCTCAGATTTCGCCATAGCCCGTGCGCATGAAAACGAAGCGCCGGCCGCTCACCGAGGCGCGCTGCGGTCACGAGAAAAAGACCGGGCAGCGTGCCCTCGGCGAAGGCGACCTCAGAAGCCATACTGCATGCCGATCTCGGGCGAGATGGCCGTACCGAAGGTGCCAGGACCAAAGGTAAACTGGAGACGCGGTGCCGCAAAAATAGCGATATTCTTGTCGACGGCGTAACGAGCGCCCGCGCCCACACCGACCATCACTGGACCGCCGAGGAACCAGCCCTTTACCCTGCCCGTGATGCTCTGTTCCAATCCCCCGGCGTCGATGGTGCCGCCGTTCACATCGGCGGTACGGGCCGGATCGACCCCGTAGCGAACGTTGGTTTCGACAAACGCCGCCTGCTGCGTGACGCCCACGCCGCCAAACGCGTAAAAGGCAAAACCGTCTGCTTCGAGGGGATTGTCGCCAAAATAGTACGAAGCGCGCGCTTCGGCGTGGACGGGGACCGCGAGAGTCGCCCCATGGCTCACGCCCGCCGTGCCCGTGTAACCTCCGAACAAGTAGCCGAGGCGAATGCCCACGAGCAGATTCGGACTGAGACCGTAGTCGACGTGCACGTTCGCAGACAGCGTTCCCAGCGCAGTGCCGGAGTTTATCTTACCCGGAAACCCTGGCTGCGCCCTACGCTCGGCCGCGATATTTGGGTCTGTGGCCGAGCGGAGTCGCTCGTTTGCGTACTCGGTGCGGGCAGGAAAATCGCTGGAACCCGACGTGCAAAACACGCCCGCGGCTATCGGCTGCGCACCCGGATTGCTCAGCAAACACGCGTCTTTCGCCTCGGGCATGAAGACGAGATCCAAGCCGCCGGAAAGACTCACAAAAAAGCGCCCGGTCGTGCCGCCGGAAGTGCCGCCGGAAGCGCCGCCAGACGAGCTGCCGGAAGATGACTTCGCCGTGGAGGCCACCGCGCAAACGCCCTTGGCGCAGACGTTGGATCGGCATTCATCGCCAGCGTCGCACTCATCGCCGATTTCGCCGAGGTCGGCGTCCGCGGATACTGCGCCCTTGCAGCCCGGAAAATTCGGCGGGCAGTCGGTAGGTTCTTTGCATTGTGCAGGCGGTTCAGCGCCGGGAAAGTGCACCCGATCGGCGATGGGTACTTCTTTGCGCACGCGCACAATGAAGGGTTTTTGCTTGTCTCCGGCGCTGCCTACGGGCGTATTTTCTTTGTCGAAACCGGTGATAAAATACTGGAGCGGACCCTCGAGCACGTCTTTGCACGGAATCGTCGCTGCGAACCCTTCACCCATGGCTTTGAGGTCGAGGCTCTTCCACTCGGTCATTCCGAAACCCTTGTACTTTGCAAGTACTCGGCCCACTTCGTCGTCGCCGTCGTATTCAATGTAAAGAGGCATTGGGGTGTTGACGAGCTGCGACGCGGGCGGGGTGTGAATGAAGTCTCCCTCCGCCGCGGTGGTGCTGCCGTGTTTCGCGAACGCCAGCTTTTTTGCTTCGTTCCAGACGGCCTCGACCTCTTTCGTCTTCGTGTCGCGATCGAGCTGAATCGATGCGTCGGTCTTCATGGCGCGCACAAATGCGTCGACGGCTGCGGACTTGTCGAGGTTGCCCGACACAAGGACCACGCCCATGTCGCGATCGATCGCGGCCTTGAGCGAAACGGGGCAGGTCTTGCTGCACAATTGCGTCGCTTTTTCGAGCTTTACGCGGGCCGCCGTAAACTCCACGGAGAGCAAATCTTCTTCGATGGCCTTCTTCTGAAGGGCTCGAGCCTGCGCCTCTGGCGTGCCTCCCGCTTTTGGCGCTGGCGGCGCGGCGAATGCAGGAATCGAGGCAAGAATCAGGGCAAAGATAAACGATGGCTTCACGATAGAGGGCTCCGAGTGGAGGGATGCTAGCGAAGAACGAGGAAAATGGCGAGAAAGACGAGCGCGTATCGCCGAGACGCGGCCGCTGTCACTCGTCGCGAAGCGGTACCCAAAATGGCTCAATGGTCGTCCCCGCGGGGGTGCTTTCAATCCAGCATGCGTGCGCGACGCGCGGCTCGCGATCGCCCGGCCCTCGCCCGTCGGGAGCATCGCCGACAGACCCGAGGTTCACAATGCGCTGCGTGCCAATCTCCACGACGAACGGCACGTGACTCATGCCGCAAACGATGACGTCGGCACCTTCGTCGCCCATAAGCGCGCCGAGTTCGTCTTCGCTCAGGTCGTGAGAAAGTGCGTCGTAGGGGCTCGCGGGCGAGGCATGCACAAGCAACAATTCTCCGCCATCTTCCAGGGGAAAACGCACTTCACGCGGAAGGCAACGGAGCTGTTGCAGCACAAGTTCGCCGAGTTCAAACTGCACATCGCGCATGATTTGAAGACGCGATTCTTCGTCGGCGGTCTTCGCCACGACGTCGTCCGGATCGATGCGCGCCAGAGCTTCGTCGGTCAGACCCGCGACCATGACAGCCCCGGCCGCTTGAAGGCGACGCCACACTTCAAGAGCATCGGGCCCTGGAAAAACGATGTCTCCGGCGACGAGCAGCTTGTGAATATTTCGCCGCTCCGCCGTCGCGAGGACGGCTGCAAGCGCGTCCAGGCGCCCGTGGATATCGGAGACACAGAGATAAAGCATGGCGCGGGCGCTTAGCCGAAAGACGTGACGGTCGAAAGCCTTTCGCCCACGCTGACGGCGCTGGCACGTCCAGGAAAGCCGCGCTACGGCCCCGCGCCATGGCGAATATCGCACAACCCCGCAAGATTCACTTTGTCAGCCTGGGCTGCGCCAAGAATAAAGTTGATTCGGAAGTCATGCTCGGTGTGGCTGCAAACGCAGGTTTGTCGATCACGAGCGACGCGGCGGACGCGGAAATCATCGTGATCAACACGTGCGGATTTATCGGCGAAGCGAAGCGAGAATCGATCGACACGATCCTCGAACTCGCGGCCATGAAAGAGCATGGCAAGTGCGACAAGCTCGTCGTCTCCGGTTGCCTCTCGCAGCGTTACAGCCTGCAGATGGCCGACCAAATGCCCGAGGTGGATCATTTTCTTGGGTCCAGCGACATGCTGAAATTGGGCACGGTGATCGCCGGCGGCGCTGACAGAATGCTCGTGGGCAGCCCGGCCGATTGGGTCATTCGGGCCTCGGATCCGCGCATGGTCACGCGCACGCGGGCGAGCGCTTATGTGAAAATTGCCGAGGGTTGCAACAGGTCGTGCGCCTTTTGCGTCATCCCCGAGATTCGCGGCAAGCAGCGTTCGCGCACCCTCGAAGACGTGGTGCTCGAGGTCGAACAGCTCGTCGATCAAGGCGTTCGCGAGATCAACATTGTCTCTCAAGACACCATCGCCTGGGGCCGCGATCTTCGCAAAGAAGATCCGCGAAAGTTGGCGGAGCTTCTTGCGGCCGTTGGAGACGTCAAGGGCCTCGATTGGCTTCGTGTATTCTACCTGTATCCCGAGACGATGGACGACGCGCTCATCGACCTTTACGCGAACCACCCGAAGGTCCTTCCGTACGTCGATATGCCGTTGCAGCACGCGAGCGACGCGATGTTGAAGCGCATGAAGCGGGGCCACGGAAAGGGTCGCCAAGAGCGCGTGGTGGAGCGCCTCAAAACGGCAATTCCAGGCCTCACGATGCGCACGGGTTTCATCGTTGGACACCCGGGTGAAACCGACGCGGACTTTCAGGAACTCGTGCGTTTTGTCGAGTGGGCTGAGTTCGACTACGTGGGGATTTTTCGTTATTCCGACGAAGACACGTGCGCGAGCCACGAGCAAGACCAAAAGGTCGACGCCAAGACCTCGTACGCCCGTCAGCGCAAGCTCAAGTCCGTCGCGCGGGTCATCGGTCGTCGCAAGAACAAGGCGCTCATCGGGTCAAAACTTCGCGTCCTTGTCGAGGGTGCCAGCGAAGAACACGAGCTCGTTCTTGAAGGCCGCCATGCGGGGCAAGCGCCGGAGATCGACGGAAAAGTTTACCTGTCCGGCGGCGAAGCGACGCCGGGGCAGTTCGTCGAGGTCGAGATCACGCAGGCCAGCGATGTGGATCTCGTGGGCGAAATCGTCTCCGCCGAAGACCTACCGAAGAAGCGTAAGATGGCGCGCCGGCTGCCCCTCGTCGGAACAGTGTGAGCCCTCATCGGGGCATCTTTTTGATGTTCTCCAAGTGCTCCGTGTACGTCGTGGCAAAGGCGTGTCGCCGGTCGCCGCGGGCCACAAAATACAGGTAATTACCAGGGGCCGGTGCCAATACGGCTTCCATCGCGCGCTCGCCCGGGTTCGCGATGGGCGTCGGCGGAAGTCCCTCGTGTTTGTACGTCGTCCAGGGGTTTGCGCCGTCCACCACAATGGCGTGCGTGGCCTTTCCGGTGAAGCCTGCACACGACGGAATCGCGCTTGCCATGCGCCGGCATCCGTAGACCGCCGTCGGGTCGCTCTGAAGCAGCTTCGGTTTGAACGCGGGGTCCGTCAGGCGATTGAGAAACACGCTCGCCACGAGGGCCCGCTCGTCGTCGACCGCAGCCTCTTTCTCCACGAGCGAGGCCATCACGACGACGGCGTTTCGGTCCCAGTTCAATCTCCGATAAAGCTGCGTTTCTCCTTGCGGATGCTTCACGACGAGGCCCGCCCACACCTTCTCGAAGCGCGCGAGCATGGCCCTCGCTACGTCTTCGGCGGTGCTGTTTCCCGGAAGGTCATAAGTTGCAGGATACATGTATCCCTCGACGGACGACCCTGGGAGACCCAGCGCCCGAGCCCCCGATCCATCGTAGGCAAACGCCTTAAACTCGCCCGCCGCGCAGATGCCTGCGGCCTCAAGACGGTCGCCCATTTCGCTCGCACCGAAGCCCTCGGGAAACGTCACGCGGACCCGCGCAGCTTTCTGCCGGCGCAGGCGACGAACAAGTTCGAGGGGGGTCAAATCGTCGCGCAGAATGTGCACGCCCGCGGCGGCGACGGCACCACTTTCGCTAGCCGATAACCACAGTTTTACCGCGTCCGGGTGGCGCAAGAAGCCCTCGCTTTGAAGGCGCGCCAGAACCTCTTCACCGCGTAAAGGAGCGCCGAATCGCAGCACCACGACGCGGCCCGAGCCCGCGCCATGTTCCCTTGGCACGAGCACGAAGAGCCACGCGGAGAAGGCGACGCCCATGGCGAAAAGGACGAGGCCGAGAGCGATGAAAACGGTTCGAAGCCTTTGCCGCAACGCCGCATCGCGCCCGCCGTGACCTCCATGCGCGCCGGGGCCTCCTTGACCCGTGGCCGCGGGCCGCCGTTTTTTGGAAAAATGAGGAGGCATGGTCACTCGCGGAACTTGCTCCCCTGACCGTCGATCCACGCTTGCAAAAGGGTTGCCGCGGCCACGCCGTCGATGATGTTTCGTGTGTCTTTTTGCTTCTTTCCCGCTTCGCGAAGACGCCGATGCGCCTCGACGGTGGTGAGCCTTTCATCGAACAGATGAACCGTCGGCGCGGGCGTGGCGCCCTTGGCGATGGCAATGGCATCTGCGAGCGCCTGGGCGAACGCCTGGGCCTTCTTCGCGGCCTCCCCCGCGTTCCCCCGCAGGTCGAGGGGAAGCCCCACCACGAGGTCCGTGAGGCCCTCCGCTGCGGCCATCTCGATGACCGCGGCCACCGCCTGTTTGCGATCGCGGCCATCGAGGGGTGCCCGGGCATGGGCGAGCAGGCCGAGCTCGTCTTCCACCGCGATGCCGATGCGCCGCGCGCCGACGTCAACGCCCATAGCGCGCTTTTTTCCGTGCGATTTCATGACGAGCCCTGGCCTAGCGCGATTTTTGGCGGCGTAAAATCAAGGCCTGCTTTTGGCAAAAAGCGCGGGCGCCACATGCTTGCGGCCTAGCCACGCCCCCGTAGCTTCGTGCTAGCCCCGGCGCCAATGAATCTACGGGCTGTTAAGGGCATGAACGACTTTCTCCCCGCCGACGCACGCCAGGCGCGCCGCGTAGAAGAGGCATTTCGTCGAACGATGGAACGCGCCGGCTTCGGCGAAGTTCGCACGCCCATCGTTGAGGGCACGGGACTTTTCGTGCGCACCATCGGCGAAGGCACCGATGTCGTCGACAAGGAAATGTACACGTTTTTGCGCCACGAGGAGAGCCTCACGCTGCGGCCCGAGGGCACCGCCGGAGCTGCGCGCGCGTACCTGGAGCACAAGGTCCACACGACCGAGCCCGTCACCAAGTGGTTTTACGCGGGCCCGATGTTCCGCGCCGAGCGCCCGCAGCGCGGTCGGTATCGGCAATTTCATCAAGTGGGCGCGGAGATCTACGGCGACCTCGGCCCCGCGTGCGACGCCGAACTTATCTCGCTCATCGTGGATTTTCTCGCGGATCTGCGCATTGCCGACGCCGTCGTTCACGTGAATTCCCTTGGCGGCCCCGAGGCTCGGCTTCGCTACCGCGAGGCTCTCGTCGCCTACCTCACGCCGCACGCCGAAAAGCTCACCCCCGAGTCGCAGCGCCGCCTTCTGACCAACCCGCTTCGCATCCTCGACAGCAAAGCCAAGGCCGATCAAGAGCTCATCGCTGACGCTCCCCGCATCTCCGATATCCTCGACGGCGACGACGCGGCACATTTTCAAGGGCTTGTCAAATACCTCGCCGCTCTCGGCGTAGACGTCGTTCACGACCCGCTGTTGGTGCGCGGCCTCGACTACTACGGGCGCACGCTTTTCGAGGTAAAAGCCGCGAAAGATATTCTTGGCGCGGGCGCCACCGTGGTCGGCGGCGGGCGCTACGACACCATGGTCAGCGACCTCGGGGGCCCCGCCACACCGGCCATCGGGTTTGCTGCGGGCCTCGAACGGCTCGTTCTTGCCCTCGGCGATTCCAATGCCACAGACGCTAACCTACCCGTGTATATTTGTGCCCTGGGAGAGGCCGCCATCGCTCCATGCCTCGGCCTCGGCCGCGACCTTCGCCGCGCGGGAATTACCTGCGAAGTGGACGCGCGGGGCCTTTCGCTGAAGGGCCAGCTGCGCCGGGCGAATGCGCGTGCGGCGCGCTTGGCGCTCGTCATCGGTGAGGGCGAACTTGAGCGCGGGGTTGTGCAAATCAAAGACATGAGCGCCCACGAGCACCTCGACGTTCCCGCTGACTCCATCATCGCCAGCGTCGTCGAACGATTGGCGCAGAGGCAGTCATGAAATTGCGTGCATATTACACGGTCATCGCGGGCGCACTCGCGGCGCTGCTCACAGGTCCCTCGGCGCAGGCGCAGGGCCAGGGCCGGCCCACGTCGCTGCCCTTGAACACCGATCCCACAGCGATTAGCCCTGGAATTGCCTCGCAACTCGGTAGCGATGCGCAGGCCGTAGCAGGCGGCGAGCCGGGCGCGGAAGAGGGGGTATCGCGAAGCTATTTTCCGTATTACGAGAGCATTACGGAGGGCCCAGGTGGAGCAGGTGGAGCAGGTGGCGCGCTCCGGCTCCGGCTGGCACCGCCCTTTTACCTCGAACAGACCCGGCTCCTCCCTCCCCTTCCCCGCGCATTCGACGCCGACGGCCCGCGGGACGAAGAGTCGCTTTCGGGCCTCCTTTTTTACCATCGCCGGTCGCCGCGCATCGATGCGGACGTGCTTTTTCCCCTGTTTTGGAGCGAACGCCGCGACGACGCGCATACCTTGACACTGGGGCCACTGCACCTCGAAAGCTCGCCGCGCCACTGGGACAACTGGCTTGCGCCTCTGTGGTTTTCCGGCGAGTCGACGAGCGGCGGGTACTTTCACGCGCCTCTGCTTTTGACGACCACCTCCTTCGACAACGCGGGGGCTTTGGCGGTCTCGGGCCCTTACTTTCGCACGCGCACCGGGGCCGCCGTGCGCACGGGCGTGGTTCCCTTTTGGTTCAACGGCGACAACGGCGACGACGAGGGAAATCGCCGCAAATTTACCCTGATTCCGCCGCTCTTTTACTTTCACCACGAGCACGAGCTGAACGACGACACGCTCACCGTGGCGGGCCCTTTGCTGTGGCGCAAGACCGGCGCGGCGAAGCGCTTTTTCGCCATGCCCCTTTGGTTTGATGTGGCCGTGGAGGAAGGCGATCCGGAAAAAGAAGAGCATTACCGCACGCTCTTTCCGCTCTTTCACGTGGCCTCGGGCCCGGGCATGCGTGCCCTTGTGCTTCCCGGTTTCGTATCGCGACACACCCCCACCACAGACACCCTCTACACGCCGTTTTACACCCGCGCCGATACCCAGTCGGGCGCGCGCACGTTGCAGTTGGCGGGCCCGGTAATTCCCTTGTGGTTTCACCGCGAAGACCGCGATCTGCACAGCACCACCTGGGGTCTCGCGCCGTTTTTCGCGCGCCACGACACCCCATCGGTGCATGCATGGTACACGCTTTTGGCGGCGCACCATGAGCGCGAAGGCTACGGCTCCACGACCTTCATCGCGCCGTCTTTTCAGCTGTCGTTGCGCCACGACGGGTGGGCAGCCAATCTTCATCCGCTCATTTACACGGGCCGCACGGGCGCCGAGTCCCACGCGGTGGTCGCCCCGCTCTACTGGGACTTCGACGACGCCGAGGGCCGAAGCACCGTGGGCTTCCCGCTTTTTTGGCGCTTCGAGAACCACGTCGAGGGCCGCAGCTCGATGCTCGCGGTCAACGTTTTTCATCAACAAAAACGGGTAGTTGGCGGCGTTGCCACCCAGACCCACGTGTTTCCAGTTGTGGGCTGGGGCACAGGCCCCGACTCGTCTTTTTGGAGCCTCCTTTTTGGCCTCGCAGGCCACGAAAGAGTGGGCCGCGAGCACACCGCGCGCGCCCTGTGGATTCCCTTTCGCTGGCAAGACGAGAACCTTGAGGCGCGGCACGGGCTCGCGCCAATCGGCCCGCTTCCTCTGTAACTTTTTGGTTCCGAGGCCCCGCGCGCCGCCAGCCTTTCATCAACGCCATCTTTCTGCCACCGTGGCACCTATGGCCGATGAACCTTCTGCTTCGCTGCAGCTCCGCGACGACGTGCGAACTCTTGGCGACCTGCTGGGCCAAACGATTCGTGAAGAAGAGGGCGACAGTCTCTTCCATTTGGTCGAAGAAGTTCGCGCGCTTTCGAAAGACGCGCGCAAAGGATCTGCGGCAAAAGCCGAGGAATTGCGCGGGCGACTCGCGGCCCTCGACACGAACCGCATTCTTCCGCTGGCCCGCGCATTTGGGCATTTTCTTGCCCTTGCAACCATCGCCGAACAGCACGATCGCCAGCGCCAACGTCGCCTGCGGCTTCTGCGCGAGCCGGGTCGACCGACTCTCGGATCCTTCGAAGATGCCTTTCATCGGCTGCGAGGTCAGGGCGTCAGCAAAGAGCGAATCTTTGAGTGCTTGCAGACTCTCGAGGTCGATCTCGTTCTCACCGCCCATCCCACGCAGGCCGCGCGAAGATCGATTTTGGCGAAGCAAAGGCGAATTGCCGCAGCCCTCGCGGGCCGGGATCTTCCGGGCCAGTTGCCGGCGGAACGGCGGGCCCATCACGAGGCTTTGCATAGGGAAATTGCAGCATGGTGGCGCACCGACGATTTGCGCCGACGCAAACCTACGCCCGTCGACGAAGCCGCCGCAGGCCACGCGCTCATCGAACAAGTTCTCTGGGAGGCAGCTCCGCGATTTCTTCGAGACCTCGACGACGCGCTGCTCCGCACCGTAGGCCGACGCCTGCCGCCGGGCTGCGTGCCCGTTCGTTTTGGGAGCTGGATGGGAGGAGACCGCGACGGCAATCCCTTCGTCACGCCAGCCGTCACGCGCGAGGCCGTACTGCGCGGGCGCGTGCTCGCAGCCGAGCTCCATGCGCGCGACATGGAGAGCGTGCGAGACGAGTTGTCGCTCCGCCGAGGTTCCGCGGATCTTCTGGAAAAAGCCGGAGAGAATGACGCGCCGTACCGCACATTTTGCCGCAAGATTCAGGCCCGCCTTACGGAGACCGCGCGGCAATGCCGTGCGGAGCTGGCCCATGAAATCCCGCTTCCAGGAATGGTTGCAGCTTACACAGACCCCGAAGAGTTCGTCGCGGACTTGATGGTGATGCACCGCTCGCTGCACGAGACCGGCGCGGCTCGCCTCGCAGACGGCGCGATCCTCGACGTAATTCGCCGGGCCCGAATTTTCGGACTTGGCCTTGCGCGCCTCGATCTTCGCCAATCAAGCGAGGTGCACGCGGCGGCCATGGATGCCATCACGCGGGCCCTCGGCATTGGCTCCTACGCGGCGTGGTCCGAAGATGAACGCATGGAATTTCTCGAGCGGGAGCTCTGCGCGCGGCGGCCGCTCTTGCCTCGTGGCCTCGAAGAAGACGAGCACACCGCCGACGTGCTCGGCACCTTTCGCATGGTCGCCGAGCTGCCGCGCTGGGCCTTCGGCGCTTACATCGTGTCGATGACGCGATCCGCGTCGGACATTCTGTTGCCCCTCTTGCTTCAACGCGAATGCGGCGTCGCGGTGCCGTTGCGCGTGGTCCCCCTTTTTGAAACGCTCGCGGACCTCGAAGCGGCGCCGGCCATCACGAGCCGCATCTTGGCATCGGTGCCCTATCGGCAGGCCATCGGCGACCGCCAAGAAATCATGATCGGCTACTCAGACTCCGCGAAAGACGCCGGAATGCTGGGCGCCGCGTGGGCCCTCTACGAAGCGCAAGAGGCGCTCGCGGCCATCGCCGAGGAAACACGCGTGCATCTTGCACTCTTTCACGGCCGTGGAGGCACCGTGGGGCGAGGCGGCGGTCCGATCTACAGTGCACTGCTCGCGCAGCCCGCGGGCTCCGTAAACGGGCATCTACGCATCACGGTTCAAGGAGAAATGATCGAGGCGAAGCTCGGCTTGCCGTCGCTGGCGCGGCGCACCCTCGAACTGCATGTCAACGCGACGCTGGAGGCCACGCTGCAACCGAGCGCGTCGGTCGAACCCGCCTGGCGTGAGGCCATCGCGCGCATGGCCGCGAAATCGACCGCGTCGTACCGGGCGATCGTTCGCGACGATCCGCGTTTCGTTCCGTATTTTCGCGCCTCGACGCCCACCGACGAACTGGCCCATCTTCAAATTGGGTCGAGGCCGGCCCGGCGAAAGGCCGCCCAAGATATCGCGTCGCTTCGCGCGATTCCGTGGATTTTTGCTTGGATGCAGACGCGGCTCGTGCTTCCGAGCTGGCTCGGCGTGGGCTCGGCTCTCTCGGCGGAAATAGCGACCGACGGCGGGCCAGCCCTTCTCGAGGCCATGCGAAAGGGTTGGCGTTTTTTTCGCGCCAATCTTGAGCTCGTCGAAATGGCGCTGGCGAAATCAGACCGCGAGGTCGCGCGCCATTACCACGAGGTCCTCGTGCCCCCAGCCGTTGCACCGTTGGGATTGGAGCTTTTGGCGTCCCACGAGATCACCGAGGCCGCCATTATTCGCGCCAAGGGCGGCGGCGATTTGCTCGCCTCGAATGCGGCGCTGCGAGACACGATTTCCCTGCGAAATCCCTACATTGATCCCCTTCATCTTCTTCAAGTGGAGCTCCTGCGGCGCCACCGCGAAAGCCCCGATTCGGCCCTCGTGGAGGCGCTGTTGGTCACGGTTCACGGCATCGCGGCGGGCGTGCGAAACACGGGCTGAAGCTCCCTCTCTGCACGCGATGCTCCCTGCGTTTCGCAGTCGCGCGGCGCACGTTGCTCGGCTAACAAGCGCGCGGCCCATGGCTTCCGAACTTTCTCAAATTGACACCCCCGCCGTTTTGGCCGATTCGCCCTTGCCGCCCGCGCCGCCCTCGCCCGAGGGCGACGTGCTCGACCTCGCGCTCGACAAAAACGAGTACAATTTTGCCCACGCTCCCGAGGTGCTTGCGGCGGTAAAAGAGGCATTTCCCCACTCGCTTTCGCGTTACGCGAAGGCCAGCTTGGCCACTTTCGCCGAGCGCCTCGCGGAGGGCACGGGCATCTCGATCGACCTGCTGAAGCTCACCCACGGCGGCGAAGATGCGCTGCTCAAAACCTTGCTGCTGCTCCGCCCGCGCTTTGGTCGCCTCGTGATGCCCGAGCTCTCGTGGCACAGCTACCGCGAGATGGCGGCGCCCCTCGGTTACACCATCGAAGAAACCCTTGTGCGCGAAACCCCGGACGGCTTCGTCACAGACCTTTCAGCCCTCGATGCGGCCCTCTCGCACGGGGCCGAGGCCCTGGTTATTCTCGGACTTCCGAACAATCCCACGGGTCACACGATTGATCCCGCCGCCCTCGAAGGTCTCGTTGAAAGGCACCCGCGGCACCGGTTCATTCTCGACGGCGTCTACAACCCGCTTTCGAACCCGTACGTGCGCCTCGTCGAAGATTTTCCCCAAGCCATCTACGTAGGTAGTTTTAGTAAGTATTACGGCCTCCCGGGTATGCGCATCGGCTTTATGGCCGGCGAAGAGACGCGGGCCATCATGTTCAGCCTCGGCCTTTCGCCCGCGGGCATGCGCACCTGCGCGGCGGCGCTCTTCGCGCACGATCATTACGATGATAACCGGCGCAGTGCCCTCGCCTTGGCCGACGCCCTCGTGGACATTTCTACGCCAAACGCCTGCTTTTTCCCTAGTCAGGCCTCTTTCATTCTTATGAAACCAGGCGCCGAAATCACCGAGGCCGACTACGCGAACGCCGAGACTCTCACGAGCGTGCGCCCGCGCTACCTCACGCTTCGCGGCGAGCGGTACCTCCGGTGGACGCTGGGCGATGAGCGCGCCGAAAAGGCCATCCGCGCCTTTGTCGCGGCGCTAACCGCACCGCGAAACGTGTAGACTGCACTGCGTGTAGACTGCACCGCGTGTAGACTGCAAAGGCTGCCGCGTTCACCCCTTGTCTTTGAGCTCGAGGGCCCCGTCGTACGCCTGCCCGAGGCGCAACATGGATTCGAGCGCCCCGCGGTAAAACGCTAGAACCGCGTCGCCGGGGAAGCGACTCGTGCCCTCGACCGCCGTGTGCCACGCGCTGTCCGTGTCGCCGCCGTCGAGTTCCTGGTGCAGCCGCCCGAGCACCTCGCCCGCGGCGCGTTTTTCCTCGGCGATTGCCGGCTCCTCCGCGTCAAGGAGTTCGTGGACGCGGAGCGCCTTGGCCCGGCCCTTCACGCGAAATGCGCCGAGGTACCGCGTGCGCGCGCTGCGTCGAAGCCCCGCCGAGGTCAGCACTTCTTCGCTCAAAAGCACACTCGCGTCAAAGCGGCGGGTCAGGCTTTCGAGGCGCGCGGCCACGTTCACCGTGTCGCTTACAACCGTGGGACTAAAGCGGTCGCCGTCGCCGAGGGCACCCAGCATCGTCGACCCGTGGTGGAGCCCAATGCCCACGCGCGCGCCGCCCTTCGCCTGGGCGAGCAGGCTCAGCGCGTGCACCGCCGCGTCGACGGCGGGGAGAGCGCCCTGCGAAAAAATGCCCATCACCGCGTCGCCTATGAACTTGTCGACAAATCCGCCGTGCGCATGCACAGCAGGTACAATTTGTGCGAATTGCTCGTTGAGCCACGCAAATACCTGCCGCGAGGTCATTCGCTCGGAGGCCTCGGTGAAGCCGCGAATGTCCAGAAAGAGCACGGTCAAGTCCTTTTCGGCGCAGTCGCCGAGAAGAACCTGGTCGAGGCGCTCGTGGCCGAGGAGCTGCGCGAATTGCTTCGGCACAAAACGCTGCACGGCCCGCGACATGCGCGCGGTGGCGACGTGAACGCGAACGCGCTCGAGCAGCTCTTGGCGAACATAGGGTTTTACCACGTAATCGTTCGCGCCAGCCTCGAAGCCCGCTTGCAGGTCCTTCGTCTCGCGCTTGGCCGTAATCATAAAAATGGGCAACGCGTTCGCCGCAGCGCGCTCACGAATGGCCCGGCAGGCCGCGAGGCCGTCGAGGCGCGGCATCATCACGTCGAGGAGCACGAGGTCAAATGGGCCCTGGGTGTCGAAAGCCTCGACCGCCGCTTGCCCATCCGCCACACATACGAGGTCGTACCCCGTATGCGCAAAGTCCAGCCGCAAACGCTCAAGGTTCACGTCCTCGTCGTCGGCAATCAGCACGCGAATCACGCGGGTCATCGGGGCCACGCCGCCCATCCGGGGCGCGCCCCCGTGGCGCATGGAAGGTGCCGGCGCGAGGCTCAAACCCGGCCCGAGCGACGCGGGCACGGACCCGGGCTGCAGCGATACGCGCGCCGATCCGGGTTGCAGCGAGTCGCGCGCCGCGGCTGAGGCCATCATCGACGGCGGCGGAATCGACCGCACCTTCACCGAGGCCAGGGCCTTTCGGGCCGCTTGGGCGGCGGGCGGCGCTGCAAGCAACTCCAACGTCATGCACGTTCCGTCCGATCCCGTGTGGGCCAGATTCACACGCCCGCCTTGCAGTTCCATCAGCTGTTTCACAAACGCGAGGCCGAGGCCGGTGCCGCCGTGGGCGCGGGTCGCCGAGCCATCGCCCTGCTCAAACGGGGCAAATGGATTCGCGCGGCGCGTTTCGGGTATTCCTGGACCCGTGTCGGTGACCGCCAGCACCAAGCGGCCTTCCACACTTTTCGCGCTCACACGAACCTCACCCGATTCGGTGAATTTGATGGCATTGCCAACCACGTGGTGAAGAACTTGCGCCAAACGCATTTCGTCCGCGCGAGCGAGAGGAAACTGGGCCGGCACCGCGTTCACGAGGCGAATCGCCTTCGTGCCCACGAGCGGCGCGAGGAGGAGCAACGCCTCGGAAACGCTGGTGCACAGGTCGACGGAATCGAATTCGAGCGCGAGGTGGCCGTTCTTCGCTCTGGAAAAGTCCAGCACATCGGAGACGAGGCGGTCGAGGCGCTTGCCGCTCGCCAAGATGGCGCGAAGGCCTTGCGTGGCCACTTTCGGAAGCTCTTCGCCGAGGGCAAGCAAGCTGTCGGCGAGGCCGATAACCCCGTTAAGCGGCGTGCGCAATTCGTGCGATGTGTTCGCAATGAACTCGTCTTTGAGCGCGTCGAGTCGCTTTAGCTCACTATTGGTTCGCTCTTGCTCGTCCAGAGCGCGCTGGGTGGCGGCGCGGGCCAATTCCGCATTATCTGCCGCAAGATTCGCGTTGGCCGCGGCCAAATTCGCTTGGGTCGCGACTTCGGCTTGGAGCGTTTTGATGCGGTCGGCGAGGGCGAACGAGAGAAGAACAAATTCAATCGCAGAGCCGATTTGTTGCGCGTTCACCGTAAACAGGTTGGTCGGCACGACGCCGAGAACACGTAGCATGGTGATGAGCGTTCCCACGATAAACACAGTCCATGCGGCCAGATAGAGCTTGGCCACGCGCACGCCGCGCCAAGACTGCACGACGCCGGAACCGAGAAGAACAACGGCCCAAAAGGGCAAAATGGGCAAAACGGCGCGAATGGCGACGGAATAGGAAAGAAAGCCCATGACGCAGATGTGAGTCATCAAGAGCCCCACGGTGACGCGGGCGAGCAGCCAAAAACGCGGCGACGTGCGCGGCAAGTCCAAGAGAAGCGCGGCGAACGGTATGGAGGCCAGGGCCGCCAGCGCTACGAACAGCGGTACCGCGCGATCGGCCCAGCCTACCGCGTCAGGCCATAGAAGCGCGTAACCAAAGCCGCCGAGCGCGTATTGCGTGAGCCCATAACTGGCGAGGAAAAGCGTGTAAAATCCGTAGGCCAGCGAGCGCGACGACAGCGCCACCAGGCCGTTGTACGCAATCATCACGAGCAGCGCGCCGAAGTACAAACATTGGGCAGTATTGTCTGTCAGCCGATGCGACGCGAAGGTATCGCGCGTACGCAGCGTCAATGGAAGTTGCAATGAAGCGCCGCTTTCCACACGCAAAACACAGCTACGCGCCGCGGCCGGAATCGAGAAACTGGGCTCGCGGTACGTGCTCGGCCACTCGGCGAGAAGCACGTGGTCACCGGCGCGCGCGTGGACGACTTGTGCGCCAGCCGAGTCCACGCACCAAAGCTCCGCAAAGTCCGTTTGCGCGTAGGCCAGGGTCAGTTCCAGCGGGTCATCGGACGCATGTTTTGCGGTGTCGCGCCGGTCGTCCAGGGAAAAGCGGGCCCAGTACGCACT
>CAMCKZ010000027.1 GCA_945875545.1 Polyangium aurulentum | reverse complement strand
ATGAGGCAGAATGCAGCCTTCTGAGCGCCGAGGAGCTGGAGCGCCGCATCATCGACGGGGAAGATCACCTCCGCAGCGCGGGGCTTTCCATCGACGGCTTCGTGCCGCCCGCGTGGGGCCTTCACGACGGGCTCGAATCCATTTTGGCGCGCCGCGGTTACCGGTACCTCGAAGAGCGACTGCGGGTGGTCGATCCCGTCGCTCGCATCAGTCGCCGCAGTCTCGTGCTTAACTTCGCGTCTCGAAACGCGGAGCGAATCGTTTCAACCGTGGTTTTTTGCAGGGCGGCGAGGCCATTGGCGGCGCTTTCCCCCACGCGCATTGCGCTCCATCCGAAAGACCTTCACGTGCGCCTCCTGCGCCACGAGACCGAGAGTCTCCTCGATTGGGCATCGACGCGGCGCGTGGTGAGAGCGCCCCAACTCTTCGACTGAAGTCTCTGACTGAATGGCGCGCGTTATTTGCACTCTACACGGGAGTCAAACTACACTCGTTGCATGGCCCTTCGGCTCTTCAACAGCGCTCGCTCCCCGTTCGGGCGCAAGCTTCGCATCATTCTCATAGAGAAAAACCTGACGTTTGAAGAGGTCACGGTGGATCTCGATAATCGTTCGGCGGAGTTTGTCGCGCTCTCTCCCTTGGGAAAAGTTCCGGTGCTCGTCGACGGCGAGATGGTCATTTTCGATTCGACGGTGGTTGCAGAATACCTGGAAGACGTTTTCCCCCATCCGGCCATGTTCGGATTGGGCGTTCGTCAGCGACTCCTCCACCGCACCCTCGATGAACTGGGTGACCATGTGGCGGAGCAGGCCGTGGTCGCTTTTTTTGCCCTGCAAAGTGGCGACACCGAAGTGGCTTCGTCTGCATTTTCCCGCGTTTCCAAGGCCCTGGCCGAGCTTGAGCGTCGGGCGAGTGTGCACGCTTGGCCGAGCGAATTCGGCGTCGGTGATGCGGCCGTCATCAGTGGTTGCGGCTACCTGACCCTTCGCCACGGAGAGGATGCCCTGATCGCGTGTCCGAACTTGCGCGCGTGGCTCTTGGCGCAAGACGCTCGTCTGAGTGTTGCGGGGTCGCGCCCGCCCATCTAGTGCGCCGCGTATGCCCGCGTAAGCCCGCGTATGCCTGTCAGCACCGCCCGATTTTCCGGGCTCTAAGATGAGGAACCGGCGCGGAGAACCCTGTGGTAGGGCGCACCCATGGGCCCGGCTTCGATTCGCCTATTCATAGGTATTTGTCTCGTTATTCGCGCGACCCCGGCGGCTGAACCTGTGTCGTTTCGCGCCGCCCTTCGCATGGCGAGTGAGCGCGCGCCATTGGCTCTGGGGTCGGCGCAATCGGCGAAGACCCTTCGCCGCGCCGCCGAGCGTTCCAATCCGCTGTTCCTTCTACCGGCCCAGCTTCAGGTGTACAGCGCGGCGCGCCGCCTTGCCGCCGACGCCTCCCTCGGCTCGGACACGCAAGCGCAGTTTCAACAATACGTGCCCCTGCGGCCCGTTGGTGCCACGCGCCGCGAGGCCATGAGTGCCGCCGAGGCCCTCTCTCTCGCTCGCCAAAGTGAGGCCCGCGCCGTCGCCGCGGAACGCGCTGCCCACGCGTGGCTGGACGTCTTTTTTTCTGAACAATATCATGCACTTCGTGGCCGCGCCCTTACGGAGGCCGAGTCGCTTACGAAGCTCGCCCGCGCCCGCGTCGCGGCGGGCACGGCATCGGCGAACGACACGGCTTTGGCCCTCGCCGACGAGGCCATCGCCATGGCGGAAAACATCGAGGCCGAGGGCGAACTTCACGAGGCCACCATCGCCCTCGGTTCACTCATCGGGCTTGAAGACGACAGCCTCGCCATCGACCCCAGTGACGCGCCATCGAACGTCGCGCCGGTGCCTCACGACGCCGCGCTGCAGAACATGCGAGCCCGGCACACCGGGGTGCTTCGCGCGCGTGCGTACGAACAAGGCGTGCGCCGGGACGCCTCACACTTTGAGGCGTCGCAGGGCTTAAACGTTGGAATTGGTGGCGTTTCCTCGCGCGAGGGTACGGGCGATATCTTCGTCGGCGCCCTCGTTACGCTGCCCCTCGCTTGGTCGACGCCGGGCGAAGCCGAGGTCCTTCGTGCGGAGGCCGCGCTGCACGAGGCGTCGGCGGCGCGGGCGTTTGAAGAGGAGGAGCTTCACCGAATTCTCCGCCTCGCCCTCCACGAATACGATCACGCGCGCGACAGTGCGCGGGCATCGCTGAATGCCCTGCGCGCGCTTCAGGAGGCCTACCGAATCGCGCGAGCGCTGGTCGACAGAGGCGCCGTTGACCTCTCCGTAGCGGCCCTCGCGCGCCAACGACTCATCGCCGGCGAGACCCGCTCCATTCGCTCAAATGTCCGTATTTTGCACGCAAACGTGCGTCTTCTCGCCGCTCAAGGCACGCTCCCGGAGGGCAGCCCACCATGACGACGTCGTCGCAACTCTCTCGCGGCGCGCCCGCTGCGGCCCTTCTCGGGCTTCTCGTACTGCTTGCATCCTGCACCGATAAACGCGCGGTGCCCGCCGCAGACAAAATCGTCGCCGGGACTCAAGTCGCGCCGTCGACGATCACCGTCTCGGAGGCTTTGCTCCAGAGCGGCCGCATCGCCACGACGCTGGTCGAGAGACGCGTTCCGCAGCGCGAGTTGCGGGCGCCCGGTGAGGTGCAGACCGCCGAGGGCGACGAGGGCATCGTGGGTTCGCTCGTGGCCGGCCGGATTGCGGAACTTAAGGGAAATATCGGGGATCGCGTCCAAAAAGGGCAGCATCTCGTCACCCTCCAGTCCCCCGCGGTGGCTCTCCTTCGAGCCGAAGCCAAACGCGCCGAGACCCGCCTGAAACTGGCGCGACAAGTCCTCGCGCGCCTCAGCGATCTCGAGGCCCAGGGTGCCACGAGCCAAGCAAGCATCGACCACGCCAACGCAGACGTTCAGACGTCTCAAGCTGATCTCGATGCCTACCTCACGCAACTCGCCGGGCTTGGGCTCGCGGCTGCGGGCGACGCCGAAAGTCCAAGTTCCGTCCGCCTAAGAAGTCCCATCGAAGGGGTGATCATCGAGCGCAAGGCTGTCTTGGGAGGCAGTGTTTCCCCAGGTGATTCACTCTTTCGCATCGTGACCTCCGAGGCGCACGCGGTCCTCGTGCACATTCCAGAAGCCCGGGCTCACGAGGTATCGGTGGGGTCGCAGGTTCGCGTCAAGGCTCGCGAGCGCGACGACGCGGCAGATGGCATTTCCTGCGACGCAACAGTCGACAGAGTGACGGGGGTCGTTGATGAGGCGCGCACGGTCACGGTGCGACTGCGCCTGGCGCACCCGTGTAGTCTGCATGCAACGGGCCGCTCCCTGACGGTCACCATTCCCCTCGCGGCGGCGGCGGCGGGTGTGGCCGAACTGCTTATTCCCGCCGCGTCTGTGGTGGAGATTCGTGGGCGTCAGGTGGTGTTCGTTCAGGAAGGTAATTCACCAGTCTTTTCAACGCGTTGCCTTCGTCTCGGGTCCCGCATAGGAGACCAAGTGGTGGTGGACGACGGCCTCAAAGAGGGCGAGCGCGTGGTCGTCCACGGGACGGTTCTTCTTAAGGGAGAGGTGCTTCGTTTGGAGCCCATCGAATGATCGCGGCCCTCGTCTCCCTTTCCATTCGCTGGCGCGGGGTCGTCATTCTCGCCACGGTCATCGGCGCTCTGCTCGGCGCGCGCGCTTACCAGACGCTGTCCATCGACGCCGTCCCGGATCTCACCAATGTGCAGGTGCAGATTTTGTCGAATGCCCCGGGGCTTGCACCCCTTGAAACCGAGAACCTGATCGCCCGGCCCGTGGAGCTTGCGATGGCTGGAATTCCAGGGGTTGAGGGCATTCGCTCCCTGTCGCGCGCGGGCGTTGCGGCGGTCACCGTCATCTTTCACGACGGCGTCTCTCTCGATAGCGCGCGCCAACTCGTCGACCAACGCCTTCCGGCCGCACGGGCGTCGGTGCCGCGCTTCGCTTCGCCGCCGGAGATGGGGCCCCCTTCAACAGGCCTCGGCGAAGTTTACCACTTCACGATGCGATGGCCCGGTCACTCCCTGCGCGATGTGCGCACGGTGCTCGACTGGGACGTCGCCATCGCGCTCAAGCTCGTGCCTGGCGTCGTGGAAGTCAACGCTTGGGGAGGAGAAAAGCGGGAGGTCGAAGTACGCCTGCGGCAAGCGGATTTGCAGGCATTGAACATCTCGCCCCAAGACGTAGAGGCCTGCCTGACCGCGGGCGGCGTAACCCTCGGCGGCGGCGCTCTCCCGCATGGCGACGAGCAGGTGCAGGTGCGCCTCGATGGCACGTACCGATCGATCCAAGATGTCGGAGCGCAGGTCGTGAAGACCCGTGAGCACGCTCCGCCGATTCTCGTTCGCGACGTCGCGACGGTGCGCGATGGCTCTCGCTTTCGGCAGTCTGCGGCCACCGCCGATGGCGAGGGTGAAGTCGTCTACGCCATGGCCCAAATGGTGGCGGGCGGCAATGCCCATGAGGTCGTGGCCGCCATCAAGGCGCGCATGGCCATCCTTCAAGCGACCCTGCCTGATGGTCTGGTTATTTCCACGGTATACGACCGCACGGCCTTCGTCGACCGGGTGCTTTCTACCGTCCGCCTGTCGCTTCTTGAGGGCGGCCTCGTCGTGGCCCTGGTGCTCTTTCTTTTTCTAGGCGAGCTACGGGCAGGCTTGGTTGTGGCGAGCGCCATTCCACTGGCGATGCTCGGCGCGTTCGGTTGCATGAAGGTCGCCGGTTTGAGCGGAAATCTCATGAGCCTCGGGGCGATCGATTTCGGCTTGGTCGTGGATGGATCGGTGGTGATGGTGGAGGGCGCGCTGGCCGCCATGGCCGCGCAAAAGCTCACCGCGGACCGGGCCCTCGAACAGTACGCCGTGACCAAGGGTCGCCCGTTGGCGCTCGCGATGGTCGTCTTGTCGGTGGTGTATATCCCTGTACTTTTGCTGGAAGGCGTCGAGGGCAAGCTCTTTCGCCCCATGGCCTTGACCGTACTTTTTGCCCTCGGAACCGCGCTCGTTCTGAGCTTCACCTGGATACCGGCCATTGCGTCGCTGGTCCTCAAACATCACGGCGATTCAGAGCCCCGCATCGTGTCGTGGCTTCGCCGGGGCCACGACAGAGCGCTCTCGTTCGCCCTTCACCGGCCGGCATTGGCGGCGACCACCGCAGTCGCCCTCGTGGTCTTGGGCGTCGTGGCAGCAGCCCGCCGCGGGGCCGAATTTATTCCCCGTCTTGACGAGGGCGACCTGGTCGTCACGGTCACGCGCCCCGGCAGTTTGTCCCTCGCGGAAGCCGTGCGCGGAACCAGCGACGTAGAGGCTGCGCTCAAGCATTTTCCAGAGGTTCGTTCCGTCGTGAGCCGCACAGGTTCGCCCGATGTGGCGACCGACATCATGGGCATCGAGCAGAGCGATGTGTTCGTTTTGTTGAAGCCCCGCGACGAGTGGACGAGCGCGCACGATTTCGACGCCCTCGCGGAGGTGTTTTCAAAGGCCCTCACGGACGCCCTGCCCGGCAGTACGTTCGGGGTCACGCAGCCCATCGAAATGCGCACCGCGGAACTCTTGGGCGGCGTGAAAAGCGACGTGGGCATCATGATTGTCGGCGATGATCTCGTCACCCTGCGCAACCTTGAGGCCGAGGTCGTGAAGCTTCTTCACGCCACTCCCGGCGCCGAAGATGTTCGCGGCGAAGCCCTTGAAGGCCTGTCTTTACTCTCGGTTCGCATCGATCCGGAGCGGGCCGGGCGCGTTGGCGTCACCCCCGACGAGGTGGCGTTTGCCGTCGAGCTGCTGCGCCAAGGCCGCCCGGTCGGCATCATCCGGGAGGGAGAGCGCCGCTTCGACGTCGTGCTTCGCGCCGACGCGCCGCCCTCGCCGGACGAGGAGTCTTTTCGGAACTCGATGCTCATCGTGCATGGGGGCCGAGCCGTTCCCCTCGGAGAGGTGGCCACGCTGGATGTCAGCGACGTTCCGCCGGTCGTCGGTCGTGAACAGTCGCGGAGGCGTGTACTTGTAGAATGCAATGTTCGCGATCGGGACCTCGCAGGCTTTGTGGCGGAGTTGCAGCTTGGACTCGCGCGCCTGGAAAAACCCAAAACATTCTCCTTCGCTCTTCGCGGGCAATACGACCACTTGGTGAGTGCCGCGAAGCGTCTCGGCCTCGTGATTCCGCTCGTGCTCTTTGCTCTCTTTGCGCTTCTCTACGTGACCTTCGGTGAGCTTCGGCCCACGCTGCTCGTGCTCACAAACCTCCCGGTGGCGGCAAGCGGAGGCCTCATGGCGTTGGCCATTTGTGGCCTCCCGCTTTCGATCTCCGCGGCCATCGGTCTCATCGCGCTGTTCGGCGTGGTCACCCTCAACGGCGTGGTGCTGCTGTCGGGGATTCTCGATCGCGTACGCGTTGGCGAAGACCTGGAAGACGCCGTTCGCGACGGCACGCGGGATCGCTTTCGGCCCGTGCTCACGACCGCTTTCGTGGCCGCGCTCGGCTTTCTACCCATGGCGCTTTCGTCCGGTGCGGGCGCCGAGGTTCAGCGCCCCCTGGCAACGGTGGTCATTGGCGGGCTCGTGACGGCGACTTTGCTAACACTGGTACTGGCACCCGCATTCGCCCTCTTTGGGCTCAGGAAGGCCCAACCTCGCGCGACTACGGGCGACAAAGCGGCGAACGGGTTGGAAATCGCCTAGGTTTCAGGCCCGGTTTAGGGCGCACCGCAGTCGAGCCACTCCAAAACCTTGGCCTTGTCGGCGGGCGAGAGGCGACCGAACTTGGGCATTCGATCTGCCCTGACAGCGCTCGTTACGTTGGCCAGATTGGCAACAATGGCGGCCTTGGTTCCGAGGGTTGGCCGCTGAGCGGCATGGCACCCGTTGCAGTTCCTCGCGAAAAAAGTTTGAGCAAAGTTCTCATACGTCGAGGTCGTGCACACGGGCGTCACCGCGCCGCCGTCCACCGCGGGCGTCACCGCGCCGCTGTCCACCGCGGGCGTCACCGCGCCGCTATCGACCACCGGCGTCACCGCGCCGCTGTCCACCGCGGGCGTCACCGCGCCGCCGTCAATATCCGACACGATTTCCGAGGGATTCGAGGCGCTGCATCCGCTCGCAACGGCAACGCCGAGCAGCGAGAGGCATGCACCATACACATACTTGTTCATGGCATTGGGGCGTAGCACGCGGCGGTCAGGTCACAACTTTGAACGCGCCGGGGGCCCGACGAATTCCGACTTCGCTCCATCTTTTTGCGTCGTCTGGAACGTGTCGGCGTCATCGCCCCGGGACAGCCCCTGCCCGCTCGATGTCGCACACGATGGGCGGCTCGGAAGTGGGCGCGTGGGCCACCGTGACGCGTGCCAAAAGTTGGGTCGACAAAACCGCCACGACCGCCATGTCGTCGGCGTTGGAAAGCGTCGCCCGCGCGTTCTTGGCCAACGCACCCCTGACCTTTGCAAAGAGCGCAGCGACCGCGTTCTTATCGAAGATTCCCAGCATTTCCAGAGATCTCGGCGACGTGACTTCGCGCACCCAATCGGGCTCGTAGCCGCCGAGGAAAGCCTCCGCGTTCGGCGCTCGGTAGGGCTGTTTCTTTCTCCCCACGATGGAGGCGGGGATGCGATTTTTTGCCACGCGTTTCAGCACGTGTTTTTCGTCGAGGACGTGAAGTTTGAAAGCGGCGGGAAGGCTGTGGGCAAGCTCCATGACATCCGCGTCGAGAAACGGAAAACGGCCTTCCACCGAGTGGGCCATCAGGACCCGGTCGCCCTGCGACGACAAAAGATACGGCGACAGGAGAGTCTCGATCTCCACCAGTTGATCCCGCGACAAATGCTCCCAAGTAGGCGAATCTGCTGGCAATGCGCTCATCACCGCGTCAACGCCGCGTTCGCTCGTCGCCCACTCGCCCCGCGCCTCGGGGGTCAGGAGTCGCTGAAGTGCGGCGGCACTCGACCACCGAAGACCGTGGGTGAACCCGGGCTCTTGGGCCTTGTGGAGGTCACGCCCGAAGAACAGTTGGGCCACGGAACGTTGCGCCACCGGCGACCGGGCGAGGTACGGGTAGAGGCGTTCAAGGAGACGCGGACGCAGCTTGGATTGAGGCTGCCGCGCCCAAAATCGGCGGACTTTGCCTTCGCGAAAAATGTCGTAACCGGCGAACATTTCGTCGGCACCTTCGCCCGTCAAGACCACCTTGATGCCGCTCTGTTGCACGAGTTTAGACAGCAAAAAAAGCGGCGCGGGGGCCGTGCGGAGCAGCGTCTTTTCCGCATGCCACACCATTTGCGGAAACGCGTCGGCGACGTCGCGGCCCGTGATCGAAATGGAACGGTGGTCGGTGCCGAGGGCTCGAACCGCCTCCTCCTGAAAAGCGGTTTCGTCGTACTCGGGCGAGTCGAATCGGAGAGAAAATGTTTGCAGGCGGCCCTGCGTCGCGTCTTGGGCAAGCGCCGACACGAGGGTGCTGTCGAGACCGCCCGAGAGGTAGCTCGCCACCGGCACGTCGGCACGGGTGACGCGCAGCGCGACGGCACGTTCGAGGGCTTGGCGCACAGCCTCGGTCGCCTCGCGAATATCGCCAGAAAATGAGGAAATAGACGGAGGAAATGCGGGCCGGTAGAACCGGTGCTCACGACTCTCGAAGCCGCCGTCGAGAAGGCGGTACCGGCGAATCGTTCCGGGCAAGAGCTCCGTCACGTGGCGGAACATCGTGTGCGGCGCGAGGGGCGCCCAGTACGTGAGAGCCTCCGCCACGGACGTCGGGTCTATCTCCCGGGGCAAACTCGGGTCTGCGGCGAAGAGAGCTTTTGCCTCGCTCGCCACGAGAAGTTTTCCCGCGTGCATCGCCAGGTGCAGCGGCCGAACGCCCACGCGATCCCGGGCGAGAATCACCTCGTTTTTAGTCTCGTCGTAGAGCACAATCGCCCACTGGCCGTTGAACCGCGAAAAGGCGTTTTCACCCCAGCTTTCCCACGCATGCACGATGACCTCGGTGTCCGAGCGCGTGCGAAAATGGTGGCCCAACGCCGACAACTCTTGGCGCAGCTCGACGTGATTGAAAATCTCTCCGTTAAACACGACCCAAAGGGTCTCGTCTTCGTTCGCCATGGGCTGGGCGCCGCCGGAAATATCGACGACGGAAAGCCGCGTGTGCACAAGCCCCACGCGGCTCGAACGAAAGAGCCCCATGCCGTCGGGTCCGCGATGCGAAAGCGTCCGCGCCATGCGAAGCAAGTCGCCGCGCCGCACAGTCGCAGCTGCCGACGAAAGTATGAGGACTGCTCCAATTCCGCACATCGTCTCCTCCCCTATCGGAACGCATTTTTTGCCGTCGGAGCTGACGCGACTATTGGTCAGTAATTGAGCAAAAAGCCTGATCGTCCGCAAGCTAAACGCCTTCGGTTGTTGCCTAAGACATCACGTTCAAGCCCCCGGACCCACTACCAATAAGTACGCGTCGCCAGGTACGAATACGCCCTGTGCCTTTGGGTTAACCCTCTATGCTTCATCGGTATGAACATCGAACGACTTCGCGTCTTCCTCGCGGTCTACGAGTGTTCTTCGATGACCGCCGCCGCCGCCCGCCTCGGCATCACACAGCCCGCCGTAAGTCAGAGTATTCGTGAACTCGAAGCCGAGGTGCACGCCAGTCTTTTTTTGCGCGCAAGAAAAGGCCTTTTGCCTACCGCCCACGCCGACCGTTTTTGGGAGGCGGCTCGGCGCGCGGTGCGTGCCTTCGACACCGCCGAACTGGAGTCAAAAGTTCTGCATCAACCCTCGCGCGCCGCCATGCGCGTGGGGGCCACGTTTGGGCCAGGCACCAGCATTCTTCCCGCCGCCATCCACTCGTTCCTGGGCGTCGCCGGCGACGTCCTTCCCTCGCTGCGCGTGATGGAAAACGAGAGCATGGCGTCGGCCCTTCGCACCGGCGACTTCGACGTCGCGGTGCTCAACTTCGCTCCCGCAAGGTTCGCCGGGCGCCGGTTCGAAGCCCAAACGCTGTTCCGCGATCCCATGGTCCTCGTCGAGTCGACCGCCGCCCGGAATCCGCACCTCGTGAGCGGCGTGATCCTTCGTGAGCAGCTGAAAACCCTGCCAATGATACTGCCTCCCCTCGGAACGATCGCACGCGAGCAATTGATCGACCTCCTCGAGGAGCATCGCATCGATGCGCATGCCCTTGTGACGACGATGGAGATCGAGTGCCCGTCCGCGGTTATCGAGGCGCTCGCCCTTGGGTCCGGGGTTGCGTTTATGTCGCACTTTACGGCCCTCGCTGCCATCACCCAGGGCACTTTGCGAATGGCCACAATCGCGGGTGCGAGCCTGAACACCAACGTCACCGCGGTGCGTGATCGCCAGGGTATGCACTCCGAGGCGCTCGACGCTTTTTGGTCGCATTTGCAGCGCCTAAGCTACCTGTCCGTCGCGCAACTCGAGATTCTCGAAGAGCGCGACGCCGCCCCACCGAGTTCGCAAGGGGCGCGCAGCAGCAGCAAAGCGAGCTGACTCGACCCTCGCCCGGCCCACGCAGGCCGCCGACCTCTGGCCCAGATTTTACGTGGCTATTACTTGGCCAACAGGTTGTTCCGCTCAAGGTAACCGCGGGTAAAGACCGCGGCCTCGTCGAACGATCGCTTGTAGTTTTCAAGCATTTTTTCTTCGATGATCGAGCCCACCGCGAAGACCTTGATGTGCGCGTCAAACCGCGCATGGCGCACGACACCGCCCTCGCGCGGCGTGCACCAAATGCTGCCGCGGATGTCCGCTTTGTCGCCGAATACGGTCGGCAAGACACGAAATTCAAAGCGCATCGTCGCGGTATCGAGGGTGCCCTCTTCGACGTACGAGATGCCATCGCCCACGATCTTTTGCACGAGCGCAGGCACGTTCCCGGTGTTCGGCGTCACGCGAATCTTGCGATGCCACTTCGTGCCGTCTTGCACAACTCCGAGAAACGAGAAGTGAGGAAACCCGAGGTGCGCGTAGAGCTCGGTGTTGTAGGCCTGGCTCAAGATGACATCGAAGAAAAATGTCTGCGCAGTGCAATCGTAGTTGTGGGCAACCGATAGTGTGGCCATGGCTTGTTTTCGTATTTCGTTACGTATATAAAGGACTTCTAGGTATAGTCACAATGAAAATACCTCCTCCGGCCGGCCCCCTAAGTATACCGTTTTATTGGGCTTATGCCCCGCAAATGTTGCGCGCCAGGCGCCGCACTGGCCGCGAAACAACCTCGACGGCCGCTCGCCGTTTCCCCCGCTCCGCGTGCGGGCGCTTGGCGGCTTCATGGTACATTGCGCCTCCTCCATGACCGACGCCATTGTCTCCCTCCTCCGCGAAGATCGCCAGTTTCTGCCCTCCGATAGTTTTCGTGCGGCCGCCCTCGTGAACTCGAAGGAGGCCTATGCAACGCTCTACGAGCGAAGCCTCGCGGAACCGGCGAATTTCTGGCGCGAAGCCACCGACGCCCTCGTGTGGCGCCAGCCCTGGACGGTATTCCAGGAGGGCACGGGCGGGTCGTCCACGTTCTTCACGGACGGAAAACTCAACGTCAGTGAGTCGTGCCTGGACCGCCACCTGAAAACCCCGAACGCGCACAAAGCCGCCATCGTTTGGGAGGGAGAACCGGGCGAGGTTCGCGTGCTTACTTACAGGGAATTGCACCGGGAGGTGGTTCGGCTCGCGGCCGCACTTCTCGACCTCGGCGTGAAGCCCGGAGACCGGGTTGCAGTCTACATGGGAATGGTGCCCGAGGCCGCCGCCGCGATGTTGGCCTGTGCGCGCATTGGAGCTGTGCACTCGGTGGTCTTCGGCGGTTTTTCTTCGGAAGCCCTTCGCGATCGCATCAACGACTCGGGGGCAAAGGTGCTCCTCACCCAAGACGGCGCGTGGCGACGAGGAGGCGTTGTGCCGCTCAAAGCGATGGCCGACAAAGCCGTCGAAAACTGCCCGAATTTGGCCCACGTCATTTGCCTTCGGCGCATTGATTCTCCTGCAAAATGCCCGATTGTTCTGCGCGAAGGTCGCGACCACGATTGGGCGACTCTGCTCGCCGCGCCGCGCTCCGTGGAGGCCTCGTCGCTGGCGAAAACCCCCGAGGCTTTTTCGGCGGAACATCCGCTCTTTGTACTCTACACGAGTGGCTCGACGGGCAAACCGAAGGGGCTCGTGCACACCTCCGGCGGCTACCTTGCGGGGGCCCACGTCACCGCAAAATTTGTTTTCGATCTCAAACCCACCGACCTTTATTGGTGCACCGCAGACGTCGGGTGGGTCACGGGACACAGCTATATTGTGTATGGGCCGCTCTCCTGCGGCGCCAGTTGTTTCATGTACGAAGGCGCGCCAAATGCCCCGGATCCAAGCCGTTTTTGGCGCATGATTGAGCGCCACGGCATCACGATTTTGTACACGGCTCCCACGGCCATTCGCGCGTTCATCCGCTGGGGCGACGAGCACGTCGTCAAACACGATCTTTCGTCCCTGCGTCTCCTCGGGTCTGTCGGCGAGCCCATCAATCCCGAAGCGTGGATGTGGTACCGGCGCGTCATCGGCGGCGATCGATGCCCCATCGTTGACACCTGGTGGCAGACCGAAACGGGTTCGATCTTGGTGACGACGCTGCCCGGCGCGGTGATGAGCAAGCCCGGAAGTGCGGGCCTTCCGATGTTCGGAATTGTGCCCTCGCTCGTGACCGAGGCGGGCGAGCCCTGCGCTGCAAACGAAGGCGGAAAGCTGCTCATTGACGCGGCTTGGCCCTCCATGGCCCGCACCATTTGGGGCGATCACGAGCGCTACCTCGACACCTACTGGAGGGCCGTTCCCGGCAAGTACATCACGGGCGATGGGGCGCGCATCGATCAGGACAACTATACGTGGGTAATTGGTCGTATCGACGACGTATTGAATATAGCTGGTCACCGTATTGGTACCGCTGAAATTGAGAGTGCCCTCGTGGGTCACCCGGCCGTCGCAGAGGCGGCCGCGGTAGGTCGCCCCGACGAACTCAAAGGCCAGGCGCTCGTGGTCTTCGTCACCGTCAAGAGTGGGCAGACGGCGGGGCCCGAGCTTCGCGCGGCGCTGACGGAACACATCGACAAGGAAATAGGGAAATTCGCTCGGCCTGACGCCATTCGTTTTGCCGACGCCCTTCCAAAAACACGCTCCGGAAAGATCATGCGGCGCCTCTTGCGCGACGTAGCCGCGGGGAACGAATCCAAGGGGGACACCTCCACCCTCGAAGACCTTTCGGTGCTCGCAGCCCTTCGCGGCGGCAAAGACGAAGAGTAATTCAAAGCGCGGCATGGCAATTATCAACATGCATTCTGCATCGACTACGGGTTCCGATGATTCAGCTCTTTGGCACCGCCAAGTGCGGTGGAACGCGCGCCGCTGAACGTTTTTTCGCCGAACGTGGCGTCAAAATTCACCGCGTGGATCTCAAGGTCAAGCCCATGGCGAAGGGCGAATTGCAGGCAGTGGCCAAGGCAAACGGCGGGCTTTCTTCGCTCTTCGATAAAGACGGCGCTCGCGCGAAAGACAAGGGGTTGCATCTTCTCAGCCTCACCGACGAGCGCCTCCTCACGATTCTTCTTGACGACGCGCTCCTGCTGCGAACGCCCATCGTGCGCAGCGGAAGCCAAGCCGCGGTCGGCATGGCCGAGAGTCGCTGGAAGGCTTTCGCCCAAGAGGAAAAGGAGCGCCGCTAAGAGTCCGCCGCCTTCGCTTTGGCCGCGTTCTGAGACCCCCATGCAACGTCGTTCGGGTCTGCTAAGTGAAGATGTCCGATAGCCCCGCTTGCCCCTGTTTCTTTCGTCTGCCCGCCCTTTGCTCACTGCCATGCCGAAACTTGTTCTGACTGCATTTTTCCTGTCTTTGGCCACCACTCTGACGGCCTGCGGAACCTCCACGCCACCGGCCGGGCCCGTCGTCGAAACGGAGCCGGGCGACCACGATGCAGGAGCTCCCGACGCCGGCAACGCCGGCAACGCTGGGCCCGCGGTTGACGCCGGTTTTCCCCTGTCGCACGCCGTGCGGGTCATCGTCGAACCCAACGGCAACGACGGCGCCGAGATTGTTGCCGCGATCAAAAGCGCCAAGCGAACGGTGCATCTCACGATGTACCTGTTCACCGACGACGACGTGAAGAACGCGCTCATTGAACGCGCACGGGCGGGCGTCGAGGTAAAGGTTGTTCTAAACAAGACCTTTCCGGGCAACGCTTTCGACCAATCGGCTCTCTTCACCGCCCTCGAGCGCGGAGGCGTAAAAGTTGCCTGGGCGTCTGCCGGTTTTACGTTTACCCACGCAAAAGCCCTGCTGATCGATGGGGTCGTCGGGTGGTTTATGACGATGAACTTCGCCTCATCGAGCCCGTCAACGAACCGTGAATATTTGGTCGTCGATTCGGAGCCCGCAGACATAAGTGAAGCAGAAGCTATCTTTGCTGCAGATTACGCAAACACGCCCATAACCCCATCTGGGCCGCTTCTCGTAGCACCCAACAACGCGCAGCCCTTGATGATGCAACTCGTCAACGGGGCGGTCCGCACCGTCGATGTGCAGGCCGAGGCGTTCAGCGATCGTTTCGTCACAGATGCGCTCCTGGCGGCCAAGGCCCGCGGCGTCGTGGTCCGCATTCTTGTGGCCAACGACTCGACCCCGTCGAGCGCGCAAACTACGATGCTTGGCCTCCTGAAGGCTGGGAATATCCAGCTCAGAAGCGTTGGCGACAGTGCCAGCGGAGGCACCGCCGCGAGCCCTTACAACCATGCAAAAGCTCTCGTCGTCGATGGGGTTCGGGCCTATGTGGGCTCGGCCAATTTCACGACGAACTCCCTGCGCTACAACCGCGAACTCGGCGTGATGATCGGCAACCTCGAAGCCGTGAACACCGTTGCCGCAACCTTCGCTGGCGATTTTGCCCGGGGCAAAGCGCTGTAGAATGGCGAGCATCCCGCGCCCGAAGCCCCCGCTCGCAGTGACCGCGGCGCTTGGCCTCGCCGCGTGCGCCGCTCTCGTGATGTGGCGCCGCACGTTTCGCGAATTCGCGGATTATCGCGTGGAAAATCCCGAGACAATGCCCTTCGATGCGGCCCCGTGTTCCCGCGTCGGCCTCGTCGCGTGGTGGCCGCTGGATTCGCTGAACGATGCCGAAACCCCCGACCAAGGTGGCCTTGGGCACACGCTGCACGCCGCCCGGTCTTTCGCGCCCCTAGCCGCCCTAAGATTCCCCTATCCTTCGGCCGCGGCGGGGCATTTGGCGGGCTCGCTGCAGTTCAGTAGCAACCAGTGGCTGATCGGCCCCAACGGCCCGTGCTTCGCCTCTGAGGCGGCCGGGGTGACCGCGTGGGTTTGGATGGACGCCGCCGCGCACGTGCCCACCATCGTGGCGAAAAGCGCGTGGCCCAGCGACGGCTGGTGGCTCCTGACCACCACCTTGGACCCCTTCGGCAGCGACCGTTTTCTCGAACTTGGACTAGCCTCGGGGTCTGGGTTTTTCCACGTCAAATCCGGTTACCAGATGCCCCTCAATGCGTGGCATCACGTGGCCGTCTCGATGGATAACGCGGCCCACGAAGTGCGCTTTTTCGTCGATGGCGAGGCGTTTGGCCCGGTGCATTCGAACGTGCCGCCGTGGCTCGTCAACTGGACGCACGGCATTGTGGTGGGCGACTACGACGGCAGCGGGCGCTGGCCATGGGACGGCCGCATCGACGACGTGCGCGTGTTTAATCGCGCGCTAACGGGCGACGACGTTCGAAGAGCGTTTCGCGGCGAAGCCCCGTAGCCCCGTCATTCGTGGGGCAAGCAGCGATCGCAACCGACCTGATTTAGAACGAAAGACCGATGGGCCGACGCGTCGCGCGAACGACGCCCGCCGCCGCCGACTCGCCTTTGAGGGCCTTGTACAGTGCATCGATTTGGATGTTCGCACCGAGGTAAACCTGGGTGTCTTGGTAACGACTGAAAACCGGGTTGCCCCAGGTTCCGTCGCCGTCGAGGAGGCTGCGCGACATCTGGTACCCCACTTCAGGCGTCAGCCAATCGTTCACTTCGTAGTCGAGCCATGCGCCAAAAAACGTGCTGGATCGCAAGTGATACGTCGCGACGTTCGTCTGGTTCATTCCAAGGTCTTTGAACGTGTATGGAATGGCCGTGCTCGCGAGCATGAAGACGCCCGGTGCCCACTTGCCCCAGGTTTGAACCGCAAAAGCGACCATGGAAAATACGTCGCGGGCGTTGGCGATGCCGGAGATTTGGTCGGCGGTGAAACCCGTGGCCTGCGCGCCCACAAATGTGGAACGCGCATAGGGTAGCTCGTTTGGCGTGAGGGGGCTGACGCTCTGGTAAAACGGGTGGGAATAACTGCCCGACACTAGGACGAGCGTTTCGCCACCAAATGCCTCAAATCCTTTAGCAAATTGGGTAGTGATACCCGGCGCAGCAATGAGCGTTTGCGCCCAAGATGCCTTCGAAAGTGGAAGGCGCAGCGAGGTGCCCGCGAGCATGCGGATGCCGCCCGGAAGCTTGGGTATGCCCATGTAGAAAAGCGTAACGATCGGGTCGCCGAACAAGAATTCACGTTTGTAGGTCGAGCCCGTGTTGATGCCCTCGCCCACGTCTCCGTTGCCCGCAAGAACGCCGCGGAGCTGCCACTTGGGGCTCAGCGTCCAACGGGGGGCGAGACGAAACCAGAAGTTCACGGCGTCGTCGGGGGACTGCTGTTGGCCACGCAAAATGCCGTAAGTCGGAAAGGAAAACTGCCCAAACATGTTGGACCCAGCCCATGGAAGCGGTGCTTCCGCGGGCGCGGGCGCGGGCGCAGGCACGGGCGGAGCGGCTTCGGCAGGAGCGGCCGCGGGCGCAGGCGTTGCAGCGGTTGCGATGGTATCAGGCGCTGCGGGCGCGACGGGCGCTGCGGGCGCAAGGGCCGCTGCGGAGGCTGGAGGCGGCGTCGACGGCGTGGGCGCAGCCTGCGCAAAAGCTACAGACGGCGCGGCGAGGGCGGCCAGCGCTGCAAACGAAGCGATAGGAGCAAGGCGAGCGAGGCTCCGGAAACCGGCGGTCGAGGCGTTTTTCATAGTTATTTCGTGCGCAACATGCATGGGACGACGCCCCGCGTGTAGCACGCATATCCCGTTCGTCGTCCAGTGGAGAATCGTCTAAATGTTCGCGAGCGCCGCCGTTGGAGCATTCCAGCGCCACAGGATTGGGCGCGGGTGCGCCTACGAGCTCCGTGAAAAACCAGTGCGCACCACGATCAGGAGCTTGACCGAAAAGAGACGACGCGGGTGTTCAATCCTCGGAGTGACCGTTAAGGGGCAGAAATGATGGGTACCGGTTGTTGCGACTCTCCACTGCGGATCGAAAACCACGGTCAGTCCACGTTTCCGAAAGGCCTTGTGGGCGGCGCTGATCGTCAGTTCCGTGATGTTCGCCGTCGCGATCGGCGGCGGATTGAAGTCCGGTGCCGTGTCGCTCTTCGCCGATGCCGTGGATTTCGCCGGTGATTCGTCAGGCAAGTCGGGAATTGTTGCCAGCGTCGGTCGCTTTTGCTCCGGGACCCTCGACCGCCAAGCCTTGAACCGGCCCTGTGAGGGGAACACCGAGGCAATACTTAATGTCTGCATCTGCAGCCCCCAACATCGCGCCAACACTGGCGCTCCGGGCAAAAAAATCCCAGCCGATAAAGATAAAGGCTGGGATTTTAGGTCTTGGTGGAGGCGCTGGGAGTCGAACCCAGGTCCGAAAGAATTCGAAAAACCGCGTCTACGTGCGTAGCGCCAATTCAATTTAAAGATTCCACCTGTATTCGCGCGAACAGGCCGAACCCCGATCACCCTGTTTAATCTCGTCCGCCGCCCGGGAGCCCGACCTTGGACCAGCCTGTTCGTTGACGCTCGTCGTAGGAGTACAGGCAGACTCCTACGGCAAACGGCTTACGGTTTTTTAGGCCGCGAGCGAGATCGCGTTATCGTTCGCAATCAGACGTTCGCCAGTTTTTACGCGGGCTAGCGACCGCGGCACGCAGCAAGCTCTGTCCTTCCTCCGTCGAAACCGTGACGCCCCCAAGGGAGCAGCCACCGAGTCTACCCCACGAACAGACCGGACGCAACCCCGTTCGTCATGGCTCTCAGAAAATACTCTATCTATTTCGCGAATGCCAGAAACTATCGCCCACATACACCGCCTATAGCACCGCTTCTGCGTCCGCCCAGACCCCGTGGTCGGCGTGAAAAACCCGTAGACGTAGGTTTTCGAGACTGTAGACCCACGCGTGAAGCCCAAGGGAACCCTCGCCCAGCCGCGCGGCTACAGACTCGTAACTCGTTAGATTGTCTAAGGAATCGAGCACATTTTCTTCCGTGGTGCGCTGCGCCAGAGCCTCGCCGGCAAACCCCCTGGCCCTCGCGTTCTCCGCGGTAGGCACCAAGTTCTGCACCCATTGACGGAGCGAGGACTGCTGGGGTGCCAGGGCCTCCACCCCCTCAAGTGCCGCGCGAATACCACCACACCCCGTGTGACCACACACGATGACATCTTGGACGCCCAATACGCCGACCGCGTAATCGATGGCTGCCCCAACGCTGCAATCGGCATTGGCCAGCGCGGGCACGTAATTGGCTACATTTCGTACGACAAATAGCTCACCCGCACTCGCACCCGTGAGCAATTCCGGGATCACCCGGGAGTCGGAGCAGCCAATGTAGAGGGCCATAGGCTGCTGACCGTCGATCGCGAGACGTTGCAGGTATTCTTGTTCGGTGCCCGCGCGGTTGCGAAAAGCGATGTGCCCCTTAACGAAACGCTGCGTCATTGGAAGCCCACCTTAGAATGCTTTTCGCTAACAAGGAACCGCTTCGCGAGGCCTGAGCAGCCACACATGTGGCGCCGGTTGCCACGACGGTTGATGGTACAGAATGTATGACTCATCTTCAGTCGAGGGGGGTTGTGAAGGTCATCTCGCCCCCGCCGGTGCGCGGCGTGAAGCCGATGCGGTTTCGGTCGGCCGTCTTTTGCTCGTGCGTGGCCTGCCACAACAGCGCCGCCCCGCCGCCGATTGCCACCACACTGACCGCGCCAAAGACAAAACCCAAGAGACGCGACGTCTGGGCGCTTTGATACGAACGGCAGGCATCGACGGCATTCGGGCCCGAATCGGTGGCACACACGTCGGTTACGGCACTCGGAACCCTTGCCAGCGACACCTCGAGGTCTGTCTTGGAGCTGGAAAACTTCACGGCCTCGACGATGGCCGCGATGCCCAGGGCTCCGCCGACCCCCAAAGAGCCGTACGCCGCATAGGATTTCCACGAACGTTCGTCGGGCCCGGGGCCAGGAAGCGCGCCCGCACCAGGCAACGGCCCGGCACCCAGCACGCCGCCTGGGACCGCGCCGAAACCCCCGACCACGGCCGCCGCTGAGCCACCCGGGGCCTCAAGGGTGACCTCCCCGTCTTCGTCGCCGCGAAGATCGAGTTCACGGCCCGCGACGACCAAAATTCCTTGGACCGCCTCGACACGGTGCGGCCCAGGCGCGAGCTCGAGGCGAACCACGCCATCAACGAAATTGCCGCGATTGACGCCATCGACGCGAAGAAACGCTGGGGCACCAAGCGCCGCAAACTGGACGTTCAACCGGGACAGCACCGGTGCCAACAGGTTCTTGGCGCAGGCCAACCCCTGCGCGCCGACGACCGGGTCCGTCGTTGGCGCGGACGAGGCCAGAATGCGCGCAACATATTCGCTCCCGGGGCCACGCCGACGCCATAGGTGCACCGAGGCATCAAAACGACCTTCGGCGACGCGGCGCAGAGACCCCCAAATGATGGAATCCAGGCCCAAATGCTGGGCCATGCGATCGAGACACTCCGGATCTGGCCGACTGGGGCATTGGAAAGCAAAACTAAGGGTTGACAACGACTCGCGAACGTGCGCCTTGCGCCAGCCCGGGAGGCGATCAATACCGCTTTCGAGAGACGCGGTCAGTCCCTCGGCCAAGGCCTCCGCGTCGTCGGACTCAATGCCAATGACCCCCACGGGCGTGCTCAGGGCGGCGGCCCGGGCGTCGGTGGCGAGGGCCAAAGTCAGAATCGGCGTCAGCGCCAAGACGCTCGTCAACCCGAGTTTTCCTCTTTCGCGACGGGAAGCCATACGTTCAGCCTAGCGATTGTTTCGCCCGAGAGCCACGCTCGCTCGATATTTCTCTGCTAACGCGCGCCCCTTGCGCATCACCGGCGGCCACCTTCGTTCGCGTCGCCTCGAGGCACCGGCCGGAGGCCTCACGCGCCCCACGAGCGATCGGGTTCGCGAGGCCCTCTTCTCTGTTCTTGCCCACCACATCGACCTCACCGGTGCGGCGGTCGTCGATGTCTTTGCAGGCTCCGGGGCTCTCGGGTTCGAGGCCATTTCCCGCGGCGCGGATCACGCATTTTTGCTCGAAGAATCCCGGGCTGCCCTTCGCAGCATTGCCGAAAATGCGAAGTCCTTGGGCGTCGAAAATCAGGTCACCATCGTCCCCGGCGACGCGCTGCGCACCCTAGGCCGCGGCACCCTACGCAGGGCCGTTCGCGTGGCATTTTTCGATCCCCCGTACGCGCAAATCGGCACACCAGCGTTCCAGCGTCTCCTCGAAACCTTCCACGAAACCGTGCCCATCGAGAGCGATGCCCTGCTGGTCGTTGAGCATCGCGCGAAAGACTCTGTGGCCTTGCCTCGGGGATGCACGCTTATCGAAGATCGGTCCTGGGGTGACACGGGTATATGTGTATTCTGCAGAGATATGCCCGGGGTATGAACGCGCGAGCGCCCGTCCTTCGCGCGGCGCCGGGCTTCAAGACCCGTGCCGCACCTGCGCTATTTTTTCGCCCGTGAGCGACGGCTATCATCGGATGCGATCATTCCGGCGCGCGTGCGATGGATGAGGCTAAGGTTGCTCCGATTTCGTTGGATTTTTTCCATCCGAAAGTGGCACGCTGGTCGGCATGGAACACGGTCCCCTGCGGTCTTTCGCACATTCCCTCGGTGGCCTCGTTTTGTTACTGGGCGTCTCGGGCTGTTCGAAACCGCAACCGCCGGCAGCCAACGTCGATTCTACCCCGGCGGCGAAGGTCGAACAGCTTGCGGCCCAGGGTTCCGCCGAAGACGAGGTGCCCCCGCCACCTCCGGCCGAAGTCGACGCCGGCCCGCCTGCCGCCGCGGCCGGTCTGGCCTCGGGTCCCGCCCTCCAGGCTCCGCACGTTGCGGGCGTTTGCGAAAGAAAAGGCCCCTGTTACGGCAGCATCAATGAAGACCTCGAGAGCGCGCTCGGCGGAAAGTGCCGCCTCGCTCGCCGCTGCTACGAAACCGAGTTGGCGAACAACCCCGACCTTAAGGGGCGCGTTTCGGTGCGTGTCCACGTGGCTTCCAACGGAGCGCTGTGCTCGGCCACCGTCGAAAGCGACGAAACCGGCAGCCCGCACATGGGCGCATGCGTTGCAAGTCTTTTCCGCGGCACGGTGCCGATTCCTTCCGCCGGTTGCTTTGAGGGCTTGGTTCCGTGCAACTTCATCCGTGGCGGGCGTTAGGGCGGTTTTCGACCCGGGGACCCACAAACCCCATGCTTACTCATTCTGCTTCGCAGAATGCGGCATGGCCCCCCCATTGTGCAGCAGAATGGGATAGAATGGGGGGTGGAGCGCGTGATGCCGCCCGCCGCCACGCTTTCCGCTGCGCGCCCTCGACCAACCTTCTTCGACGCGATTGAAAACCGCCCTAGTCGTCCGCAAGTTCTCATGAGACCATTTCGACCTCTTCCTCTTGCGTTTGCCCTCGCGCTGCTCGCACCGTTTCTTTCAACCATCTCCGCGTGCAGCGAGGGCGTGACCGCGGTTTGTTCCGGCGATGCGGCGGCGGGCTGCGGTCCTGGCGCCGATGCTGGCGCGTCCAAGGCCGGTCCCTGAGTCGTTCTTCACCGACCCGGTGCTTGCCTTTTTTCTCTTACAAAATGCAGTGCCCAAAAGAAGGTCGCGATTGATGCCATCGAAGCCATACAACCCACGGCCGGCACCGCCGATTACTCACGGTTTCAACGCGCCTGCGCGGGTCGCCACCTTCGCTGCCTTGGCCCTGGCCGCAGGCTTGGCAGCCGCCGCAGCGGGCTGCTCATCGTCCGCCGGGGCGCTTGGTGCCGAGTGCCTTCGCAACGACGACTGCAACGTCGGGCAGTGTTCGAGTCTCCGTTGCCGCTTGCCTCCGGAAGATGTTCGCGCGCAGTCGAGCGGCGGCGTGAGTGCGCTGCCCGCGCCGCCCGTTGACGCGGGCACCGACGCGGGCACCGACGCGGAAATGCCTGCAAATCCTGCGTCGCCAGGGGATGCAGCTCCTCCCGATCAAGGCTGACGCCGCCGTGCACGACCCCAAACGCCCTTCCCTTCCGCCGCTGCCGCCCATCGAGGAAGACACCCCGGCCTTCGCGAGCCTTCGCTTGCGAAGCGCATCGCGCATTCCGAGCACCCGGCCCTCGGCGATGCCCCGGCGGCCGTCTCAACGACCCGCGCCGTTTTCTGTGCCGCCCGCTGCCCTCGTCCCCGCCGACATCGACCTCGCGAATGCCGCACGCCGCGTTGTCGAGCGATCGCTGAGTGTGGTCCGCGGCGACGTCGTCGTTATTATTACCGATCGAAAACACCGCGACCTTGCCTACGCTTTCGAGCAAGTCGTCGCGGCCCTCGATGCCAACGGCGTCGTTTACGATCTCAACGACCACGAGAGTCTGCCGCTTCGGAGCCTGCCCCCAGACATCCGCGAGCTGCTGATGCGTGCCCAAGCAAGCGTGTATATTGCAGGCGTCGATACCGCCGACCCATCGTTTCGGAGAGAACTCATCGAGGTTGTGGTGAAGGCAAAGCTTCGCCACGGGCACATGCTCGACGTGAGCAGGCGCGCGATGCTCGAGGGTTTTACCGTCGATCCCGTGCGAATCCTCGACGCGACCCGGGCCATGCGCATGCGGCTTCGGAGCGACTCAAAAGTCGTCGCGCGGTCCGCCGGCGGCACCGACATGACCGTCACCTTTTCCGATCGTTACCGCTGGATTGAGCAAACGGGCGCAATCCGCCCGGGCCGATGGGAAAACCTCCCATCCGGCCAACTCGTCACAGTGCCCGGGCGCGTCGACGGGATCTTCGTGGCCGACGCAGCCCTCGCGTGCGCGCGGATTCTGACGAACCTTCCGCTGAACGGCACGCCCATTCGCTTTACCATTGAGAATTCGCTGGTGACGTCCGTTGCGTGCACCGACACCCATCTGCGCAGCGAGGTCGAAAATGCCCTCCGCGACGACCGCTACGGAACGCGCGTTGGCAACGTTATTTTCGGAACCAACATCGGCATTTCTCGGCCCAGCGGTGAGCTCGTGTGCGATCAGACCATGCCCGGCCTCCATCTCGGTTTCGGTACAACCCACGCGTCCGAGACCGGTGCCGAGTGGGACTCGCTCGCGCAGGTCGTGGCCGCCCAGGCCTTCGCCGACATCGATCTCGACGGCGCCCCGATCATGCGCGCGGGCCGCTACTTGGTCTAACGACTCGTGCACACTGCACATGGTGCAGAATACATGCTGATGGCCGCGCTGGGCGCGACTCTCCTGGAGCCTGTCGCACTTTATCTTCCTGATTTTATACGGCATTTCCGCATCGATGGCGACTTCCCCTCCCCCCACTCCGACGCCAGCTCCACCCGCCACTCGGGCCGATGACGACGAGGCCCATGACGACGAGGCCCCCGACCTCGACGCGATTCTGATGGAGGTCGCTTACGACGGCGAAGCGTTCTGCGGTTTCGCGAAACAGAAAACGGGCCGAACGGTGCAGGGTGCACTTATTGACGCCGTTCGCTCCCTCGATGCGGCCGTGGTCGACGTGCGGGGCGCGAGCCGCACCGATTCGGGCGTGCATGCGCGAGGTCAGCTCGTGGCTTTTGATCCGCGGCGTGCGATGCCGGCGCGCGCGTGGCAAGCCGAGCTCAATCGTCGTCTGCCCGTTGACCTGGTTATTCGCTCGGCGCGCGAAGTTCCGGCGGGATTTATTCCCCGGTTTGAGAGCCACGGAAAACGCTACACATACCTCGTCAAGCCGATGTCTATACGCGACCCACTGGAGCGTCGTCGAGCGTGGACGTTTCCCTTCGCCGTCGATGCGGAGCGGGCCGCACGGGAGCTGAGCGCCATCGTTGGCACCCATGACTTTCGCGCGTTTCGCAAAGCCGCCGACGAGCGCACCGAAACCGTCAGGCAGATGGTGCGCGCCGACCTGACGAGCGACGGACCTCTCTTGCAGATCACGATCGAGGGCACGGGCTTCATGTACAACATGGTCCGGATCATCGTCGGAACCATCATCGAAGTAGGCGCGGGCCGCCGCCGCGAGGGCGCCCTCGAACGCGCGATTGTGTCGGGAAATCGCAGAGATTTGGGCATCACCGCGCCGCCTCACGGCCTGTGCCTCGAGCGGGTTTTTTTGCCTAGCGACGACGACCTTCCGACTTCTTGGAGCAAGGTCGGGAAGAAACTCTTCGCCCCGCGCGTTGGCTGTCCCAAGGGTGCGGTCAAACTCCGCGCCCCAGAAAGCGACCCATGAAACGCCGTGCACTCCTCGGACTCCTTTCCATCGGCATTGGCCTCGGCGGCTTGGCGTACGGCATCCACGCGCGCGCCGACGCCCGCGATTTGGGCCTCGCGCAACAAGAGGCGAGAAGGCTCTCCGACGCCTTCGTAGCCGTCTCCGAAAAAGCGTCACCCTTCGTCGTGCGCATCGATGTCGTCGCCAAGAGCGACGCGCCGGCCCAGGGTTTTCCCTTCTCTTTGGGGGCGCAAGAGAGTCCGGTGCAGCGAGGCAACGGCTCCGGCGTGGTCTTCACAAGCGACGGCGCAATTCTCACGAACAACCACGTTGTCGAGCACGCGATTGACATCTCGGTGGTCTTCCGCGACGGCCGCTCGCTCCCGGCGCGCCTCATTGGCCGCGACCCAGGCACCGATCTTGCGGTCATCAAAGTCGACGCCACCAATCTCACACCGGCGCGCTTTGCCGACTCCGCGGCGTCGCGCGTGGGCGAGTGGGTGGTGGCCATCGGCGCGCCGTTCGGCCTCAGTTACACCGTCACAACGGGCGTCGTGTCGGCCAAAGATCGCGGCGGCATCGGAATGAATCTAGTAGAAGATTACCTGCAAACCGACGCAAGCATCAACCCCGGAAACTCCGGCGGGCCCCTCTGCAATTTGAACGGCGACGTCCTCGGAATCAACACGATGATCCTTGGGCGCGCGAGCGGTATTGGCTTTGCGGTGCCATCAAGCCTCGCGCAAAAAGTCGCGGGCCAACTTCTCAAACAGGGCTACGTGCAGCGCGCGCATCTCGGCGTGGGCATCCAAGATCTCACGCCCGATCTCGCCGCGGCGCTTCACGTTTCGCCCCCCCAAGGTGCCCTCGTCACGAACGTCGCCGATGGCTCGCCCGCGGCCCAAGCCACGTTGCGCGCGGGCGATGTGCTCGTCGAGGTGGGCGGAAAAAGCGTGCGCGACAGCCACGAGTTGATGCGCGAAGTCATCGCCCACGAAGTCGGCGAAAGCGTGGAAATTGCCTATCTTCGCAGCGGCAAACGTTCAACCGCGAAGGCCGTTCTTGCGGCCAGACCCGAGCCCATCGTGACCGTGCCCGCGCCCTCCACGGGTCTCGGCGGCGGCAGCATGGGGCTCGCTCTACGCGATCTCAATTTTCGCGAGGCCGCGCAATTGGGATTGGCCGCCAAAGCCATCGCGGTCATCACCGCGGTTATGCCCGGTTCACCCGCCGACAAGGCCGCGGTGCAGCCCGGCGACATCGTGATGGAGGTCGATGGCCAGACCGAACCCACGAGTGAAGCGGTCGTTCGCGCCGCCGCCGACGGCCAACTGCTGCTGCGTCTGCGCCGAAAAACGGGTGTCTTCTACGCGGCCCTGAAGGCCCGTTAATCCGAGGGCCTTGGGCCATTTTTGTCGCTTTTTTCTTCACGAAAACGCCGCGGCCATTGCTGCAAACGCGCGCCTCGATTAGCCGAGGGTGATGGTCGATATACGGGTCACGCCCCTTGGCTCGAACGCGAACGATTTTTTGAAACTCGTGGACGACCTCTACAAAGGTTGTCCACAGTTCATTCGCCCCCTCGATTTCGATCTGAAGGCGCGCCTCGATCCGAAGAAGAATCCTTTCTTCGAGCACGGCGAAGGGGTCATGCTTCTCGCCCGCAAGAACGGCCGCGTCGTCGGCCGCATGACCGCCCAAATTGATCGGGAGCATCTGGCTCGCTACGCAGATGACACGGGTTTTTTCGGCTTTCTAGACACCACCGACGATCAAGAGGTCGCGACGGCCCTCCTGCGCGAGGGCGAACGATGGCTTCGCGCCAAGGGCATGAAACGCGTTCTTGGGCCGCTGTCTTTGTCGATCAACGAAGAGTTCGGTTGCCTCGTGGAGGGCTTCACCACGCGCCCGTACCTCATGATGCCGCACCACTTGCCTTACCAAGGCGGACTTATAGAAGGTGCAGAATACACGAAAGCCAAAGACGTCTACGCGTGGCACTACACGGTGACGGGCCTGAACTCGCGGGTCAAAAAAGCGATGGCCGATGTGCTTGCCATGCCGGAAATTACCGTGCGGCCGGTGTCGAAGAAGCGCCTCGAAGACGACGTTCAACTGGTCGTCGAAATCTTCAACGACGCCTGGTGCGACAACTGGGGCTTCGTTCCGTTCACGCGCAACGAGGTCAAAAAAATGGCCGAAGACTTCGCGCTCATTCTTGAACCCGAACTCACGAAGCTTGTCTTCATCGACGGCGAAGCGGCGGCCATGGCCATCGGAATTCCGAACGTGAACGAAGTCATCGGCGATTTTGGCGGCCAACTTTTTCCGACGAACTGGGCCAAGCTGCTCTGGCGTCTCAAGGTCGACGGCACAAAGAGCGCGCGCTTGGCGCTTTTGGGCATCAAGAGAAAGTTTCGTAAACAGCGCAAATATGCTGGGCTCGCGCTTTATCTCTACGGCGCGATGAGCGAGCAAGGGCGCGCGATGGGCATCGAAGAGGGCGAACTTTCGTGGACGCTCGAAGACAACGGCCCCGTGAACGCCGGCGTTCGCATGATGGGCGCCGAGATCTACAAGCGCTACCGGGTCTACGATCGCGCGTTGTTGTAGGTGGACGCTGAGAAACGGCGCCTCGCCTTCTCGCCGACACGCCGTTGTTCGCTGAACGCCGCGCGGTCGCCGCGTGAGAATCACCGCGAAAACTCGGCCCTGATGAACGCCGCGCGTATGGTCGCCGTGAAAACGGAGCGTACTTCATGGCCACGGATCTTCTCATCGTTCACACCGCCGGCCCCGCGAGCACCGGTCCAAACTCTCCCACGATCGCCGTCGCCGAGGAGGCCCGTGCCCGGGGGCTGAACGTCGAAACCCTCGAGCTCTTCGAAGACGCACCGCGCAGTCTCGGGTTTCTGTACGCGCAGTTTCACGCAACGGGCCGCGCAAGACTTCCGCGTCTTTACGGGCGCGCGGTGGCCGTAAAGGGGGTCGACGCCGAGGCCTACGTGCGCTTGCGGAACCTCGCGAATCGCAGCGTATTTCGTCATTTTCTTCAGCGGGTTCGAGAACTTTCTCCTCGGGCCATCGTCGCGACACACCCCTTGCCCATGACGGTCCTCGGGCCGGCGCGCGTGCGCGGCGACGTCGATTGCGAACTGTTCGGGGTCGTGACCCAACGTCGCGCGCACGCAGCATGGGCGCAGCCCGGCGTCGATGCGTACTGCGTCCCGGGCACCGAGGCCCTCTTCGATTTGATGAAGGGCGGCATTGAGTCCGGGCGCGTCCGCATCGATGGTTTTCCCGTTTCACGTGCATTCTACAATGTCTCCGAACTCCGCTCGCCCGGCGCCGGCGAGCCCCATCGGGTTCTCGTAAACGCGTCAAGCCTCGGTGCGAGTGAACTACGTGATATCATTCGTTCTTTTGCCAGATGCGTTCACGTTCACGTAGACGTTCTTTGCGGCCTCGACGACGACCTTCGCACCTTCGCGGACCAAGAACTTGAGCGCGCTTTGGTGCGTGGCGACGCACTGGGATACGTGGCTTCTCGGGCCGACGAAATCGCGCGGGCACATGTGTTCGTCGCCCATGCGGACGGTCCCGCAACCCATGAAGCGATGGCCGCGGGTCGCCCGATGATTTCGGTGAACGCGACGACCGCGGCGGAATTGGCGAACGAACGGGCCCTCTTTCAGGCCCATGCGGGGCATGCGGCGCGCGCCAGCGACGTCGGGCCCCTCTTCGCCGAGTTGCTCGCGGCGGATGCCCTCGGGCGACTCGGATCGAACGGCCGCAGGGCCAGTCATGGGAGGGCCGCGACGTCCATCGTCGACCGCATCACGGCGCGTCCAGTTGAGCGTTCCGCCGATGGATCTGCGGCTTAGACCGCATCGTTTTCGCGTTACCGCTCCTTGGACAAATCACCCTTTTTTCCACCGGAAACTCGCGAGGCCGACCAAGCCGTGCGACGATAAGCCCATGGCGGATTCCGCAACCCCACGTGCGTACCACGATGAAACCCTGACGCTGACCTTTCGAGTTCTTGGCGCGTTCATCTTTCTCATGACAGCCGCCGCGCTGGCCGTGCGCTTTCCCATCGCCGCGGGCGTTCCCTTGTGCGTGCTGGCACCGGCGTGGGTCCTCGTCACGGGCCGGGTGCAGGGCTTTGCCAGGCTTAAGCTCGCCACGCTTTTGATTAGTCGGTCGATGGTGCCCTTGGCCGTTCTGGGCTTGTTTCCAGGTCCCCTCGCCGCCAACATCGTCCTCTTCTTCTACCGCATCAACATCGCCGAAGCGGTGGTCGAAGACTTTCGAAAACGCCATTGGGCCAACGGCTGTGCCGGCGCGGTCGTTCTCTTTTTTACTGCTTTTGTTCACGTCGAGTGGATGCAGACGTATTACCTTGTTTATCCCGCACCATTCCTGTGCGCAGCTATCGCCTATACGATATGGAACTTTAATTTTGTCAGCCTCAACTTTCCGCCGTCCACGACGATGCTGCACGCGGCAACCCTGACGGCCCCCTTGTTTCTGGGCGCGGCCTACGGAGACATGGGCATCTGGCTCATCACCCGGGCCACATCGCTCACCATAGCGATCGTCATCACGTCGGCGTTCGCGCGCCACGTCGAAGAAAACTTCTCGCATCCCGGCCACGCGAACTGGATCGCCTTTCACCGCAAAGGCACCACGCAGTGGGCGCTCGCCATCGCAACGGCGCTCTTCACCGCAGCCGCCCTCTGGCTAAGGCACGCGTCCAGCTAGGTGCGCGCGAATGGGTTCTGCTAGGGTTTTTCCCGCCTGGCATACAAACGTCACGCACACGTGCGTTACGCCTTGCGTCCGACGGGTTCTCGGACAAAGTGGCCCGTTCCCGGGGGAGGCCTTTCGCCCTGCCCGGCCTCACGCGCCCATGCTTCACGCATCTTCTTCCCCGGTCGCCGTAGCCTCCGCGCCTGCTTTGCAAACGCCTCTCTCGGTGCGTTCGTCGGCGGCGGTCGGAGTCGAACGCTGCGCGATGCAAAACGTGAAGAAGAGTTTTGGCACCACGGCCATTCTCAAGGGCATCGATTTCGACGTGCGCGAGGGCGAGTTTGCGGTGCTCGTGGGCCCATCGGGTTGCGGCAAATCGACGACGCTGCGGGCCATCGCGGGGCTTGAGTCCATCGACGATGGAAGCGTGCGAATTGGCGGTCGAGACGTCACTTTGTTGCCGCCCCAAGAACGCGACATCGCGATGGTGTTTCAGAGTTACGCGCTCTACCCGCACCTCACCGTGCGCGGGAATTTGGCCTTCGGTTTGCGCATGCGAAAAACGCCCGAGCGCGAGATCGCGGCACGCGTTCAAGAGGTCAGTCAGATGCTCGGCCTCGACCCCTATTTGGAACGCAAGCCCAAGGCGCTGAGCGGCGGTCAGCGGCAGCGCGTGGCGATGGGTCGCGCACTCACGCGGCGGGCGCAAGCCTACCTCTACGACGAGCCGCTTTCGAACCTCGACGCCGCCCTTCGATCGTCCGTTCGCCTGGAAATTCGCAAGCTTCACGACCGCATCGGCGCCACATCGATTTACGTCACGCACGATCAGGTCGAGGCCATGACCCTCGCCGACAGGCTGTGGGTATTCAACGCCGGCCGGGTGGAGCAATCGGGGCCGCCATCCGAGGTCTACGACCACCCGCGTTCCCTCTTTGTCGCGCGCTTCGTGGGCTCGCCGGCGATGAACCTCGTGACCGGGCGCGTGCGCCGAATCGGGAACGAATCGCGCATCGAGGCCGAGGGACTCTCGGTGCCTGCACCCTCCGGATTGCCCGAGGGCCAAGAAGTGGTGGTGGGCCTAAGACCGCATGATTTGCACCCTTGCGGCGCCAGTGAACGTGCGCTCGGCACGCTCCACTTCGACGCCTTCGAGCGCCTCGGCGGCGAACTATTGGCGCATGGTTGGGCACGCGCGAGCGGCGCCAACATGGTGATCCGGCTTGAAGGCGACGCCATGCGCAAGGCCGTCGTGGGAGACGCGATGGAGGTCGCGATCGATCCGGAACGCCTTCATTTTTTCGACGCCGCCTCGGGTCTTCGCTTGGAGTCGAAGTAACCGGTCATGACAGCCTCCGTGTGGCCTGGCCTTTCCGCCTTATTTTTCCTGATATTTTCCGCGTTTTCCGCATCCGCGCAAGGCGACGAGCTCACCCTGTGGCACGCCTACCGCGACGCCGAGGCCCGGGCGCTCGAACATGTGGTGCACGGTTTTGCGGCGCGCACCGGCCATCGGGTCACGGTGCTGGCAGTTCCCTTCGACGCCTACGGTTCGAAACTTGCCGCCGCTATTCCCAACGGCAACGGGCCCGATCTCTTCATCGAGGCCCACGAGCGCCTCGGCACTTACCTCCGCGACAATCTCGTGGAGCCCGTGCCAACCGGCCTTGACGAGGGCCTTGACGAGGGCCTTGACGAGGGCCTCGATGCGCCGGCACACGACGGCCTACGCGATGCCAAAAATGGCGGAAATACGCAGGGATTTGACTCCTCCGCGCGCCGGGCACTTCTCAAAGACCATGCCCTTTTTGGCCTTCCATTGGCGGTCAAAAGCCTGGCCCTTTTCGTCGACCGCGCCCAAGTCCCCGGCCCCATCGCAAGCCTCGACGACTTGCCGCCCCCTCGTCAAGCTGGCACCTATTCGTTGGCTTACGAAAACGAGTCATCGTATGCGTTTGCCATCTTTGTGCATGGTGCAGGTTCCTCGTTTCTCCGCGACGACGGGACGTTCGGTTTCAAGGGCGCCGAGGCAGTCGAAGCTCTTCGCTCCGTTCAAGTGCTGGCAGCCTCCGGGCGCGTGCCTTCCGAGGCCTCCGCGGCGCTGGTTTCTCAGCTTTTTTCCGAGGGGCGGGCCGCTGCGATGATTTCCGGCCCCTGGGCTCTCGGCGAAGCCCTCGCGCGGCCAAATGTAGAAGTGCTCCCGATTCCGCCGCTGCATCGCGGGGGTGCGGCGCTGCGCCCGTTCCTCACGGTCGAAGCCCTGTTTTTCGCGAAGGGAAAAAGCGGCCGAGGGCCCGTGCAAGATTTGGCGCGCGCCATCGCGTTCGACGACGGCGCGATGCTGCGTTCCCTCGAAGGTCATCAAGTTGTGCCCCGAAGGGCCCTCGATGGGCGCGCGGAACTCGCCAATATTCCTGCCCTCGCGGCCTTTCGCCTCGCGGCAAAGACCGCGGTGCCCATGCCGAGCACCGTCACCATGCGGGCCACCTGGGAGCCCATGGGAGGCGCGCTCAAGGCCGTTCTCCGCGGCGACCTCACGCCGGAGAGCGCCGCGGCGATGGCTGAACGCCGTTTCTTGGACGTTACGCGGCCCTTGCCACTGCCCACAAGCCCCACACCCTGGACCCTCGCCCTTGGGGCTCTCAGCCTCCTTGGCGCGGCCATTTTTTACCGCCGCTCGCGCGAGCAAGATTGGGGGGCGGCGTTCAAGCGTTCTCTTCCGGCGTACGCGTGGGTGACGCATGCGGCGCTTCTTTTGCTGCTTCTCGTCGGGGTTCCGCTCATTGTCGGCGCGGCAACCTCGCTCTACGCGGGCTCGCGGTCCGAGCCTCGTTTTGTCGGCGCGGCCAATTACGTTTCCATTCTCACCGCGCGCGGCGGCGAGCTTTTGGGCCTCGGTTCTTTTTGGCGCACGCTCGTCGTCACGCTGCTTTGGACGGCAGCGAACGTGGCGCTTCACGTCACCATCGGCGTGTCGCTGGGCCTGGCCCTTTCACGGCCTTTGATGCGGCTGAAAACCTTTTACCGTGTGCTCCTCGTGCTGCCTTGGGCGGTGCCTTCTTACGTAAGTGCTCTCGCATGGAAGGGCATGTTTCACAGGCAATTTGGAGCAATCAATGCACTCCTCATGCATTTTGGCGTCGAGCCCATTTCGTGGTTTGCGCGCTTCTCGACGGCCTTCGCGGCGAACGTCGCCACGAACGTGTGGCTGGGGTTTCCGTTCTTCATGGTCGTCACGATTGGGGCCATCACGGGCCTGCCCCAAGAGGTGCTCGAAGCGGCCTCCATCGACGGCGCCACGCGGTGGCAACGGTTTCGTTACGTGACGTTTCCCCTCCTCGTACCGGCCCTCTTGCCGAGCGTGCTTTTGGGCACCGTGTGGACCTTCAATCAGTTCAACGTCGTGTGCCTCGTCTCCGGCGGCGAACCCGATGGATCCACGGATATTCTCGTGTCCGAGGCCTACCACTGGGCCTTCACGCGGGACGCCCAAGTGGGTTACGGCGCGGCTTACGCGGTGCTCATATTTTTGCTTCTCGTGCTCGGCACCCGCGCCCTCGACGCCATCGGAAAGAAGGCCACGTCGTGAAGCACCTTGAAGCCATTGCGGCCCACGCCCTCGCCATCGCCGCAACGGTCTTTGCACTCTACCCGCTTTTTTGGGTCTTCGGTCTGGCGCTTTCCCCCACGGGCCTTTCGAGCGATGCGCGCATGTGGCCTCTCTCATCGAGTCCGTCCCTCGCGAATGCGCGGGCGCTCGTCGAGGGCAACCCGCACTTTTGGACGCAACTAGGTAATTCCCTGGTTATTTCCTTCGCAACAGCGACCGTCGCCATCGTGCTGGCCCTCCCTGCGTCGTATGCATTGGCGCGGTTTTCGTTTCTTGGGGCCAAGGCCGGGCTTCGCACCATGCTGTGGACGCAGATGTTTCCCGGGGTCGCAAGTGCGGTGCCTCTCTACGCGATTCTGCAAACCCTCGGCCTCCTCGACTCACGTTTGGGCCTCGTGCTCGTCTACGCCACAACGGCCATTCCCTTCGCGGTACTCCAGCTCAAGGGCGCCTTCGAGACCATCCCCGTGGAGCTCGAAGAGGCCGCGTGGGTCGATGGCGCATCCCGCCTTCGCGCATTCATCACCGTCGTACTTCCTGCGGCGCGCCCTGCAATTGCTGTCACATTTCTCTTCGCGTTCATGAGCGCGTGGAACGAATTTATTCTCGCCGCAACCCTGCTCTCGCGCGAAAGCGCCTTCACGATGCCCGTCGTTCTTCAGCGCCTCGTGGGCGAGCACGCGGCCCGCTGGGGAGTCTTCGCCGCGGGCGCCCTCGTCGTCTCCATTCCGGTCATCGCGCTTTTTTACGTGGCCCAAAAAAGTCTCGTCGCGGGCCTGACCGCGGGCGGCGTCAAGGGCTGACGCGTGGCCAGCATCTTCGTCAGATGAGGTCGGCGAGGGTGTAGCGCCCCGGTGCCTTGCCGCGCAGCGCCTTGGCCGCCCGCAGCGCGCCGCGAGCAAATACGCTGCGATCCGTAGCACGGTGGGTGAGTTCAAGCCGCTCGCCTAGGCCCAGGAGGTGAACCGTGTGATCGCCCACGACGTCGCCTCCGCGAACGGCATGGTACCCGATTTCGGCCCTAGAAGTGTGCTCGGAAACAGGGCGTTCACCCCCTTGCCCCTCGCGCCCGTGGGCCGTCGCGGCTCCAAGTTCGGGCCTCGCGCGGCACGCGGCCTCACCCAAACGAAGCGCGGTGCCGCTCGGTGCATCGACCTTTCGCCGATGGTGAGCTTCTACAATTTCGACATCAAATTCTTCGCCGAGCGCGCGCACGGCCTGCTCCACGAGGCGCGCCAGCACGAGCACCCCGACCGACATGTTGGGCTCCCAAAGCACGGGAATCTCCGTAGCAGCGGCATCCAAGGCGCGAAAACCATCGGCGTCAAGACCCGTGGTGCCGCTCACAAATGCGGCCTTCGCGAGAACGGCGGCCGCGAGCGCCGATTGAAAAGCGTCGGGGCGCGAAAAGTCGATGAGCGCGTCGAATTCGGTGCCCGCAGCCAGCGTCAGCGAGGTGACCCCGAGGGAGTTACGCGCGCTCAAAACAGTCGGCGCGACCTCGTGCGCGATGGCGGCAGAAAGCGTGCATGATGCATCTTCATCGATCAATCCTTGAAGAACGCGGCCCATTCGGCCCGAGGCGCCCCACACGGCGATGCGCGTCGTCACGGCAAGGCCCCAGCTGCATCAAACGCCTGCATAATTCCTGATATTCGCGCTCCAGACGCCTCCATCACCGGGGTCATTGGAAGGCGCAATTCGTTGCCCATCATGCCCTCCGACGCGAGAACATATTTGGCTGGCCCTGGGTTCGCCTCGCAGAACATGGCTTCGTACACGGGAAGAAGTCGTCGATGGAGGAGCAGCGCCTCGCCACATCGCCCCTCGTTCCAAAGTTCGATCACGCGCGCGACAGCCCGCGGTCGGACATTCGACGCCACGCTGATAACGCCCGTGGCACCAACGGAAAGCATGGCCAGCGTGAGGGCGTCGTCGCCGGAAAGCACGTGAAGCCTATCTCCGAAACGCCTGCTTATTTCCTGCCCACGAAGCACATTTCCCGTCGCCTCTTTGACCGCCACGACATTGCTGCACGCGTCCGCGATGCGCGCCAGACTATCGAGGCTTAGGTCGACGGCGCTGCGCCCGGGGATGTTGTAGACGACCAGAGGCAACGAAATACTCTGTGCAATATGCACGTAATGGCGCACGAGTCCTTCTTGCGTTGGGCGGTTGTAATACGGCACAACGACCATCACGGCGCTGGCACCGGCGGCCTCGGCTTTGCGCGCGAGGCCTGCGGCTTTCGCGGTGCTCGACCCTCCGCAACCGGCCACGACCTCGACCCGGCCCCGCGCGAGTTTCACGGTGCGCGCCACGACCTCCGCCTGTTCGTCGTCGCTGAGGGTCGGACTTTCGCCCGTGGTTCCGCAGGGAACAACCCCCGCAACGCCGGCGAAAACCTGGGCTTCGATAAGTCTCTCGAAGGCTGGCCAGTCGACGGCTTGGTCGCCAGCGGCGAGAAACGGGGTAACGAGTGCCGTGTAAGCCCCGCGAGCGCGGAAATTCGTCATGACGCAGAGCGATAGCGAACCCGCGTGCCGTCGACCAGCACAGCTTTTGCGCGGCCCATGTGCCGGTTTTTCTTGACCCTTCGTCCATGTGGACTAAGCGCGTCGGTCGGCGGTTTTTTTCCGCACCCCCCGTGCCCGAGCCTCGCGCAAGTATCTTTTTTACTCGCAGGGCATCGTTCGCGGAGACCACGAAAGAGGGACTGATGTTCGCGATCATCAAAACTGGCGGAAAGCAATACCGGGTTACGCAGGGCGAAACGCTCCGCGTCGAAAAGCTTTTGATCGAAACCGGCGGCGCCGTCGAGTTCACCGAAGTGCTGCTCGTTGCCGGCGAAGGCGTCGAGACCAAAATTGGCCTGCCCACCCTCGCAGGCGCGAAGGTTGTCGGCAAGGTTGTCGCCCAAGAGCGCGGCCCCAAAATCACCATCTTCAAGTTCAAGCGCCGCAAGAACTACCGCCGCAAGAGCGGTCACCGTCAGTCGTATACGGCTGTTCGCATCGAGACCATCCAGGCCTAGGGCTTGGTCAACTGATTACTTGAGGAGATAGCCATGGCTCACAAAAAAGGCGCAGGATCCACGCGCAACGGTCGTACCTCCAGCTCGCAGCGCCGGGGCGTTAAGGTCTACGGCGGGCAAATAGTGCGCGCCGGAAACATCATCATCCGCCAGGTCGGCTCCACGATCCACGCGGGCCACAACGTCGGAACGGGCAGCGATTTCACGCTGTTTTCGCTCATCGACGGCGTCGTGACCTACGAGTGGAAGACGAAGATCAAGAAGAAGGTTTCCGTCTACCCGGTCCCCGCGGCGACCGTGGCGCCAGTAGCAG
>CAMCKZ010000026.1 GCA_945875545.1 Polyangium aurulentum | reverse complement strand
TGGGTACGTAGGCCGTGCCGCCGTCGGCCGCGGCACCTGCGACGGGGAATACCTGGCTCTCGGCTTGCGGCGAGAGGTGCACGAACTGCGCACCAAAGGAGCTCGCGGCCACGGTTGCACGGTCAAATTCGCGAACCCATGCGCCGAGCGGACGCGGATACGCCGGCACGACCGGATCGGCACCGCACTTGGCGATGCTGGCCGCGGATGGGGATGCGCACCCCGTCACGGCCACAATATACCCTTTGCCGGGCTGGAATGCCCCCGAGGCGAACTCTTTGAGCATCAGGGCGTTTGGTGTACCCCCCGCGATGGCGGAGGCGCACAGCGGGGCACCTGCGTCGGTGCGCGTGAAGCCTGGGATGGCGTAAATGCGAACGGGCACGTTGCCGATGGCACCTTGCAAAGCGCCCGGGATGGCGAGCTGGGTGGCCGCGTAACGAGGCAGTGGGCCCTGCACGTTTTCAAACGGCGCGATGAACTGGGGCGTGCCTGAAATCACTGCCGCAAAACAAAGCCCGACGGCACCCAGATCGGGCGAGGCGTGGACCACATCGATGAGAATTCCCTGGGGCGCGGCGGGCCCGGCCTCGGGTATCCATGCGGAATCGGGGGCCGATGCCCCATCGTTGGCGCCCACGGACGCCGCGTCGAGGGAAGACGCGCCATCCGGGGGAGCGAGGCCCGCATCGGTCGCGCCGGTGGTTGCGCCGGTGGGTGCGGCCTCGGCGCTGCACGCGGCGACCTGGGTTGCGGCTGCGACCGCGAGAAGAAAAAAACCAATTTTGACAGGGTAAACAGCGGTTATTGTAGCACCTCGTGGACACAAAAGTCTCTGCCGCGCAAGCCCCTCGCCGCGCGATGCGTACGGATGGTGGCATGGGCATGTGCCGATGTAAACACGCGTCGAGGTGAAGGGCCTTTGAGGCGTGTCGTCGTCGTGCCAAAGACAAAGCCGCCAGAAGTGATTCTGACGGCTTGGCCCAAGTCTTCGTGGCGCGATGCGCCGGGGAAACTCAGTTGTTCGGGAAGGCCAGGAAACGGCCCCAGTTCGTGTAAAACGCGGGGTTTGAGACCGGGGTGCCGCCGTCGGGCGTTACCGTGGGGGACTGAGGAGCCTTCGCTGCATCACCGATGGCGATGATGGAGTAGGTTTTGCCGGCCTGGAAGTAGCTCGCTGCCGGCGTTGGCGCGCCGCCCGAGGAGAGCGTTGCGATGGCGTCGAAGGGGAACATGCCGTAACCGCATGGTGCCGTTGGGCCGGGTGCCGTGATCGGGCCGACGGCCGCGCTCGCGCCCATGTCGACGCCGAAGGAGAGGTGACGGCCCGTAGGCGCGCCGCCGTCAGCGCCGGGGAGCGCGAAGGTGAAGGAAGGCACGTCGGCCTTGACCGAAACGCCTGGGAACGTGGCCGAGCCGAACTTGGCGAAGCCGAACGTGCAGCCGCCATCGGCACCGTTTGGTGCGATGGAACCGACGGCGATCGGAAGCTGCGCGCCCGTGGCCGGGTTGACCGTGTTGAGCATGTGGTGCAAGAACTGCACGCCGACCTGGAGCGGGTCGGCCGGAGGGGCCGCGTTCATCGTGGTGAGCTTCAAGGTGACGCCCGCGCCGGCGTCGGCTGGCTTGTCGACGACGGCCGCAACGAAGGCCGTGCCATTGAGGATTGTGCCTGCGGGGATTCGGCCGACTTCCATGCCGCCGTTGGTCGCCATGGCGGTGTAGAGGGCCGCGCAATCTGCGCCGATCGGGCCGCGAGCGGCACCCGCGTCGGCAGCAGCTGCCAAGTTGGCGCCCGTGACGGGGTAAGCCATGATGACGACGGTGGCGGCGGAAGCAGCCTGAATGATGTTCGCGGGAACCGTGATCGACGTGCCGAAGCCGGGAGGAAGCGCGGGGCTCCCTTTGCCGCCGGACGTTGCGCCCGCGGCGACATCAGGCCAAATCGCTGGGGCAGCGGTCGGCGCACCAACCGCGCCACCGAGGCACAGCGAAACGAAGCTCGCACCGGCTGCGGCGTGAACGATGTGAATCTTGGCTGGCTTTGGTGGCGGACCTGCGTCGACGGGACCGGTGTCGGGGCGCGGACCTGCGTCGACGGGACCTGCGTCGGGGCGCGGACCTGCGTCCGTGGCGGGACCTGCGTCCGTGGCTGGACCTGCGTCCGTGGCGGGACCTGCGTCGACCACGACAACGGCAGCATCGGTTGCCGGTGTGGCCGCGGTCGCTGCAGGGTCGCTGCAGCCCACAACAAATGCGCCCGCAGAAACTACGAGCGCGAGAGAGACAGCACTGAACCGAACGAGAGTGTTTTTACGCATCGAATACATTCCTTGAACAGGGTACACGCCTTGACGGGGTGCATGGTCGCCCGACATGAGAGCCTTGGGAAGAACAATCTTCCGGTATAGGCTCTTTATCGAAGCCTGCCTGCATCGGTCGTACCAGGGCAAATCATTTGCGCGGATGGCCGAAGATTTTTCCGCTCCATGACTTCGATGACCGAGCGGTACGCAACTAGTTCATAGCTCGACGCCCTCTAATCTGTCGAATTGACCCCGCACGGAGCCGTGCCGCTCAGCATATAAACTGGTGGGGGTCGCCCGGGGGAGCAGCAGCAGGCGATCTCCCCGACCGTAAATCGCTCGAGGAGTCGTTAGAATCATGGCACGGTGCGTGTCTTGCGGTATGCTCCGCAGCATGATCACCGTCACCGAACGAGCCGCCCAAAAAGTGCGTCAAATCGCCGTTGAAGAGAACCTGAGCGACCAAGGTCTGCGTCTTCGTGTGATCGGTGGTGGATGCGCCGGTTTTACCTACGACTTGTACTTCGAAGACGCTGTCAGCGAGGTCGACGAGCAATTTGAGTCCCTCGGCGTCAAGCTCTTCGTCGATCCTCTTTCGTTTCAATATTTGTCCGACACCGAGATCGATTACGTCGAAGGTGTTCACGGGGCCGGCTTCAAGTTCAACAACCCGACCGCCACGGGCAGTTGTGGCTGCGGCTCGTCTTTCAGCGCGTGACCCTGAAGACACCGTTTAAAAATCAACCCTCGCCCCCGCCTTCTGAAGAAGCGGGCGGGGGTTTTCTCTTGTCGCGCGCCCTGGTCGTCAACGGTGAGTCGAGTGTGGTCGAGGCACCCGCACAATCGCGCCTCGATGCGGTCCTTCGCCGGCAACTGAAACTCACGAGCGTGCTTCACGGATGCGAGAGCGCAGACTGTGGCGCGTGCCGCGTGCTTATCGACGACAAGATAGCTGCATCATGCACGGTTTTTTTTTGCGACCTCCACGATGGCGCCCGCGTGCAAACCGCCGAGGCCCTACGAGAATCGCCGCGCGTTCGAGCCGTTCTCACCGCGTTCATGGCTGAACGAGATACGCGATGCGCCCTGTGCGTAGGAGGGCTCACGGTCACGGCAGCTTATCTTGAACATGCACAATACATGCAAGTGGCCTCGCCCGTCGACGAGGCCCTCGAAGGGGCGAATTGCGCGTGCACGGGACGCGGAAGCTTGAAGCGGGCCCTGCTCGCGCGTTAGGTCGCTTTCACGCTGAACGAACGCTGCTCTAATGAACCTGAGCGGGTTGCGGCACGACTTCAACGGCGGCGTGAATGGCCGGTTCCGTGACCTCGGCGGCCGCGTGAATAGGCGGTTCCGTCATGATGACCTCGCCGAAACGGTATTCGACGAGGGGACGCGTTTGAGGAAAACGAACCGCGGCGTCTTCGGCGGCGAGAGCCTCGCGAAGCACATCGTCGACGTGTGAAACGAGAACAATGCGCATCGCTTTGAGAACGCGGCGCGGCACCTCTCGCAAATCTTTTCGGTTGTCGCGCGGCACGAGAACCGTGCGAATTCCCGCCCGGTGCGCGGCCAACAGTTTTTCTTTGAGGCCGCCGATTTCAAGCACGCGTCCGCGCAGCGTGATTTCGCCGGTCATGGCGAGGTCGCGGCGCACGGGAATGCGCATGAGGGCACTTGCGAGGCTCGTCGCCATGGTGACGCCCGCCGACGGGCCATCTTTGCGAATGAACTCGGGAAAGTGCACGTGGACGTCGACCTTGGCGTGGAAGTCGGGCTCGAGGCCCAATGCCCGCGCCCGCGAACGCACGTAGCTCAACGCCGCGTGCGCGCTTTCTTCCATGCCCTTTTCGAGGAGCCCCGTGATCGAGAGTTTTCCTGTGCCTTGAACCACCGAAACTTCGCACGCGAGAAGCTCGCCGCCGCCGCCGCTCGTCACCGATAGACCATTCGTCAAGCCTACTTCGTCGCGCTCTTCGGTCTTGTTCGACGTGTATTTTGGTACCCCAAGAAAATCGGGGATTTCCTTGGCACCGATAAGGTAAGACGTTGTCTTGTCAGTGTCTGCGACGACCTTGCGCGCGACCTTGCGAAACACGCTGGCGATCTCGCGGTCGAGGTTACGAACCCCGGCCTCGCGCGTGTAGTGATGGATGATGGTGCGAACCGCGCCCTCCGTGAGTTCCACGGGAATTTCCGCGAGCCCGCAATCGACTTTGTGGCGTCCGATGAGGTATTTGAACGCGATGTTGAGCTTCTCGAACTCGGTGTAGCTCGAGAGCTGAATGATCTCCATGCGGTCTTGGAGGGGCAGGGGAATGCCCGACAGCGTGTTGGCTGTCGTGATGAACATCACGTCGCTGAGGTCGTAGTCGAGATCGAGGTAGTGATCGCTGAACGCGTGGTTTTGCTCCGGATCGAGAACTTCCAGCAGCGCCGAGGCCGGATCGCCGCGAAAATCGACACTCATTTTGTCGATCTCGTCAAGAAGAATCAGCGGGTTCTGTGTTCCAGCACGTTTTATCGACTGGATGATCTTGCCTGGCATCGCGCCAATGTACGTGCGCCGGTGACCTCGAATTTCGGCCTCGTCGCGCACGCCGCCGAGGGCTAGGCGTACAAATTTGCGATCGGTGGCGCGGGCGATACTGCGGGCGAGCGAGGTTTTTCCCACGCCCGGCGGACCCACAAAGCAAAGCACCGGGCCCTTTAGGGTCTTGGTGAGCGCCTGCACAGCGAGGTGCTCGATGATGCGTTCCTTGATTTTCTTGAGGCCGTAGTGCTCCTCCTCGAGGATGGCTTCGGCCTTGCTCAGGTCGATCGTCTCTTCGGTTTTTTCGCCCCAAGGCAGCTGCACGACCCAGTCGAGGTAGCCGCGTACGACTGTGGCCTCGGCACTCGTAGGATGCATTAGTTTGAGCTTTTTCAGCTCTTTTTTCACCTTGTCGCGCGCCTCTTTCGAGAGAGCCTTGGCCTTCAGCGCCTCTTCGATCTCCTGAAACTCGCTTCGCGCATCGTCGCGATCACCACCGAGCTCGCGCTGGATCGCAGCCATCTGCTCGTTTAGGTAATACTCTTTCTGCGTCTTCTCCATCTGCTTCTTCACGCGGGTGCGGATCTTGCGCTCCACCTGCATGATCTCAATTTCAGCCTGGAGGATTTCATGGAGCCGTTCGAGGCGCTTGCGCACGTCTTCGGTCTCCAAAAGATCTTGGCGATCGGTGACCTTTACCGTGGCGAGGTGACGGATCACGGCGTCGGCGACCTGGGACGGATCTTCGGTGGCCTGCACGCCCACGAGAACCTCGGGCTCAACCTTTTTGTTGAGTTTCACGTAGTTTTCAAACGCGCCGAGAACGCTGCGTACCAGGGCTTCGACCTCAAGGCCGTCTTTTCCGGTCTCCTCGGTCTCCTCGACTTCGACAACGAAATGGTCGTCGGTTTGCACAAAACGCGTGAGGCGGGCGCGCTTGCGACCCTCGACCAAGACTTTCACCGTGCCGTCTGGAAGACGCACCATTTGCATCACGGTGCCGAGGGTTCCATACGCGTAGATGTCGTCGGGCTCGGGCTCGTTTGTTCGCGCATTTTTCTGCGCCGCGAGAAAGATTTCGCGGTCTCGACCCATGGCCGCATCAAGGGCGTTGATGCTGCGTTCGCGGCCAACAAAGAGCTGGCTGACCATATGGGGAAACAAAATGATGTCGCGAAGAGGCAGTAGCGGAACCACGCGTTTCTTCGTGGAGGGTGCCGGCTTGGAGTCGGTGTCGTTCTTAAAAAAGGTGCCCATTGTCGTACCCGTTACCCATGAAGCCGCCAAGAAGCGGTGAAGAGAACCCCGCGAATGCCCAGAGGACACGCGGGGTTTTTCGCTAGCTGCACAACACCTCACTCCACCGAAATACTGAGGCTATGTGTTAACAAACTATAAGCATACACCGTATGCTGCAGGGCGCCAGTTTGAGCCAAGTGGAGCCAAATGAAGCCAGGTGGAGCCCGCGAGCTCGGGTGCTCAGCCTGCCTCGGCCTCTTTTTGGTACACGACAAGAGGCGGCTCCTTCTTGAGGATGGTCTCTTCGCTCACGAGAATCTCTTTGACGCCGACCCGCGAGGGGATGTCGTACATGACATCGAGCATCGCGGATTCCAAGATGGCTCGAAGGCCGCGAGCCCCGGCTTTTCGCTCGAGAGACTGGCGTGCCACCGCTTGGAGCGCGCCCTTGGTGAACTTGAGTTTGACGCCGTCCATGTCGAGGAGCTTGACGTACTGTTTGGCGATGGCGTTTTTTGGACGCGTGAGGATGTCGATGAGGGCTTCTTCGTCGAGCTCGTGCAGGGTGGCGAGCACGGGAAGACGGCCGATGAACTCTGGAATGAGGCCAAACTTGAGCAGGTCTTCGGGCTGCAATTGCGCGAAGAGTTCGCCGAGTTTGTAGTCGCGCTTGCTCTTGACATCTGCGCCGAACCCCAGCGATTGCTGGCCGATTCGTCGTTGAACGATTTGATCGAGGCCCACAAATGCGCCGCCGCAAATGAAGAGAATGTTCGAGGTATCAACCTGTAGAAACTCTTGTTGCGGATGCTTGCGCCCGCCTTTTGGCGGCACGTTCGCGATGGTGCCCTCGATGATTTTTAGAAGCGCTTGCTGAACGCCCTCGCCGGACACGTCGCGGGTGATGGACGGGTTGTCGCTCTTGCGAGAAATCTTATCGATTTCATCGATGTAGACAATGCCGCGCTGGGCTCGCTCGATGTCGTGGTCGGCGTTCTGGAGCAGCTGAACGATGATGTTTTCCACGTCTTCGCCCACGTAGCCGGCCTCGGTGAGGGTCGTGGCATCGGCGATGGCGAAGGGCACTTTGAGAATGCGCGCGAGGGTCTGCGCGAGGAGAGTCTTGCCGCTGCCCGTGGGGCCGATCAAAAGAATGTTGCTCTTTTGAAGCTCAATTTCGTCTTTTTGAGCCTTCGCGTCGATGCGTTTGTAATGGTTGTAGACTGCAACAGCGAGGTTCTTTTTCGCTTGGTCTTGCCCAATTACGTACTCGTCAAGGACACTCTTGATATCCGCGGGCTTCGGAATCGGCTGGTGCCCGCCCGCCGGTGCCTCTTTTTCCACCTCTTCGGCGATGATGTCGTTGCACAGGCCAATGCACTCGTCGCAGATGTAAACAGTGGGCCCGGCAATGAGCTTCTTGACCTCTTTCTGCGATTTACCGCAGAAAGAACAACTGAGATTGCCCATCGATTCGTCACGACGTCGGTCCACAGGTCACCTGGGAAGGCTTAGAAGGGAAAATCCCCGAGAATAAACGGGGTAGCACGTTCGCAAGACTATTCACGCTTGTCGTCGGAGCCAGACAGCAACTGGCGGCCCTCCGACGACAAAATTCAACCTAAATCTGGCGCAAAATGCAGCATTTGCGCAGGTTTTCAGCGCTCAACAGGTCGCTTTTTTGGCGAGAGAACTTCGTCGATTAGGCCGTATTCTTTCGCTTGCGGCGCGCCCATGTAGTTGTCGCGGTCGATGTCTTTTTCGACCTGCTCGCGGGTGCGGCCCGACGCCTCGTAGAGAATGCCGATAAGCACGTCTTTGAGGCGGCGAATTTCTCGCGCCTGAATCTCGATGTCGGTTGCCTGCCCGCGAGCGCCGCCCATGGGCTGGTGAATCATGATGCGCGAGTTCGGCAGGGCCACGCGGCGACCCTTTTGGCCCGCGGCGAGCAGAACGGCCGCCATGCTCGCGGCCATGCCGAGGCACGTCGTGGAGACGGGGCAACGCACGTAATTCATGGTGTCGTAGATCGCGAGACCGCTCGTCACCACGCCGCCAGGGCTGTTGATGTAGAGCATGATTTCCTTGTCTGGGTCTTCGGACTCCAGGAACAAGAACTGCGCGATGATGATGTTGGCGACGTCGTCGTTGACCTCGGTGCCGAGAAAGACGATGCGATCTTTTAGCAGCCGGCTGAAAATATCCCATGTGCGCTCGCCGCGATGCGTGGACTCCACGACGCTCGGATACGGGATGAAATCTTTGGCGCGCTCGATGGTCTCGATAGCTTGGACTCTATTCTCGGGCCTTTTCGTGAACATGCGGCAACTCGCTTTCTAACCGGAATCTATATGCGCGCCGGCGCGCGTCTCCAAGAGAACGGCAGGCGGACCCGGTCGATTACCGGAACATCCGCTCGTCGCGGCGTTTGGCCTGCTTGCTTTTTCGCGCCGCACCTGGATCGGCGCGAGAAAGCGTAGGCACGCACATTTAAGCTTGCGTGCCCTCGTGGTTCTGCAGCGCTCGCGTTAGACGGCAGCTGCGACGGAAAAGACGGCCTTTGACTCGATGAAGGTCAGCACCTTGTCTTCGAGAACCATGCCGAGAAGAAACTGCTGGCGCGCTGGCTCTCGGTATTCGGCCTTGACTTTCGCGACGTTCTTGCCGGACTCGGCGGCGAGTTCTTCGTAGGCCTTTTCGATGTCGGCCTCTTCGATTCGCAGTTCGTTTCGCTTCGCAATTTCGGCCATGACGAGACCGGCGCGAACCTTCTTTTCGGCCTCACTTCGAAGCTGAAGCTGAATCTGGCTGGCCTGCTCTTCGGTGAGACGACCGCCCATGCGGCGAAGTCGCTGAACGTATTCTCCCTCGAGGATTCGCTGCTGTTGCTCCACGAGGGAGTTCGGCAGGTCCATGGGGTTTTTGTCGTTCAAGAGTTCGACGATTTGGTTGGCGAGCGCCATCTCGGAGCGTTCTTTGGCGGCTTTTTGCAAGCGCGCGCGCATCATCGACTTCATGGCGTCGACGGTGTCTTCGCCGGTTGCCTTCTTGGCAAAGGCGTCGTCGACCTCGGGCAGCACGCGTTCAAGATGCGTGCGAATCGTGAGCGCAAAAACCGCCGCCTTGCCGCGAAAGTCTTCGCGCGGATGGTCGCTGCCAAAAGTGATGGAAGCCTCGCCCGCCTCGCCCACTGTCTTGCCGAGGATTGCCGTCTCAAGTGCTGCAAGGACCGAACCGTCGCCGAGTTCGAGACGAACGCCCTGGCCGCCCGCGTCTTCTTTGTTCTCGCCGCCGACGGTGAGCGTAAAATCGACCGTGACAGCGTCGCCTTTTACGACCGGGCGCGCTGGGGTCACATCCTTAAAATCGCCGCTAAAACGCTGAAGTTTAACGACCTCGGACTCTACGTCTTGATCGGTCACGTCCGTCGAAGGGCGGGTGAGCTCGAGCCCCTCGAAGTGGATGGTTTCGATGGTGGGTTGCACCTCGAAGGTTGCCTTGTAGGAAAACGCCTCGGCCTTTCCGAGACTGCCAATGGCAACCTGCGGCTGGTTGATCGGCGCGAGTTTTTCGGTCTCGAGCGCCTTCGGTAGCGACTCGTTGACGAGCTCGTTGGCGAGGTCTGAAAGGATGCGCGGACCGAACATTTGCTGGACGACGTGCCGCGGGGCCTTACCCGGGCGGAAGCCCTTTAGGTGCGCCGTTTTGGCGACCTTGGCGAGACCTTCGTCGTACTTTTTCGAGACAACTTCGACCGGAAGTAGAATGGAGAGCTCGAGGGAAACCGAGGACAAACGAGTGACCGAGACTTGCATAGGACCGCCGCTCTTAGCGCCCACTGGGCAGGCGTCAAGGGCTGCGGCGCTTTCCCGTCCAGGCCCAGATCATTTCGCAGCGTATTGGCTCCACATTCGCACCGTCGGTCACGACGACGTTCACCGCAACCTCTCCCTTTTCATCCGTGCGCATGCGTTCGCGGTCTTCCGATGACAGCGTGGCCTCCGCCCGCAGATCGCCCTTGGCGCGTTTGATGTAGTTTACAGTCATTCGCTTGATGACCGGAATGCGGTCGTCGGGGACGTTCATGCCCACGACAAAACCAGTGGCGGTCTCGGCCAAAAGCGCCATTGCGGCCGCGTGAATACCGCCGATGTGGTTCTGAACCTTGGCCGCGTTGGCCAACGTCGCGACGCAGCGCTCTTCGGTAAGCTCTTCAATACGCACGCCCGCCGTTCCCACGAACTTGACGAGGCTGCCCATCATTCGGGAACGAGCGAAAACGGCCACCGCGGAAGGCAAGCGGTTGACGCGCGAGACGTTGCGAGAGAGGCGATTCTGCTCAAGATTCATGGGGAATTCCCTAGCATGACGCAATGCGGCCTACCAGTCGGTAAGCGCCGTTCGTGGTCCAAAAAAAGTTGCGCCCGTGATTCCGAGGCGTGGAATCCGGGCGCGGCGTTCACCGGGGAGGACGGCGAACGCAAGTCTTGTGGAGCGGCGAATTACTCGTCGAAGTCGTCGGAGAGCTCATCGAAGAGCATGTCGCGGGCGTCAATCATCGACTCCTGCACGAGGTCGTCGAGGGAAAACCCGATCCGGAAACTGGGGCGAATTTCTTCGCGTTCAAACTCTTCGATGCTGCGGTAATTCTTCAGAAAACTCATCGGCTCGACTCCTCGAAAACAGGCGTTGCGTGGCGAACGGCACGGGCCAGCGGCCGCATCGGCAACACCGTGCCGAGGTGCGCCTCGCCGGGGCCATCGCCCCAAAAAGCCGCGAGAATCCGCGTGCTTCGGTCATCATCACTGTCCGTTAGGGAGGGCATTGTTCGTGCGGCCATGATTCCTTCGTTTGGAGGCAGATTGACGTCAGTTCGTCACGTTTGCCTACATCGTAAGAAGGACGCTACACGCCTCCGGGCCAAGGGAAAAAATAGCCGCGTCGTTTTTCTCTTGCGCATGCGATTGGCCGGTCATTCGCGGCGCTTGATCGTTTTTTTCGCCGACGGATAGGAAAGGCGGCGCGGGCGTTGCGCCGAGCCAGTCTGAGGCGGCCTTGTGAGGTCGGCGTATGATCGGTATGGGACGGTGCTCATGACTGATCGCACGCGCAGCGCCAATCCGTTCAATCGCCTAGCGGTCGTCAATCAAAAGGGCGGCGTTGGCAAGACGACCACCGCCGTAAATGTGGCCGCAGCCTTGGCGCAACGGGGCCGACGCGTTCTCTTGATCGATATGGATCCCCAGGGAAATGCCTCAAGCGGGCTCGGTCATCCGACGCGAACTGTGGGCTCTAGTATTTACAACGTATTGATTGGGGAAGCCGCGCTCCGCGACGTGCTTTTGCCCTGCCCGGTCGACGGACTTTTCTTGGCACCGGCGACGCAAGACCTCGTGGCCGCGGAAATCGAACTCGTCGATGAACCCGATCGCGCGAGCCGGCTGCGGGCGGCAATAGATGTACTCCTCACAGACATGCCCTTCGACGACGTGCTTGTGGACTGCCCGCCATCGCTCGGTCTCTTGACGGTCAACGCCTTGGTCGCCGCCGACGAAGTGCTCGTTCCTTTGCAGTGTGAGTACTACGCGCTCGAAGGGCTCACGCACCTGATGGCCACGATTGAGCGGGTGCGGGCGGGCCTCCACCCGACCCTCGGTGTGAAGGGTCTCGTGCTCACGATGTTCGATGCGCGAAACAACCTGGCCCATCAAGTAGCGGCAGAAGTTCGCAAGCATTTTTTCGTGTTTGATGCGGTAATTCCGCGCAATGTTCGCCTCTCGGAAGCCCCATCCCACGGCAAACCCGTGACCCTCTACGACCCCTCATCGAAGGGGGCTGTGGCCTATCAACTGCTCGCCAGCGAACTGAGCGCCGAGAAAAAGTCATGACGATCGATCCGAAAAGACGGGGCCTCGGGCGCGGTCTCGAAGCCCTCATTCCCACCGGCGCAGCGGTGGCGCCCGTGGCCATTTCTTCCGCGCCGCCGGCGGAGAAGTGGGCCTTCGCATGTGCCCTCGAAAAGATGGAACCGATGGTCGGGCAGCCGCGCCGCCACTTCGCGAAGGTGCCTCTCGAAGAGCTCGCGCAGTCGATTCGTGAACACGGAATCATCGAGCCGCTGGTCGTGCGGCGTGCGGCCAACGGCGTCGACAAATTTGTGATCGTCGCGGGCGAGCGTCGGTGGCGCGCCGCACAAATCGCTGGACTTCGTGAGGTTCCGGTCGTGGTGCGCGTGGCCGACGAGAAGAGCGCCTTCGAGGCCGCGCTCGTTGAAAACGCCCAGCGCGAAGACCTTTCCGCCATCGAATTCGCCGAGGCGTGCCAACGGCTTATTGCAGAATACACCTACACCCAAGAGGCGCTGGCCACGCGGCTTGGCAAGGATCGTTCAACGATTGCCAATGGTCTGCGGCTCTTGAAACTGCCGTCGCGCGTGCGCGATCACGTTGTCGAATTGCGTCTTTCCGAGGGGCATGCCCGGGCACTTTTGATGGCAAAAGACGACGCGGCGATTGAGCGTTTGGCGGACAGGGTCATCGCAGAAAAGTTGAGCGTTCGAGCGACGGAAGTCCTGGCAAAAACCGGAGGTTCTACAAAAGTAGACCGGGATGAAGCGGCGGAAAAAAGCGACAAAACAGCCGCTGTGCGCGACCTCGAACTGCGCCTCACGCGCACCCTCGGCATGAGGGTCGAACTAAAGGCCAAGAGCGCCACAAAGGGCGCGGTGCTTATCCCGTACGAGAGCCTAGATGCCCTGGACCGACTCCTCCAAAAGCTCGGAGTGGAACAAGGCTAAGGCTGATGGTGGGACACGGCGCGCCGCCCGGCCAATTACGCGTTGCGGAGCGACCAGTCGGATGGAGACGGGGCTGCGATGGGCAAATCGACGGTGCACGTTGTGCCTTCGCCCTCGATGCTGTCGAAACGAACCGCGGCACCGATCGATTTTGCGATGCGTCGCGACAGAAAAAGGCCCAGGCCGAGGGCCGCCGTTTTTGGAGAATCGATGGGTTCTGCCAGCAATTCGAGCTGTTCGTCGTTCATGCCGAGGCCCGTGTCGGTGATGCGCACCAGCACGGCCTCCGGGGTGCTCTCGACGCTGACGGATATCGTGTTTTCACCCGGGCGCCCGGCAGGAATCGACTCAATGGCGTGCACGAGGAGATTCACGAAGAGGCGCGAGAGCTTGCCTTCGTCGCTGGCGGCGAGGGGAACTTGGTCGTAGCGGCGCACGAGACGCGCGCGTTCTCGCAGCGTGAGGCGCGCGAGATTGAGCGCCGAATCAATGGCTTTCACGACGTCTGCGCAGCCTGGCCCTGGGCTCGACGGCTGCGCGAGCATGCGGACGTCCATCGTGATGCGATCGAGTTGTTGCGAACTTGCGAGGGCCTCCTCTAGGGCGTCGCGAATCGTGGCGAAGTTTGCAGGAGTGAGCGCCGACTCGGTTTCTGCCAGGGATTTCATTGCGAAATCAAGATTGGCGAGGGCGTTCGTGAGAGGCGTGGCGAGTTCTTGTGTGATGGCCGAGGTGAGCATTCCGATGCTCGCCATGCGATCGGTGGCCTCGAGTTGCGCGCGCACGCGACGAAGGGCGGTCACGTCGATGGCCATAAGAACCGCACCGACGAGGGTGCCGTCTTTCGCGCGAATCGGCGAGGCATGGAGCTCGACGATCACAATGCGATCATCGCGCCGCCGCACGCGAATCTCGATGCCTCGATAGCGCTTGCCGCGCGTGGCCAGCACCCAATGTTCGCGGCCAATCTCATCGTCGATCAAGAACGGCACAGCGCGCCCGAAGACCTCGCGTCGCCGCCACCCGAACATGCGCGTTGCCTTAGAATTCCAGCGAATAACCTGACCTTCGCGATCGATGACGATGACCGCGTGGGGCGACGTATCGAGCAGCGAAGGGAAGAGCGCCGACGCGCGAAGCGGCGGAATATCGATTGGGCCGACCGCACGCGCCACGGCGCGAAGGCGCTTCGGCTTGAACTCCACGACCGTGAGATCGTGGACGGTCGCATCGCGGCGATCGGACGATTTCTCCGCCTGCGCAGCAAGCTTTGACGTCTTCGAAGACTTTGTGGAGCGTCGGCGGTTTGCTGCTGCGGTCATGGGCGGTCGGCACAGGAAAGGGGTGTGCTGCCGCGAATGTAGCGCAGCAATTCTTGGATGCGCGCCAGATCCACAGTAGCCAGAAAAGGTGTGGCCGCTCGCAGGGCGGACGGGAGCAAGGCGAAAATGATGCGCACCATGAGGGAAAGTCACGCACCGTTCCGAATGCGTATTCTTGCTGGATATTTGCTGGCAGTAGCGATCTTGCCGGCCCAGGCGGACGAGCCGTCCCCGGCACCCGCCGTGACTACCGCGAGTAAGGGCTCGGCGTTGTCTGTGGCGAGTGTCGTCACACTTCGGGCGAACGATGGGCGTCTCCTTGACCTCGAACCGGAGGCGGGGCTCGTGCGGCTCTTGGGTCACGGCGAGCTCCAACTGCGCGGGAGTGCGATGTCCGATCAGCCGTTGGACCGCATGCCGACTCACGCCGCGGCCATTTCGTCGTCGCGGCGCCAGGCTCTTGGACAGCGCGCGTTCGGGGCGCAATGGCTTCGACTGAGGCCCACGTTGCAGCTCGCCGAACACGTGAGCGTGGTCGCGCAGGCGGATGTTTTCTCAGGCCTGTGGGTGGGCGATCTCACGCGTGATGTCGGCGCAGATGGGTCTCCTCGGGACGCCTACGATTCCATCGGAAGTGCTGAACTTCGTTGGGCTTATTTGGAGTGGCGGACACGCTGGGGCATGCTCCGCGCGGGGCGTCAGTCGATGCATTGGGGGCTCGGAATGCTTGCCAACGACGGCGACCATCGGCCTCGTTTTGGCGACTACCGAAAGGGCACCATTCAAGACCGCATGCTCCTGGAAGCGAGGCCCCTCGGCGAAACTTCGCCCCTTGTTTTCGCGGTTGCCGGCGACCGTGTGCGTCGCGATCAATTCTCCGACGACGCCCGGGGCGACGAGACCTACCAGGGGGTCGCGGCCATCTCATGGCGCGGCGAACACGTGGAGTCAGGCGTCTACGGTGCCGTGCGGCAGCAGACCAACGCGCGTGGCGGACAAGCTGCACTCTACACGGATAAAGCCAAGGCCCTCCTCGGCGACTTTTACGCCCGCGCGGTGTCCGAGCTCACGCCGGACGTTCAAGGGTTTGTGGGGGCGGAGGTCGCTTTCGTCGCGGCGGCCAGCGATAATCCACGAACTACGACCAGCATGCAGGCGAACGGACGCACCAAGACCCGCGCCATCGGCCTTCTTGCGGAACTCGGAATCATGGGCGGCCGGGTCGAGGCAACCGGGCTTCGCGCCCAGGCCAAGTGGGTGTTCACCGTCGAGTACGGGCACGCGAGCGGGCAGGCCGATGCGCGTGGGGGCCAACAATCACGGTTCTCGTTTGACCCCAATCACCGTGTCGGGCTCGTGCTTTTTGACGAAGTGATTCGATGGCAAACCGCGAGATCCGCAACGGCGCTGCGAGACCCAGCCTTCGCCGGCGCGGGCATTCCCGCGGCGGGCAGTGAGCTGCTTCCTACGAATGGGGGAGTCGTCGGAACGGCTTATGTGCAGCCATCGTTTGTGTTTCGGCCGGATGCCTCTCTCGACGTTTGCCTTGGTATTTTGCTGGCGCAGGCCACCTCCGACGTGGTTGATCCGTACCGCGTCGCCGCCGATGGAATGGTTGTAAACTACACGGGTGGTGCGCCGCGAGGTCGCGACTACGGCGTAGAGGTCGACGGCGCGATCGAGAAGCGTTGGGTGTCGAGCGCGGGCCTTGTTCCGCAGCTGGGGCTCCAGGGCGGGGTTCTCTTTCCGGGCACGGCCCTCGCCGATGAAAAGGGAAACACGATGAGGCCGCCGTGGGTTGTGCAGGGCCGCGCGGGGTTGCAGTTTTGATCGCGCAGCCCGGCCTCAGGCTTATCCTCGCCATGACGATGCTTGCAGCTTGCACGGGTGACGACGCGTCGGAATCGACGGATAATTCCTTGCAAATGTCGCCACGCGGCGGTGGGCCAAGGGTCGCGTTCGATCTGTCGGCGAAGCCCTTTCCGCTCATTCCCTTGCCGAACGATGTTGCCACGGTTTCCGATCCAACGAGCCGCACGGGCCGGCGGGTAAACCTCGGCCGGGACGGCACGACGACCCTCGAAGCCCGCACCCACGAGGCCCTGAACGAACTCGAAGGATGGGGAACAAGCGCGCCCATCACCGTGCCATTTCAGAGGCCCGCGGGTCTCATCGCCGATGAAACCGCCATCGACACCGAGGCCTTTGCCGCGCGCCATGTGGCCTACGATTTTCGCGACGACGCCATTTATGTGGTCGATCTGGCGAGCGGTACGCCGGCGCTTCTTGAGGTGAACCACGGGCATTTCCCTATCGCCGCGCATCGGCCCCAAGGTCTTGGTCTGGGGCCGGGCCCGAGCGATCCGCAGCAAGATTCGCAGACGTTGCTCTTCGAAACCCGGGACGAAGCGCCGGGCCGACCGCGCCTTCCGTACAACCCATTTTTTGACAGTGACTTCGATGGGGTCATCGATAAGCCCAACTCCGCGACCATTACAACGGGCATTCATGGGATTGACGATGTATTGACGTGGTACGAGCGTGAGACAGACACAATAATACTTAAACCAGTGTTGCCACTTGCGGAGAAGCGCGAGTACGCGGTGGTGCTTACGGATCGTCTCGTTGACGGCCTCGGGCAGCCTGTGCGTTCGCCGTTTCCGCAAGTTTACCACCCGTTTCAACGCGCGCCGATCGAGCGCCTTCAGGCGATTCTCAGAGACGGGCGACTCACGCGGTTTTTCGGCGACCTCGCCGGCACCGGGCTCGCCCACGTGGCATTTGCTTGGAGTTTCACGACCGGCCCGCAGTCCGAAGACCTTCGGCTTTTGCGCGATGGGCTAAGTGCGGCGGGGCCCTTTGCGTGGCTCGCAGACGCGTACAAGCCCGTGCACAGCCTCTTTCCCCTCGTTGGGAGGTCGCGGACCGAGCCCGTCCGGGTACCGTCGCCCTTGCCGGCAAATGTACCTGTAGAATGCAGAGAACTTTGGGCGAGGCCGTACACGGTGAGCCTCGTCGACTTTTCAAGAGCAGCGCGCGGGCTCGTTCAGCAGCTGTTCGGTGTGGGCGGCACGCAGCTTGATGACCTGATGGCGAACCTCGCGGAGGTGGACCATTTTGTGGTCGGAACCTTCGCCTCGCCGCAGTTTTTCGGCGACCCGGCGCTTGCGGACCCATTTTCACATTTTCGAGTGAATTACCTCGCGGGTACCGCGTCGCCCGTGGCCGATCGCGTGAAGTTTTGGCTCACCGTGCCGAAAAAAACGGCCCGCGCCAAGCAACCTTTTCCGGTCGCCGTTTGGAACAGCGGCACGGGGCTTCCCGCCGAGGCCATGCTCTTTCACGCCGGCGCGATGGCCCGGCAGGGCATTGCCCTTGGTGCGTTTGACCTTCCCAGTCACGGTCTCGTGCTTGGTGCGGCGGCGACGGCGGCGGCCACGTCGCTTGTCACGGACGCCTGCCTGGCGCCGATGCTCGCGGCCTTCGAGACGAGCCGCGCCCGCGACACGAACGACGACGGCGTGCGCGAATCCGGCGGCGACGCGTTCTCTCTGCGGGGTTTGCACGGGCGCGACGTGCTTCGGCAAGGGGTCGTAGACGAGCTCCAGTTCATCCGCGTGCTTCGCGCATTCGATGGAAAAACCCTCGCGCCATCGCCATATGTGCAGACTGCAACAAAGAGTCTCGCAGGCGATTTTGACGGAGACGGTGTCGTGGACATCGACGGGGCACACGCGCCCGCGGCCCTCGTGGGTCAGTCGTTCGGCGCGGCGGTTGCGCAGCTCGCGGGGGCGGTCGATGAGCATGTGAAAGTCGCTGTTGCCATCGCGGGCACGGCGGGCCTCGCGGACGGCGCTGGAAGGTCCGTTTCTCAGATGGTGGCCGCGCAGCTTCTGACCCCAATACTGGTGACGGTGCGGGCCGAAGACGTGCCGCCCTCGGGCGCGAACGGCGGAACACGCTGCGCGGTCGGGCAACGCTCACTGCGCTTTGTGGTCAGCGAATTGTCAGGGCTTGGCGAGGTAGAGGTTGCGTGCGTGGGCGACGATCGCGCGCCGCCAAGGGCTACTTTCGTGGTTCGCAATTTGAAAAATGGGCTTGCCCGTTGCGCGCGCAGCGACGGAGCCGGTCTCGTGCACGTGCCCATCGCGACTTCAGCCGGTGACCCGCTGTCGGTCGAGATCTACCGCGACCCGTCGGTGGCACTTTCTTTCGCGACTTGCGCCCTCAAAGCCGGGGCGTCGCGGCTTGCGACCGTGAACACGTGGGAGGTCAGTGCGGCGCCTCGCTCCGGCGCGACTGAACCTTCGGCCGCGGGTGTGGCGGCGTGCTCCGAGGCGAAGGGCTGCCAGCAATTTCATCGGGCTCTCTTTCCCGTGGGCTCGCGCCTTACGTCGCCGCAAGACGGCTTGGGCCTTCGTCGTCAGACCCCGGAACTGCGGCGCTTTCTGAGCCTTTTACCCCACCTGCTCGATGCGGCCGATCCCGCAAACTACGCCCAGGCTTACGTCATCAAGCCCATGAACGGCCCGCTCGGCAGGCCTATGGCGAAGCGCGCCTTGTTGAACGTCGCCACCCTCGGAGACGATGAATTGGGCGCTGCCAACAGCGTGCACTTTGCACGGATTGCCGGAGCAATACCCTTCATTCATGCGTCGGATGCGTCACGTATTTCCGAGTATGTGTCTTGGGCTGTGCCATCCTCGATCAAGATGATCTGGGGCAAATCGCCCGACGAAATTCTTCGCGAAAAGTTCGTTCTCGAGGGCGTGTCTCGCTTCTGGCGCACGCCGGCGGGAACGCGGTGTTCCGCCAATGAGGCCTTCTTGGATCGGTGTACGACGGCCCCCATGCGGAGCGAGGCGACCTGCCGCGCTACACTCTATGATCCCGATTTTATTGATGAATCACGCGCTGGCTATGACCAGCAAAGACCCGTGTACCCCTTGAGAATGGCCCGCGACATCACGATTGAGGCGAGGGGCGATGATGACTTGGTGCGGGCATTTCGCCCACGAACCCTCAGCAAGAGCCTTTACACCGACGCCGAGGGTGTCCTCGGGGGGCAGCCGCTCCTGGCCCATGTTGGGGCGCTCATGAGCCCTACGGGGCAACATTCGTGGGAGGCGGGGAACGCGTGCCAAGCCTTCGACGCGGTGACCTATTACGAGAATCTCATCGCGCGTTTCGTTGCCACCGGCGGGACGGAGCTCTTGTACCTCTCGCGCCCCGGTTCCCACGGGTGTTTGGCGACGAATAGCTGCGATTTCCTTCACCAATGAGGGACGGCCCGGGCTCTCGCACCGAGGGCGGCGGGCCGAAAACCGCTCCAATCCCAGGGCGGGCGAGGTGCCGTCCACGAGGGGTTGCGGGCCGCCCTTCAACCCCACGCAAGAACGTGGCAAGAGAGGGCCATGCGGACCTTCGTGAATCTTCCGGGCCAAGGCCAAACCGGCGAGCGCGTGATCGACGACGTCGGCTCCACGACCTCGACGGAAATCCGTGTTCGCGTTGGCGAGAGGCTCGTGCCCGTGGAGGTGTTTTCCCAAGGCGGTCGCCACACGTACATCGTTGATGGCAAGGTCGTCGACCTCGTGCTCGAAGGCGCGGGAAGCGAGCGATTTGTGGTCTCCCGTGGCATTCGCACCGACGTGCGGGTCGAGAGCGAGCGTGACCGCTTGGAGGCCGCGGCAGGCGGCAGCATGGGCGCCAGCGCCGAAAAAATTGTGAAGGCACCGATGCCCGGGCGGGTCATCAAAATCCTCGTCGAGGTGGGGCAAGAGGTCGCGGCGGGGCAACCGTTGTTCGTCGTCGAGGCGATGAAGATGGAGAACGAAGTGAAGGCCAAGGGGCCCGGCGTGGTTCAATCGGTTCACGTCCAATTGGGGGCGACCGTCGAGGCCCGCGCCAAGCTCGTGACCTTCGCGTAAAGCGTCGCCTATGAAAGCTCCAGACCTTGTCGCGGACGCGAATCGCACGGTTGTCGCCGTCGGCGTACTGAGCGCGGGTCTGGCGTTTTGCTCAGTATTCGCCGCGGAGCGGTCACTGGTGGCCCTCGGCCTTCAACTCCTCGCCGCCGAATTTATGGCGGGCAAAATGGCGGTTCCGTGGGCCTCCGCTTACCGGCCCGTGGCGGGTGTCCGCGATGTTGCAGAATACATGGGCCGTGGTTTTGCGATCGGTGCCGTGGCGGCCTCGGTGTCGGGGGTGGCGGCGAAAATGGGTCTCGGGGTTGACCTCGATCTCGGTCGCCTTGTCGGGTTCGGTGCCCTGCTGGGCGCCCTCGAATTACTCCTCGCCGGTGCCCGGGACGAGATACTCCTTCGCGGCATGATTCGCAGAGGGTTTGCAGGTATTCTATCGCGTCCGATGGTGTCTGTGGTGGCGGCTTTGGCGGGCTGTGCGTGGGCCTTTGGTCTCGGCGAAGACCATCTTGAAGTCTTGCTTCGCGAGGGCGCGTTGGCGCTCGTTGCCGTGGAACTATGGCGTCTCGACGACGGGGCATTTTCCGCCATCGGGTTTCAGGCCGCGTTTCGTTTCCTGGAGGCGTCTTTTGCCGGCACCAAAGCCGTGCCCTCGGTACTCGTGGCCGAGTCGGTTGTCTTGGCGCTCACCGCGGTAATTCTGTGGCAAAAGCCTGACCCGGCGGATGTCGTCGAGGCGCGGCTTGGCAAGCTTTATTACTCCTAGATATCCATCGTACTAGTACAGTAATACGAAACACATACCGCGTAAGAGTAGTGCGGGTGCCGGCCGCCTCAATAGTTCACGGTCATCGAGTCCATCTTCGGATTCGACGGCCACTCGAGGCGGCGGACGTGTGCTTCGATGCACGCTCCCGCACCGGGGCTCGGCGGATTCGTGGTCACGGAAACGCCGAGGGCGTGACCGTTCTTGATCGCGACTTTCACCGTGGCATGGGCCGAGCCCGAGAGGCCGCAGCCGTCGATGAACGACGCGTTGTCGAGGGGGCGTTTGAGCTGCGAGTCGGTGAGATCTGGGCCGGCTTTATGCTCGAAATCCATCGCTTCAACGTTGCCGTTCAAGGCCTGCTCATAGCTCAGACCGCCCCCGGCAAAACCGCCCGAACCCGCGCCAGACCCGCCTCCGTTTTGTGATCGGCGCTTGCGCTCTTTGCCCTTGATTGCGCCCTCCACGTCGACGCTCGACGCGCCTTCGTCTTGCACCGCCGAGGCCGTTTCGACCGCTGATCCGCGCCGCACAAAATACACGGCGCATGCCACGACCGCGAGACCTGCGAGCACCAAGACGCCGCCGCCGACCGATTGCTTGCGTTGTACATCTTCTTTTCGGGCCACTGTGGCGACGGCTTCCGCGTCACGACGCTCGGTGGCCGCAAGGGCCGCATGCGTGGCAAAATCCTTGAATTCGTTCCACTCACCGATGGGTTTTTTGTGCCCACCGAGGTCGTCTCGCAGCACGTCGGTCGCCACGAAACTGCCTTTTGCAAGTTGCTGCAAGAGCTCCACAGCGGAGAATGGCCCGTGATCAATTCCGCGTTTAACGACCACGTAACGAGGGCGACGGTCGGCTTCGAGCCGCGCCTTCAGTGCGGCCAGACGCTCGGCCTCGCTCACGGGCAGCATCGATGGTGGCCCGAGTTCTTCGGCGTCGGCGACGGACCAACCGCTCGTGGAAATGCGAACACTGGCGGGCAACGAGTTCGCGGCAGCCTCCAGCGCGATCATGCTCGAACGCACGTCTACGTCGATTTCCACGCTCGGCGGCGGCACACTCGCGCCCGCGCCGTTACCCCCAAGTTCGTCGGCGAAACGCGCGAGGGTTGGCACGCGGTGCACCGCATCGGCGACGAGGGCGCGCGCCAAGGCAAGCTCAACGCGCGACGGAAGATCGGGTACCACGTCGCACGGCCTCGCCATCGCGGGGCCTACGCCAAAGCCCGTGACAGCCTCGTAAAGCGTGGCGGCCAGCGCGTAGACGGCCGAGGCCTCGGTGGCCGTGCGCTCGCCGTTGAGAAGCTCCGGGGCGACGCAACTTTGATCGCGATCGCCATCGCGTTCGACGGTTGGAAAGCTCGCGCCATCGACCAGCGACCACCTCTCCAATGACTCAAACGAAATACTTGCAGGATACACGTATGGTACGTTCGCGTCGCCGCGAGAGGCCAAACGGAGGGCCAATTCGATGGCCAGACATCGCGTCGCTTCGACTGCTTTTTCCCAAGGGTACGGCTCACCGATGCGCCGCCGTGCTTGAAAATGTTCGCGAAGGGTTTGGGTGCTCGTGCTCGCGCTGGCGGACATGCGTCGGGAGGTTACCGCGAATAGAATGCCGCTGGTCCTTTCTGTTTCCAACACGCGGTAGGCGCAAGTCGCCGCGGTGCCTTGCGGCGATCGCCCTGTCGTGCTCATCTCCTCGGCGAACATGGGGATCGACGTTCGCCGGCGGCAGGCTTCTGCCGCGGGAGGAAAGTCCGAGCTTCGCAGGGCGCAATGCCGGGTAACGCCCGGTGGCCGCAAGGCCGAGGAAAGTGCAACAGAGAGAAGACCGCCGCGCTTCACGTGAAACTCGTTGACGCGCGGTAAGGGTGAAAGGGTGAGGTAAAAGCTCACCGCGGGCCCGGCAACGGGAACGGCAAGGCAAACCCCATTGGAAGCAAAGTCACGTAGGCAAGCGTTTGAGAACGGCCCGTTCGAGCTTGTGGGTAGGCTGCTCGAGCCCTCGGGTAACCGGGGGCCTAGAGGAATGATCGTCACCGTTGCGCGAGCGATTTCGCAGCGGAACAGGACTCGGCTCATGATCCTCTGTGTTCCGGCACCCTTTCGAAAGACAGGGTGCCGCCTTTTTTAGAGGGTCCCCATTGACACCCTGCGTCGAAGCGACTACGCGACATCCTTCGACTGAATCGTCATTCAGTTTTCCAGCCGAAGGAGATGCGCGTGAAGATCCTCGTTCCGCTCAAGCGAGTCGCCGACCCCGACAACGCCAACAAAGTGAAGGTCACCGCCGGCAAGCTCGACACCACGGGCATGCAGTGGAAGCCAAATCCGTTTGACGAATACGCGGTCGAAACCGCCCTACGCTTGACCGAAAACGGCGCGAGCACGAAGGTTCGCCTCGGCGAGGTAATTGTTCTCACCGTCGGCCCGAAAGAGGCTGAGACCCAGCTTCGCGGCGCACTGGCGACCGGTGCCGACCGCGCGATTCGCATCGATGCCACCGACGACGACCTCGACGGCGACGTGGTCGCGCGCGCCATTCGCGCGGTGGTCGAAAAAGAGAAGCCCGACCTCATTCTCGTGGGAAAACAGGCCGTCGACGGCGACTCCAACCAGGTCGGCCAGCTGCTCGCCGAGTACCTCGGATGGCCGCAAGCCACCTTCGCCGGCACCATCAAATCCGAAGGCGACACGGCTCTTTTGGTTGGCCGCGAGGTCGATGGCGGCACGCTTACCTTGCGCGTGACCTTGCCCGCGGTCGTTTCCGTTGACTTGCGCATCGTCGCTCCCACGAGCGTATCGTCCAAGCATTCGCCAACACACACATATGCCGACGGCGTTCGGTTCGCGGCGCTCATGGCGATCATGGCGGCAAAGAAGAAGCCGATGGTGGAATTCAAGCTGAGCGAGCTCGTCTCCGACGCCGCCGCCAAGATTGCTTACACCACGCATGAACTGCCTCCGCCGCGCAAGGCGGGCATCAAAGTGAAAGATGTGGCGGAACTCGTCGACAAGCTCCGCAACGAAGCCCGTGTTGTTTGACAACGCCTGAGAAAAGAGGTCGCACATGAGCCATACACTCGTTATCGCCGAGCTCCATGAGGGCAAGGTTCGCCGCTCGACGCTGAGCGCTGTCACCTTCGCGCGAGGAATTTCCCAGCCCTTTGACATTTTGGTCATGGGCCAAGGTGCCGCCAGCGCCGCCGCCGGAGTCGTGGCGTTTGGTGCGCAAAAAATACTCGTCGCCGACGACGTATCGCTTGCAAACTACATCTGCGAGCGTTTCGCGCCGACGGTTGCCGCCATCGGCAAGGGCTACAAAGTCATTGTCGCCACGGCTTCAAGTTTCGGAAAAGACTTGGCCCCACGCGTCGCCGCGAAGCTTTCCGCGGGGTACGCCGCAGACCTCAGCGCCGTCCGCGTCGAGGGCGACAAACTCGTCTACAGGCGTCCTGTTTTTGCGGGCAATGCGTACGCATCGTGCTCTATCACTACGCCAATACATGTGGTTACCGTACGGCAAAGCGAATTTGGCGCCGCGGAGCCATCGGGCGGGGCGAGCGCCACCGAAACCGTCGCGGTTCAACCCGCCGATGCAGCGGCGGCGCGTGTGGAGTTCCTCTCGCTTGAATCCACCAAGAGCGAGCGGCCCGATTTGGGCGAAGCGCGGGTGATTGTGAGCGGCGGCCGGGCCTTGAAAGAGCAGTTCGCCCAAGTCCTCGATCCGCTGGCGAGTCTCCTCGGTGCGGCCGTGGGCGCGAGCCGAGCGGCCTGCGACGCCGGTTACGCCGCGCCGGAGCTTCAGGTTGGCCAGACGGGGCGCATCGTGGCCCCCAATCTTTATGTCGCGGTGGGTATCAGCGGTGCCATTCAGCACCTCGCGGGCATGAAGGGCTCCAAGGTCATTGTGGCCATCAACAAAGACCCCGAGGCGCCCATCTTTCAGGTGGCCGATTACGGTCTTGTGACCGATCTTTTTCAAGCGGTCCCAGCCCTCGTCAAGGGCCTCGCGTAAGAGCGTGGCGGTCAATTAACCGAGGCAAATGCCCCAGAAAAGAGGCCTGAGAGCACGCGCTCTTGGGCCCTTTTTTTGAGTTTTCCGCACCGGTCGCGGCCCGCGGTTATGCGTGTAGTTTGCATGCGCGAGACTGCTTTCGTGCAGTTTACATGCGTGCGATGGCGCGTCGCGTTCCGTCGACGATGGCGTCGATGTCGTCGGGGCTCGTGACGAGAGGCGGGCAGTAGGCGATGGTGGCGGGCCCGATGGGGCGCACGATGATGCCTTCGTCGAGGAGGACGTCGCGAAGTTTCAGGGCGTCAAGGGCCGGCGTTAGGCCGAGCGCCCACACCGCGACGCCTCCGCGCACCTCTTTGACGCGGTCGCCATCTACGAGGGTTTTTAGGCCTTTTTCGAGGTGTGCCCCCATCGTCTTGGCGGCTCCGACGAGCCCCTCGCGCTCCATGATGGCGAGGTTCGCAAGGCCCGCGGCGCAGGCCGTGGGATGGCCGCTGTACGTGTAGCCATGACGAAAAATGAAGTCGGATTGGCTCTCAAGGACGGCCCGAACCTTGGGCCCAACGATGACGCCGCCGAGGGGCACATACCCGCTGGTGATGGCTTTTGCGAAGGTGACCATGTCGGGTTCGATGCCAAAGTGCTGCGCGCCAAACCACTCGCCGAGGCGACCATAGCCGCAAATAACCTCGTCAAACACGAGCCAGGCACCGATGCGGTCGCACCTCTCGCGAAGGCCTTGAAGGTACCCGGATTGCGGCGGAAACACGCCAGCGGCACCGATGATGGGCTCGGTGAGAATGGCCGTTACCCGATCGCCTTCGCGATCAAGCACGGCGTCTAGGGCTGCGAGATCGTCTTTGGGAACGCGAATGACGTCGGGAAGGAGCGGCCCAAAACCTTCGCGATTGGGCGCAAGACCCGTGGCCGTCAGGCCTCCGTAGGCCACGCCGTGGTAGCTTGGTTCACGGCTGATGATGATCGTTTTTCCTGGTTTTTGAGCGATATGCGAGGTTACGCGCGCAATCTTGATCGCCGTATCAACGCTCTCGCTGCCCCCGCTCGTAAAAAAAACACGTGCATTCTGCATGGGCGCAATCGCAGCGACTTTTGCGGCGAGCGCTTCGGCGGGCTCGTTCGTGAAGCGATCGAAGCATTGGTAACCCGCGAGGGTGGCGGCCTGCGCGCGAATGGCGTCGGCGATTTCGGCGCGCCCGTGGCCGACCGCGCAGTACCAAAGACTCGCCATGGCATCGATGTAACGCTTGCCCGCGTCGTCCCAAACGTAAGCGCCCTCGCCGCGAACAAAGCGCACAAATGTTTCGGGTGGGGCTGCGGGGCGTGCAAACGGGTGGAGGAAGGGCGAGAGCGCAGGCGTCATGGGCTTACGTTAGTCATGAGGTTCCCGCCGATGCGAGAGCTTGTGCAGCAAAGTGTTTGATAAAATGCGTATTTTATCGCAATGCGAGGCCGATGGAATAACGCCGAACGATGGCCCCTCGTCTGATTCTCGGAAGTGCATCTCCTCGGCGCCGTGAGCTTCTCGAGAGGCTTGGCGTCGTCTTCACGGTGGTTGCGGCGGATGTCGACGAAGGTCAATTTCCCGATGAACCGGCAAGCATGTATCATGCACGCATCACCATGGCCAAGCTCGGCGCGGTGTGCATGCGCGTGCGAGAAATGGCAGGGCCCGATGCGGCCCCGGGGCTGGAGCCAACCCTCGTGATCGTCGCCGATACGATTGTGGTTTTGGGCGATCGCGTGCTCGGAAAGCCGCTGAACGACGACGACGCAAAGCGCATGCTCGCGGGCCTGGCGGGGCAAGAGCACGAGGTGCGCACGCGATTTCTTTTGGCCCACGCGTCAAACGACGCGGTGGTTCACGCGCAGACGGTGACGACGACCGTGTGGTTTCGAGAGCTTGAAACCGAGGAAATTACCGCGTATGTGGCGACGGGTGAGCCGCGCGACAAGGCAGGCGCATACGGTATCCAAGGAGGGGCTGCGTCGTTTGTGCGCGCCATCGAGGGGTCGTACACGAGCGTCGTTGGGCTGCCGCTCGCGGAGGTTGCCGTGGCGCTGCGCGCGGTGACGCGCGGGTCGCCCACGCGTGCATTGACCTAGAATTTGGAGCTACGCGATGGGCCGTCGCGGAGCGTAATTCCTGCGGGCCCGGCGTTGAACCACGGCGAGGGAAAGCCGCAGCCGCCGCAGACCAAACGGTAAGTTCCCGGCGAGCCGTCCACGGAAAGTGTGAGTTGCGCACCGGTGTTGGGGCACGTGACGACGCCGCCATTTTTGAAACCCGCCCAAGCCGCTTCGATTCCTTGAGGGTCGTCGAGGAGGCGACGCTGTTCTGCTGCGGGGCATGGGGTGCTCATCGCGAGAACGCTACGCGCAGTGTGCGAACAGGGCAACCTTGGTGGATTCATTCCTAGGATGGCCCCGGCCGCAGAGCATCTCGCGCGTGAACGAAGGACGGGGCGCGTTTTTGAGTCCGCGCGACGTTTCCCGGCACAGTTCTAGTCCTGCTTTTTCTGGACCTCGCGCTTCGCGGCCTGGGCGACGGCGGTGGGCACCGAGCGGCTGATGGCAATGCGTTTGAGGTCGGACCCGCGCAGCATCGGCAGTAGGCGCAGCGCCATGGGAAGCGGCGTTCGCGGATTCTGCGCGAGCACAACCTTGATAGGGTAAGACTTCATCCACTCGCGGCTGTCGCCAATTCGGCGAAGTACGTCGGTGGCAACGCCGCGGTTGCCCGCAATGCGAATCACTTCATTTTCTTGAATGCGTGGGCTCGTGATCGCGGCCTCCGCCACGAGGCGGTTGCTGTCGCGCACGAGGATCAAGCGCTCCTCCGCGGAGCCCACCGTGGCCCGACGAATCTTTTGAGCGATCGAAAGTCCTTCAAGAAATTTGGCAAGAGGAAGTACGCGCTTTGCCTCTGCGACCTCGCTCCCTTCTTCGCTTTCAGGACCGGCAAGCGCCGCAAAAAGCGTGGAAATAACCGCGTCAATCGCTGTATCGGCGGCCAGCGATTCGCCCTCGACAAGGGGCGCGTCGGGAGGGGCGACGACCTCTGTCGCCGTCGCTGGGGTCAACACCATGTTGTATTGTGCAGCTAGTTCGCGGCACCGATTGCGCACCGCCGCCGACGCCAACAAGTGCGTTGCCAGGGCCTGCACGGCGAGGGGACTCAGCGCGAGAATTGCGTCAAGGGTGATGAGCCGATCCAGCGTATCGATACTTGCATTCTGCACAAGCTCGGCGCGAAGTTCGTCGGTCGCGGATGCATGCCGAAAAATGGAGCATGTGCAGTCTGCATCGAGGCTGCATGCTCCGGCGACGAGGCGCAGGCTTGCGGGGGAACGGGAGCCGTTTACCGCCGCATCCACGTGCGATTTTCCTGCTTTTGCGCAAAAAAGGGAGGCGGCCTCTTGAACGGCGACCTCGGGATCTTCGCGCAAGAGAATGGCCAAGACGAGAATCTCGCCCTGGGCCACCGCCGGTGCAGCGCCGCGGGCTGCGAGCAAGCGCAGGGGCAGGGGCGAGGCGGGGTCGAGCAGCTTTCGCCCGAGGGCCGAGAGTTCCAAATCAGCGGGCACCATGCGGCTCACCGTAGCGAAAAAGTCGGGTCACCACAGGGCCCGAGCGCCGCGATAATTTTGCAGTGAGGCTGCCCCGTAGAAGCGCTCGGTGGCCGCTGTTAAACGCGGAACCGCCCCAAATCGTCGGGGACCCATCCCCATTGTGCGAAGCAAAATGGGATAGGATGGGGTTTGTCGTCGTCGAAATACAGAGCCCTCTTTTCTCAAACAGGCCTGCCTCCGACTTCACTAGCTTTGGGAGCGTCTGCGTTTCCCGGCACACATTCGAGGTGAATCGGTCCTGTCGGAGTTTGAGTTGCGCGGCTAAGGGTGCCCCGGGAAACGCTCGCACCGCCATATTTAGGGCTGTTTGAGGCACGATTGTTTGACGTAAGAGGGTCCGTATTTCGACGAGCACCACCCCCATTCGCGACCTTCCGGTTTGCTTCGCAGCAAGAAGATGGAGTTCCCCCATCGTACGCTTTCTGCGGCACACGCAGCGCGATGGATTCCTTGACGATTTGCTGCGCAGCGCACTTTTCGAACGCCCTTGCTAGGGCTGCATTCACCGAGGCTTTTTGATGACGACGACCGACGACAGCACCACGCCCATTCACGCTTTTGTTCGCAGCGACGTCGTTCGTTCCGCCTTCTTGGCCCCTCTCCAGGCCAACGGCTGGACGATATCTTCCCTGCGAAATGGCGGCGAACTCGAAGCCCTGCTGCGCGACGCACCGTTTGCCGTGGTCGTTGTCGACGGCTCGGTATCGCATTTGTCGCCGGCGATGCCGGGGCCCTGGGTGCAAGGCTTATTTGTGGGCACCGGCGAGGGGCCCGACGGGCTTTCATCCCGGCCTTTTTCCACGCCCGTGGCACAAATTGCAGCAGACCTTCGTCGCCTCGCGTTCATCGCGCAATTGGCCGCATTGCGTGCAGGGCGCGTTCACCAGGCTCGCGGATTTCTGCAAGATGTGCCCCTGCGATCGTGCCTCGCGGCGTTGCTTGGCCGCAAGGCCAGCGGCACCATTCGCTTTGAGGGGCCTCGCGGCACCGGGTCTGTTTACGTCCGCGACGGCCTCGTGATCGACGTGGAGGTCGCTGCGTTGCGTGGCGAAGAAGCTCTCGCACGGCTTCTCGGCTGGGCCGAAGGCAATGTGGTTGTGGCCGAAGGCAGCGTCCTCGGCGACGCCCTCATGCAGCGCCCGATCGAAGAGTTGTTCGCGGAAAGCGAACGCATGGCGAGCACGGTATCTGCTGCAATTATCCTGCTCCCGAAGGCGGGCGTGCCGATGGAACTTGAGCGCTTTATGGCCTCGCGAATTGTTCCTCAGCCAAGCCCCGAACTCGACGCGTTGTTGGCGCTGATCGATGGCGTCCGAGACATCAACGCCATCCTCGACGCATCGCCCTTCGACGACGCCTCCACCGCACGCACCCTCGCGCGTTTTGCGCAAGGTGGCGCACTGCGGGCCGCCGGTTCGTCGTCGCAACTCGCCGACGTTTCACCTCCGAGCATGGCCCTCGTGTCGCGGTTTACGCCCGTCGCGCTTCCTCAAGTGACGCACGCCACGCCGACCGCAGCCTCGCTTTTTGAGACCGACGCGCCCACCCACGCGAACGCTGCGCCGGCGTCCGCGCCATCCGGCTCCGCTGATGGAAATGTGCAGTCTCTGGGTGCCTCGACGGGCCCCATTGGCGCGTCAACGCCCCGGGGCCTTTTCGCTGCCCCCGCCGCCGCATCTGGGGCCGCATCTGGGGCCGCATCCGGGGCCACAGGCGACCCACAGGCGTCGTCGGCAGGCTATTCGCCCACGCCCATGGCACCCGGTGCCGAGTACGCGTCGGAGGCCTCCGAAAGCGCCCCGGAACGAGGCACCCCGATTTCCGTCGAGACGCCGGCGAAGGCTGCCCTCGATGCCGCATTTCGCAAAGCGGCGCAGGAGTCCCAGGCGGCCCTCGCGGCAAGTCAGGCCGCAGAAGACCGGCTCCGGCCCTCGCCATCGGCGGTCAAATCCGCGACGGCGAAGGCTATGTATCTAGTTGGAATGATTGGTATTGCGGCCGCCGTGGTCTTTGCCGCGATGGCCATCAAGAGCCTTCAATCACCGGCTGCGGCCCTCCCGAGGGTGTCCGAGTCCACGCCTGCCGCTCCGGCACATGTGCCCGCGGTAACCGCCGATACATTCGCCGATAAAGAGGTTCCGGTGCCGCCCGTGCCCGCCGAGGCAATCGAGGCAACCGCGGGCGATGACGGCAGCGCAGCCCGCGTCGTGGAGGCCTCTCCCGCCGCCGCGCTCACGGCCCCGGCGGTCGATGCTGCGGCCCGTCCTGTGGCCGCCCCAGCCCCGGCGCGCCCCGCATTTCCGAGTCCGGTGCCCGCCGTGAAACTTCCACCTGGTCGTCTTGACCGCGCGAAGCTCTTTCTCGATCAAGGTAATTTTGTCAGCGCGATGATCGAGGCTCAGGCCGTGGTGCAGGGCGATCCCGCGCAGGCGGAGGCGTGGCTTGTGCTCGGGGCAGCGGCCCAAGCTCAAGGAAAACATGCAGAAGCCACGCACTTTTTCAACGAGTGCGTGCGCCGCGGAAAAGGCGTTCACGTGGCCGAGTGCCGCCAATTCGCGACGCCGTAAGCTGCCACACGCGCCGCGCCCGGCGAGCGCGTCACAGCGCCGCGGCGCCGCGGCGAGAGGGTCGCAGCAGGCGAAAAAACTCCCGTGTAGTTTGCATGAATGAGAGCCGCGCGTGGGAGACCAGCGGGGGCCCGTGCAGGAGAATTCCTGGCTGCGCGCTGGCGGCGCCTTCGACGCGTGCCCAATCGCGCAAGTATTTCCCATGCTCGCCCGCCCGACATCTGTGTGCTCTACACGCAAAATGTTCGCATGCCTCCGCGCCGAGTGGCGTTCGTCAGGATGATCGTGACCTGGAATTGTCCTAGGAAAGCGGGCTCGTTGGGTCTTCGTGCAAACGCCAACTTTGGTGCAAAGAGCACCCATTTTTTCTCCTTGGGGGGCGTCGCCGCGTAGCCTCACACTGCGCCACGACCCCAGCCGCAGCCCCATTGGGTAGGACATTGTTTGGCATACCGTGCACCGGAAACCTCGGCATGGAATCCATCATGGACATGTGCAAAAAAATAGCGAATGCGTGCGTTGACCGATGGAAAACTCCTCGCGTATCTTGACGACACGTTGATGAGGCGAGGCACCCCAGGTGCCGTTCTCACCAGCCTAAATTGTTGTCATGACCGAGGCATAAGGGGTGCCAGCCGCCCCACCTAAAGCCCTCGGCCAAAGCGGACGTCGCGGCCACTTCGGCCAACGCTTGAATCCCGCCCCGAGTGGGTCCTTCCCTTTCTGTCCGGTCCCGACCGGAAAACTCCGCGAGCCTCAGATCTCGGGTCTTCGACACGCTGCATGTTCGCGAGGCGCTGACATGGGCGGTGGGCATATCTGGTAAAAGACCAATAAAATCAGGTCGTTTGCTTAGGTGAACAAGGGGGAAGAGTGGCTCCGGCGCGGTTCGATACCGCTTCGTTGATCCTTATTTCCCGCGAGAAGTTGACAACGCCGACTCTGGCACCGGGAGGAAAATTTTCATGACGATGATGGCGACTGCAGAAGTAGTGGAAATAAAGGAAGTCGAAGAGCAACTGACGCGCGAGCAACGTCGATCACGCCGCAAGAGGGCGGTGCGTGCGCGCACGGTCAGCATCAAGCGCATGACCAAGCGCGAGCTCGAAATGGGCCGCGTTTTGTACCCCGACGTGGAGGGTGTGGAGCGGCCGCGCAGCCGCGAAGAGTGCGTCAATGGCATTCGCCCTTGCCCATTTGTTTCCTGCAAACAGCACCTTTTTCTCGACGTTTCGTCGCGCACAGGCGCCATCAAACTCAACTTCCCCGACCTCGAAGTGTGGGAAATGAAAGAGTCCTGCTCCCTCGACGTTTCGGATCGCGGAGGTGCGACCCTCGAAGAGGTTGGGGCCATCATGAACCTCACCCGCGAACGCATTCGCCAGGTCGAGGTCAAGGCTCTCGCGAAACTCGAGGCCATCACTGAGGGCCATTCGCTGCGCGATTTCGTCGAAGAAGGCCCGGTCAGTAAGCGACGTCTGCCGATTCTTAACCAGCCCGTCGCCGCGGCCGACGACGATGACGACGACGCAGACGACAACAACGACAACAACGACATGGATACGGTAACACCTGGCGCAGACGCGTTTGCGCAAGCGTCGCAGGACGCCGAGTAGCGGTCACTTTCGTGACAGAAGAAAAGGCGTGCTCCGACCGGGGCGCGCCTTTTTTTTCGTGCGAAATTGCCCGCGGACTTGCGCGCTGACTTGGTAGGGTCGACGTTCCTGCGCATGCTGGCCTCCCCCTCCACGGCATCTCTCTCTCGCTCCGTTTTGGCGATGAGCGAGGCCTATTGCGCCGACCGCCGGTGCGCCGTGATCGGCCCTGGTCTGTGCGAAATTCCTCACGGATTGCTTCGCGCCGGCGCCCGATCCGTTCACCACTACGCGAGCGACCGCGATCGCCAGTCGGTGCCCGTTCGTTTGGATCGCACGCTGCTCGTGCGCGATCTTCCCGCGGGCGAATTTGATGTGCGCGAGGGGGCGTTCGACCTCGTTGTCGTCGATGAACTCGCAGCCCTCGGCGATCCTTCCGCGTGGCTAGGCCGCTTTCGGCGTCTCCTCGGGGCTAGCGGCGTTTTGGTCCTCGGAGCCACTCGCGCAACGGGCCAGCATCCAAGCGATGACGAAGGGGCCTTCTCGCTCCACGAACTCGCTGAACTTCTATCCGTGCAGTTTGCATGGATCGACTTGCGGGGTCTCGCGTCGTTTCACGGCATGTTGGTTGCGCCCATTGGGGCCCCCGGCGGCCTCGGCGAGTTCCTCGTGCACCCGCTGGAAACCTCCCGGGCTGTCGTAGAGAGTTTCCTGGCAATTGCCTCGCAGAAGCCCCGCGCGCCCGAGCCCGCGCTGCTCCTCGAAGTGCCCGCGGAGCTCGCGGCGATGGCTCGCGTGTATACTGCACCTACCGCCGGTGACGGACCTTCGGAGGCCGCGGTTTCCGAAGTCCGCGAGGCCCTTGCGGCGGCGGACCTGGCCGCGAATAAGTTACGCGAAGAGCGGTCCGATTTGCGCGACACGATCGATCTTCGCGAGACCGCGCTACGCGCCTCCGAGACGCAGAACGATCGTTTCCGCGTCGAGATCGAGGCTCTCACAGCCCACCTCGATCGCGCGTTGGCGGGAGCTGTGCCCGCCCACTTGCAGCGCCTTGAAGCGCTCGCGGGAAAAGACCGTCCGCGCGTGATAGAATCACCCATGGCCCTGGCCGAACGCGCGCGATTTATTGAGGAAATAGCCGCGGCGGACGCGGCGCGCGTCGAGGCCGATGACGCATGTTTGCGTCTCGAAACAAGACTTCACACGTCGGAAGTGGCTCGAAAAAATGTGGAGCGCGAGGCGGCAATTCAGCTCGATGGCGCCGACGATCTTCGCGCGCACGCGGCGCTCCTTAACGAGGCGCTCGCGGAATTCGAGGTCATGTCCGCTGCCGAAATCATGGACCGCGAGAGCAGACTCCGCGACGTGACCAGCGAGCTCGCGACGCTGCGTCGAGGCCAACGAGAGTTTCAGCGATGGCTTCGCGCGGACTCCTGGCGGGTGCGGCCGGGCGCGGTCCTTGCGAGTCCTTCGCTCGCGGCGGATGAGGGAGGGCTTGTGCGCAGTCTTCTTGAGTCGCGCGCGCGCGCCGATATATTGTCAGTAGAAATCCAGGCGTTGCGTGCACGAGTACGACGAATCGTCGAGGCTGTGGACGAAGCTGCGTCTTCGAGCATTGACATGGGGGAGTCTGCGCCTACGTTGGCCGGCATTTCCCCGACCGAGGCGGCCTTGTCGCTGCTGGAGTTCGCGGGCATGAACAACGACGATGGCCGAAAAGCGTGATTATTACGAAGTGCTCAGTGTCTCCCGAGACGCCGGCGACGACGACCTTCGAAAGGCATTTCGCCGCGAGGCGATGAAGCACCACCCGGATCGCAACCAGGGCGACGCGGAGGCCGAGGCTCGCTACAAAGAGGCGAACGAGGCGTACCAGATATTGAACGACGCGGATAAACGCCGGGTTTATGATCAGTACGGGCACGCGGGGCTTGAGGGCGGCATGGGCGGGGGAGGCGGCTCCGGCGACGTTTTTTCGCACATGCAAGACCTGTTTCAAGAGATGTTTTCCGGCGGCGGAGGCGGTCGCGGAAGGCGGGCTCAGCGCGGCGCAGACCTGCGCATGGAGGCCAATCTCACGCTTCGCGAAGCGGCTTTCGGGGCCAAACGCGAGGTCGATGTGCGGGCACCAAGCTCGTGCACCGCGTGCAACGGCACGGGCGCGAAAGCGGGCACGAAGCCCGAAGTGTGCGTGGGTTGCCGGGGCGCGGGGCAGGTCAATGTGCAGCGCGGATTCGTGATGTTTGCCTCGGCTTGCGCGCGGTGCAGCGGCACGGGGCAAATGATCAAAACCCCATGCGCGCCGTGCAAAGGCAAGGGCGCCGTCGAGACCACGCGCAAGGTCAACGTGACGTTTCCCGCGGGCATCGACAACGGCCAACGTCTTCGGGTCACCGGGCAAGGTGTTCATCCCGGCGGCGGCCTTCAGCCAGGCGATCTTTACGTCGACATCGAGGTCGCAGAAGACCCGCGATTTGAGCGCGACGGCCTCGATCTCGTGACGCGCGCGCAGGTGAGTTTTCCCACCATGGTCACGGGCGGCACGGTGCAGGTTCCGACCCTTGAAGAATCGGGCGAGGGCTCCACGATCCTGGCAATTCCCTCAGGAACGGCACCGGGCACGGTGTTTTCCATGCGAGGCCGTGGCGTACCAAGCCTTGACGGGCGAGGGCGTGGCAACCTCATGATCGTCGTCCAAGTGGCCGTCCCCAAGCGCGTTTCGGCGAAGGCGCAAGAGCTCCTCGCTGCTCTCGAGGCCGAGCTCGCCGAGGGGACTTAAGGCCCCCAATGACCGTGCTTCAAGTGGGCAATGTCCGCCATGGTTTTGGGGCCGACGAGCTCTTTCGAGACGTTAGCTTTTCCCTCGCCATCGGGGAACGCGCCGCCATGGTCGCACCGAACGGCGCGGGAAAAAGCACGCTTTTGCGCATTGTGGCTGGCGAGGCCGTACCCGATTCTGGGTCGGCCATTGTTCGCAAAGGCGTGAAGGTTGCATACTACAGGCAAAGCCACGAACTCGTCGCGCAGGGCACGGTGCTGGAGGCGTTTCTCTCGGGGTACGGAGAAGTTCTCGCGATGCGCACGCGGCTCGCGGAGGCGCAAGAGAACGCAGCGGCGGGCACCGTCGAGGCTCTTGACGACCTCGGGCATGCGCAAGAAGCGTATCAACGCATCGACGGCGACGCCCTCGAGCGCGACGTATCGATGCTTGCGGGCAGCTTGGGTTTCTCGCCGCGGGATCTCGAACGGCCCGTAGATTCGCTGAGCGGGGGTGAGCGCGGGCGTTTGCAATTGGGTATCGTTTTGGCGCAGCGCGCCGACCTCCTGCTCTTGGACGAACCGACGAACCACCTTGATTTGCCCACAATCAACTGGCTCGAAAAACACCTGGTGGCCCAGCGCGCGGCCATCCTCGTGGTCTCCCACGACAGGGCTTTTCTCGACGCGGTGACCACCCAGACGTTCGAGCTCGGTGCGCGCGGCATGCGAATCTATCCCGTGAGCTACGGGCCTTACGTGGAGATGCGCGAGACGGAGCTTGAGCGTGAGCGGTCGGTCGTCGAGCGCCAGCAAGCTTTTATCGGCAAGACCGAAGATTTTATTCGAAAGAATATCGCCGGTCAAAAATCGAAGCAGGCGCAAAGTCGCCGAAAAATGCTCGATAAGATCGACCGCATTGATAATCCCGAAGACGTGTGGGCCGAGGCTGAACGCGTTCGTTT
>CAMCKZ010000025.1 GCA_945875545.1 Polyangium aurulentum | reverse complement strand
GCAATGCCGCAAAAAAAAGCGCGGAGGCTCTAACGGCTCAAGGGAGATCGCGGCGTTTTTTCTGGCGTGCACTCGAAGAGGCGGCTCGGGCCTCTTGCAGCGATGGCCGGCGGCCCGAGGTCGGGCCTGAGAGCGGGAGAAGGGGTTCGAACCCTCGACATCAACCTTGGCAAGGTTGCACTCTACCACTGAGCTACTCCCGCAGAGCGGCTCGGTATTTCCCATAAAAGCCCCGGGGAGTCAAGGACTTTATCGCTCCGGTGACGCCGGCGACACGCACCGATGGGCGAGGCGAAGGAGACTCTCGCGAATGCCCGCGGGCAGTTCCGCGCTGCGTCCGCGGAGACTCGCGACGACGCCGTCAACGGCCGGCACATCGCCTCGCAGGCACGCGCACACGAGGCGCCCACGGGCCAGGGCGCGAAAGAGCGCGGGCGGAAGCTCCGGCGCGTCGGCGCGAAACGCGTGTTCAACGCCGCGCTCGCAATCGTCACGGAGGAAAAATTGTTGCGCGCGAAACGCCCGATGCGTCGCTGTTTCGACTGGAGAAATCCAGCGTTCCAGCGCTGCCCCCAAAAGAAACGGGTCGAGCGCTGCCTCGCCCGCGAAGGCGACTTGCGTGAGCAGCGAGCGCACTTCCACGGGCGTGCTCGGGTCACCAGAAAACGCGCGTTTCACTTCCAGGAGACGCACGCGACTCTCGTCGACGGCCCGCGCCAAGGCATCTGCGTAGCGCGCCCGCGCCGCGTCGCCACGGCCTGCGCGCCAAGCGAGGTCGCCCGCGCGCACGATCGCTTCATCGCGTACGACCGCCGAATTCCGCTCGTTCGCCGCCACGCGAAGGTACGCCGACTCGGCATTCTGCGTGCCCGCCGCGAGGGCCTCAAGAAGCTGCAATCCAGCGTTTTCAGGCTCAAAACGCCGCGCGACGTCGATGCACTCACGCGCCTCCATGGGTCGATGCTCACGCCACGCGCGGTCGGCTCCCGCGAGCGATGCGTCCACCACGTGGGCACACGTCCGCGCTCCAAGACCCGGCGCGCCGAATCGTGATTGGGCCACCCCGCGTGCCGCATCGGAGAAGGTCTCGCGGGCGAGCCACCCGTGAAACGCCGTTTCCAAGAGCGGCCACGAGGTGCGCGCGACCTCCGGCAAATCTTCGCCGCCGTACCAACGACGCACCGCGAGGTCGCCGTAAACCTCGCTCACGAACATTACGAACGCGCCCGCAGCGGTGTAACTGCGATTCGCATTTCCCGTGAGAAATCTCAGGCCAAAAAGCTCTTCGAGGCTCGGCAGAAGTCCCTTCTCCAGCATGATCGCAGCCCACATTTTTTCCGTGAGCGCCTCCTCGTGGGGCGAAGCGAAAACGGCCACGCCCTCGATGAGTCCCGGATTGGCGACGAGGCCGCCGGCGGCACCGGCGATGCGCATGGGGCCCCTACCGAACGCGCCCGCAACGACGTGCGCGATCTCGTGACCAAGGACTGGGTGCGGATAAGATGTACCCTGCACATAAACTTCGCCGCGCCACGGCTTGGCGACCAGCGTGTCAGCAGCGCCTATCAACCGCCCCTTTTCTTCTCCATCGCGAAAGACAAATATTCGTATTTTTCCTGGAAAATGCGCCGCAAGTCGGGCCTCTACCTCGCGCCGTTGTTCCCGTCCATCGCGCGCCACCCGCTCCACAAGCCCCGGCGAAATGGTGGCAAATGCATGCACAATGCACTCTTCATTTTCAGCGAACTGGGGAAGCTGCGCGGCAAGTTCACGGGAGCTCACCCAGGTGCCCAGGCGCGGGCCTGACGCAAAAATGAGTGCGAGCGAGGCCAACGCCACGACCGACGCCGCCTTCTTGCACGATGCACACACCGACGTGCCGAGCAGCGCCGAGAGCGCGCACCAGGAGAAAGCGGCGAGGCGATGGTTCGCAAAAGGGCCGTCGGTACGCAGCACCGTATCGTACAAAGGCCCAGCAAAATACCCGGCAAAAACGTCAAACGCGTGGACTGTGGGCGTCAAAAAAAACACCGCGAGCGACACGCCGACGCTCACGAGCGGCGCCGCGGTCGCTACTCCGAGAGCCCATCGCGAAGTAAGAATGCGCGCCGTGTGAAAGGCGACGAGCGTTGAGGCGAGCAGGCCGACGCCGACGGTCATCACCTCGTACGCGAGGTCTTGCAGAGGCGAACACGCGCGAAAGTGAACCCAAGAAACGACCGAGCCTAGAAGCACGATGCCCAGCGTTGAGGCCCAAAGCTGGGGCAGCGAAAGCCCTCGAAGCGCCGCGCGAACGGGCGAGCGCGCCTGCATCGAGGCCAGTGCCGCCATGAACGACGGCAAGGCAATTCCCATAAGAAGCGCGTGTTCGTAGCCCGGCCCGTGGACCATCGGCAACCAGCCGCACACGGCACTGAAACAAAATACCGCGCCCAAGAAAAGGCGCTGCGATGGCATCACTCGAGCGACGCGTCGTCGAGGGAGGCGGCGGCCACCGGAACGATGGAACTGGCGTCGAGAACGAGCGGTAGAACCTCATCGATGCGCGTCACGAGATGAATGCAGAGTGCATCTCGGACCTCCTTCGGAAGTTCGTCGAGGTCCGACACATTCTTGGCAGGAATGAGCACGTCTTTGATGCCAGCGCGATGCGCCGCGAGGAGTTTTTCGCGAATGCCGCCGACGGGCAATACAACCCCGCGCAGCGTGATTTCCCCGGTCATTGCCACGTCTCCCTTGATCGGGCACCCGAGAAGAAGCGACATAATGGAGGAGTACATCGCGACCCCGGCGGACGGTCCGTCTTTGGGCGTAGCGCCCTTCGGAACGTGCAAATGGATGTCGATGTCTTTCAAGAAATCGGCGGCGAGGCCGAGGCGCTCGGCGCGACTTCGCACAAAACTCATGGCCGTGTGCGCGGACTCGCTCATGACACTGCGCAAGTTTCCCGTGACCGCGATGTTTCCGCGGCCCGGCATTTTGGAGGCTTCGATGAAGAGAACGTCGCCGCCGACGGGCGTCCACGCGAGGCCCGTGGCCACGCCGGGCACCATGGTTCGCTCGGCAAGTTCGGGGCCGAGTCGTGTGGGGCCGAGGATTTTCTCAATAGATTCGCGATCCGCGAGAACGCGATCGGCGTTCCCTTCGGCGATGCGCATGGCCGCATGCCGGCACACACTTCCGATCTCGCGCTCCAATCCTCGAACGCCCGCCTCCCGCGTGTACCCCTCGAGGAGCGCGATGAGGCCATCGTCGGTGAACTCAAGACGCTCGTCGGTGAGCCCATGACTTGAGAGGTTCTTCGGCACCAAGTGTTGCTTGGCGATCGCGAGCTTCTCGGTGCGCGTGTAGCCGGGCACATGAATGATTTCCAAGCGGTCGTGGAGCGCGTCGGGAATTCGGTCTTCGTCGTTCGCGGTACACAGGAAAATCACCTTCGAAAGGTTAAACGGCACGTCCAGGTAGTGGTCTTGAAACGTGTCGTTTTGGGCCGGATCGAGAACCTCCAAAAGAGCCGCCGAAGGGTCTCCGGCGTTGTCGATGCCGAGCTTCTCGATCTCGTCCAAGACCAGCACCGGATTGTTAACCTGCACCTTCTTGAGCGCCTGCACGATGCGCCCCGGAAGCGCTCCAACATAGGTGCGACGGTGACCACGAATTTCGGCTTCGTCGCGAACGCCGCCGAGGGCAATGCGGTGGTAACGGCGGCCCATGGATCGCGCAATCGAGCGACCGAGGCTCGTCTTGCCAACGCCAGGAGGCCCGATAAAACACAGGATTGGGCCCTTTTTGTCCGCGCGGAGTTTTTGCACCGCGACGAATTCCAGAATGCGCTTTTTGACCTTTTCAAGGCCGTAGTGATCTTCGTCCAGGCAACGGCGCGTCTGTTCCACGTCGAGAACCTCCGGGGTCGCCTCGGACCACGGCATGTCGCTTAGCCACTCGACGTAGGTTCGTGCCACGTTGTACTCGCCGCTCTGCGGAGACATATGCGACATGCGTGCGATCTGTTTTCGCGCCACGCGAACCACGTCTTCGGGCATGCGCGCCTTGCGAACGCTTTCCCGCAATTCGTCGATTTCTTCTTCGTCTTCTTCGCCGAGCTCCGATTTTATTTGCTGCATTTGCTGGCGCAAAAGCTCTTCGCGCTCTTTGCGCCCCTCTTCGGCGATGAAGGCGCTGACCTTGCTCTTGGCGGAAATAAGTTGAAGGTGCCGCTGCACCGCCGCCGCCACGCGATCGATGCGCGCGAGGGGATCGAGCGTGGACAAGATGGCTTGCTTTTCGTCGAGGGTGAGCTGCTCAATCGCCAAGTTCGCCGTGATGAGGTCCGCGAGAGTGCCCGGCTCGCGAACGTTGTCGATGACCTGCGCGAGTTCTTTTGGAAGATTTGGCACCAGCGGCAAGAGCCTTCGGACCATCGCGCGCAGCTCGTTCCCCTTCGCATCGAGTTCCGGCGTGCGCTCGATTTCGTCGGGAATTCGCTCGTAACGTGCTCGCAAATACGGCTCCAGCGACACGGGCTCCAAGAGTCGAATGCGGCAAATGCCGTGCACGACCACGGAGTAATTGTCTCTCTCCATGCGGATAACCCGCACTACGCGCGACAGCGTGCCGATGGGATGCAGGTCCTCAAATCGCGGGTCGTCGATATCGGATTTTTTTTGCGTCACGATGCCCAGCACCGCTTTGTCTTCGCCCACGATGTCTTCAACGAGACGCAGGCTCCGAGGGCGGCCCACATTGATCGGCAGGACGTTCGCGGGAAACACGACGCTATTTCGCAGGGGCAAGAGGGAGACGATGAAAGGCTCGGCGCGGCTCATGCCAAAACTGTCGCGCATGGCCCCGGGGCTGTCCATGAAGATGCGAACGCCGCCGCCCGGAAGCGACGATCCCCGCGTGCGGCTACGCGTCGGCGAAGGAAAGTCTCGGCGGTGCCACGCGCGGCGGCGTGATGGATGGTTCGCGCACGTAGCGCGGCTCCGCATCGTGGACGTTGCAGCCCACGCCGTGTTCGATCGCCGCGAGCATGTGACGTTCCGCATCGAGGGTCACGTCGGCCCACTCGGCGACGAAACCTGCCGCTTCGAAGGCCCCACGAACCGGGCCCAACATCGTGCCCACAATGCGCGAAACGCGCGGAGCGCTATCGGCATAATATTGAATAAAATCAGATATTTCCCACGCGTAGACAATCCGTTCGCCGGGCAGTGCGAGGCCCGCCACATAGAGCGCCCGCGGCCCGTCTCCCAAGACCACGAGCGGCTCCTGAAGGCAGCCCAAGGCCTCCAAACTTCCAATCGTCACGAGGGGTTTTTTTAGGGCCCACGCGAGCCCTTTCGCCACGGACAACGCGCTGCGAACCCCGGTGAAACGGCCGGGACCCGCCGCCACAACGAAGGCGTCCACGTCCCCAAGGGTGCGATCGCACTGTTGCAGCAAGGCCTCAACCAGCCGCGGAAGCCTTCCCCTGCCGTCGCCGTCGGCACGCAAACTCGCCACGACCCGGCCCTCGAGCGCCAGGGCCGCTGAGCCCGGACCCAAGGTAGAATCCAGGGAAAGCAAGCAACCCTGCGGCGACCATGCGGTGAAATCTGTGCCCTCAGGAGCTCCCATGTTGCCGCTGATTACCAGCTCCGTAGCCAAAAAGGAGACCGCGACAAACATGCTCACGTATCCTTACATTATGGACGACGGGACTACCCACGATGAGACCTTGACTTCCAGCCGTTTTCGTATCGTGCGGTGCGCGCTCGAAGACATTCACGTCCGCATTGAAGACCTGCCGCCGACGCGCAGGCGCGATGAACTTGCTGTCGAAGCCCTGTCTTGCTCCGAGGCCACCGCCCGCTTGGAGGGGCAAATTGGCTCGCCCGTCGAAGCCCGAGAGGCTCTGGTGCGGCGCATTGTCGACCTGGAAATTGCCCTACTTGAGCTCGGGCGCGTCCCGGTCGTGGGCTCTGTGACCGAGACCGAGCCTCCCCCCAGCTCGCCGACCCCCAAGGCCCGATCGCCCCGAAAAAGCGCGGCGCGTAACATGCACGCGAAGGTGCAGCGGACAACCTCCCAGTGAAGCCGGCGCACCGGAAACTGGCCCGCGCGGCGATGGTTCCCCTCCTGCCCGTCCTCGCGGCGTGCGTCCGTTTTCCCGACGACCTCTGCGCGGGTGCGGGGTGCGGTAGTTCGTCGTTTGGGGCCGATGCAGCCCTGGACGCGGCGACAGGCACCGGCACTTTCTCTCCCCCAGGAACCGACGACGAAGCACACTCGGTTCACGTTGCGCCGAGCGGTTCCGACGAAACTGGCGATGGAACACAGGTATTTCCCTACCGATCCATTGGCGTGGCCCTTACTCATACAACAGACATACTATGGGCTGTTCGTATATGCTCTGGGAAATACGCTGAAACGATTTCGGTCGCGTCGAGTGATCGCGTCGTCATGCTCACGGGTGGTTACAGTTGTCCCGCGTCCGGTGCCCCCTGGTCGGCCCTCGCTGGGGCTACGGTGGTTCGTTCCGCGGGCCCCCATCGGGTCACTGCGGCAGGCGCGATTTTTCGGAACCTGACCCTCGAAGGTAGCGACGGGACGGCGCTCTCGCGCTCAACGACGGCGCTCGAAGTCGCCACGCGAGGACGCGCGATCCTCGTGGATGCCCACGTGCGATCCGGGCTCGGAAGCGAGGGATTTTCCGGGTTTCACGCGCCCGACGACGCCCGCCCGGGTGCCCAAGGAGGCTCGCCCTCGGGCTCTTCTGGCGGTCCAGAAATCACCACAATTTGCGCCAACGGGTCTTCGTCAACCGGCGGCGGCGGCGGCTCCAGCGACGGAGACCCCATGGGCGAAACAGGTCGCCCCGTGCCGATCGACACCGCGGCCGGCTCCAACGGCGGACGCGCGGGGAGCTACACGCCACGGCTTGTATTCTGCACGTATGGCACCGCAGGGCGCGACGCAAACCTCACTGCCGCCCAGGTCGCCGGACCGCCGGGCCTCGACGCCACAACCTTTCAAGCAGGAGCCGGGGTGCGCGGACTCGACGGGGCACCGGGGCAAGGCGGCGGAGGCGGCGGCACCGCATCCCAGGAAACGGGCGCACCATCCGGCGCGAGCGGAGGCTGCGGTGGGCGCGGCGGGGACGGCGGCGGAGGCGGCGGAAGCTCCATCGCGATTGTCGTTCGTCAGGGCGTCTTGGCGCTCTTTTCGACGCGCGTCGACGTCGCACCCGGCGGCACCGGCGGAAATGGCGGCAACGGGGCACCTGGGGCCGCTGGTGGGCTCGGCATCGCGGCACCAGCGGTCGGTGCGGGCAACGCGGGGCCTTGCGGCAGCGGAAACGGGGGCCACGGGGCCGGCGGCGGCGGGGGTTCCGGCGGCGAAGGAGGCTCGGCCCTGGGAATTTTAGCGTTCCGCGGAACCGAGGTCCGCATCGACGGAAGTTCCGTCACGACGGATCGCGAGGAGGATCCGAGCGTCACGCTGGGCCCGGCCGGCGCGGGAGGTTCGGGCGGCGCGCGGGGCATCGGGCGCGCGGGGGCGGGCGCGGCGGTGAGCGCGCCGGCGGCTGACGGAAAAACCGGCGCGCGTCAAGCGGTCCGCGTACTTCACGATTGAGCGGTCGTATTTTGCGCGACGCGGGGGTTTATTCGGCCCGGTTCGTCGCAGGAAACCGTCAAATGGTCGACGTGGGCGCGTCCAGCTAACGATCGGTCTTTCCCCTTACGCCGAGACGCCGTATTTCTCGCGCATGCCTTTCCTCGCGCAATTCGAGACCCTCGTCGATGTCTATCAGGCGAGCGTGCGTGCCTTCGCAAACCGTGAACTTTTCGGCACCAAACGCGGCGCCGTCTGGCAGTGGACGACGTACGGAGAGTTCGGAAGTCGCGTCGAGCAATTTCGCGGAGGTCTCGCGTCCCTCGGCGTTGGCGCAGGCGACGTCGTGGCCATCATCGCAAACAACCGCGTCGAATGGGCGGTTGCCGCGTACGCGTGTTTCGGCCTCGGCGCGCCAGTGGTGCCGATGTACGAGGCCCAAAGCGACAAAGATCGCGAGTTCATTATTCGCGACTGCGGCGCGAAGGTTCTCATCGTTGCAAACGAGGCGATTCTCAAGCGAACCGCCCACCTGCTCGAAGGCGGAAAACTCGCCACGATTGTCATCATGGATGGGTCTGCAAACGGTATCGCCGCCGAAGACCGCGTCGTCACATTTCGCTCGCTGTTGAACAAACAAGAGCTCGGCCCCATTCAGCCGAACAAGCACGACCTCGCCTGCCTTCTCTACACGTCGGGAACCACGGGCAATCCAAAGGGCGTCTGCCTTTCGCACTACAACATGGCCTCGAACGTCAGCGCTATGCACCAAGTGCTGCCCCTCGAGCGCTCGGATCGCAGCCTTTCGTTCCTCCCGTGGGCGCATATTTTCGGCCAAACCGTCGAGCTCCAGGGCCTCTTCTCCATGGGCGCATCCATGGCGATTGCCGAGTCCGTCGACAAGATCATCGACAACTTGGCCGAGGTCGAACCCACGGTTCTTTGCGCCGTTCCGCGCATCTTCAACCGCATCTACGCCGGCGTCCAAAAGCAGCTTTCCGAGAAGCCACCCGCGGTGCAATTTCTTGTGCGCGAGGCCCTCAAAGTCACGAGCAAAGAGCGCGCCGGCGAGCGCATTTCCCTGCCCGAGCACTTGCTGCTTTCGTCCGTAGAAAAGGTCGTGTTCTCGAAGGTTCGCGCCAAGTTCGGCGGGCGTTTGAAGTACGCGTTTAGCGGCGGCGCAGCGATTTCAAAAGATGTCGCGGAGTTCATCGATTCCCTCGGCGTCACGGTCTACGAAGGTTACGGTCTTACCGAAACAAGTCCCATTCTCACAGCGAATTCCCCGCAAAACCGAAAGATCGGCTCCGTGGGCCGATCCATTCCTGGCGTCCGCGTTGAGATCGACACCTCGAAGTCCGACAAGGTTCTTACGGGCCGCGACAAGTTCACCAAGATTGAGGGCGAAATCATCGGCTACGGCCCGAACATCATGCAGGGCTATTACAATCGCCCCGACGAAAACGCCGCGGTCTTCACGAAAGACGGCGGTTTCCGCACCGGTGACCTCGGCTACATCGATCCGTTCGGATACTTGTATATTACGGGTCGCATCAAAGAACTCTACAAGCTCGAGAACGGCCGGTACGTGTCGCCGGGCCCCCTCGAAGAAGACATCAAGCTCTCGCCCTACGTGGCAAACGTCATGGTTTACGGTTACAACAAGTCCCACAACGTGGCGCTGATTGTAGCCAACCTCGACGCCGTTCGCGAGTGGGCCAGTGCCAATGGAGTGTCGGTCGCCCGCCCCGAATTGCTCCTCGAAGAGCCCCGCGTGCGCGAACTATTTCGCGAGCAGCTGGCTGCCCGTTCCCGCGAATTCAAGGCCTACGAAGAGATTCGCGACTTCATGCTCATCAGCGAAGACTTCACGACCGAGAACAACATGCTGACGCCGTCGATGAAGCTAAAGCGCCGCGCCGTCATGGCCCTGTACGGCGAAAAACTCGATGCACTCTACACCAAGAGATAGGCCCTCGCGGCCGTAAGAGCGCTGGTAAAAGGCGGTCGAAGAACGGAAAAGGGGCTGGTCGCGTGGACCGGCCCCTTCTTTATTGGATGCAGACTGCAGCTTGTTAGGAGGGATCCTCTTCGATGGCCTGCGCGCCATTGATCGCCGCTACCCGGTGCTGACGGATATTGCACTTGAGCTGTTGCTTGCGTACGCGCACGGCGTCGGGCGTGACCTCGACGAGCTCGTCTGCATCGATCCACTCCATGGCGGTTTCGATGTTGAGAATACGCGGCGGCGCCAGAAGAACGTTGTCGTCTTTGCCGTGATTTCGCACGTTTGAGAGCTTCTTCTCTTTGACGACGTTCACGTCGGTGTCGTTCTCGCGATTGTGCTCGCCAAAGATCATACCTTCGTAAACCTCGGCGCCGGGGCCCATGAAAAACGAGCCGCGCGCTTGCAGGTGGTTCAAGGCGTAAGGCGTCGCGACTCCGGCGCGGTCAGACACAATCGCGCCCGACTGCCGCTTGATCATCGGCCCGCCCCACACTTCCCAGCCCTCAAACTGCGTGCTGAGAAGCCCCGTTCCGCGGGTTGCTGTGAGGAATTCGCCTCGAAATCCGATGAGACCGCGGGACGGAATGCGGTACTCCAAACGAGCGCGCCCATACCCGTGGTTGGACATCTTCGTCATGCGGCCCTTGCGCTGACCAAGGCGCTCGGTGACGATGCCAATGAAGTTGTCGGGAACGTCGACGATGACCGTTTCGACAGGCTCGTGGGGCGTGCCGTCGATGAGTTTTGTGACGACCTCCGGGTTGCCGAGCTGCACTTCGTAGCCCTCGCGCCGCATGGTCTCGACGAGAATGGCCAGCTGGAGCTCGCCGCGCCCGAGAACCGTAAAGGTGTCTGGCGAATCGCTGTCTTCGACGCGAAGGGCAAGGTTTCGCCGTGTTTCCTTAAACAAACGCTCGCGCACCTGGCGGCTCGTCAGGAATTTCGAGAGCTTGCATTTGCCGGCAAACGGCGACGTATTGACGCCGATCTTGATCTTGATCGTCGGCTGCTCGACGATGATGCGCGGAAGCGCGCGGCCCTCCCAACCCGGGTCCAAATCGACGAGCGTGTCGCCGACGTCGACGTCGTCGATGCCCGCAATGGCGATGAGCTCGCCCGCCTCCGCGACGTCCGATGGCATGCGCTTGAGGCCCTCGAACGCGCTCAGTACCTTCACGGCACCCTTGGTGCAGCGGCCGTCTTTGATGATGCCAATCGCTTGGTTCTGGCGAATGCGGCCTGCCACAACGCGCCCAATCGCGAGACGCCCGAGGTAGTCGTCGTGGTCAAGGTTGTTGACGAGAACCTGCAGCGGTGCCTCGATGTCGCCGGGGGCCGGCGGAACCGTCTTCAAAATTTCTTCAAAAAGCGGATCGAGGTTCATGGAAGGGTCTTCGAGGGACCGTTTCGCAATGCCGAGTTTACCGATGGCGTACAGCACGGGAAAATCCGTCTGCTGCTCGCTGGCGTCGAGGTCGCAAAAGAGATCGAAAACTTCGTTGTGAACTTCCGCTGGGCGCGCATCCGAGCGATCAATTTTATTGATAACCACAATGACCGGAAACCCGAGATCCAGGCACTTTTTGAGAACAAATCGCGTCTGTGGAAGCGGGCCTTCAGCCGCGTCCACCAGCAAAATCGCGGCGTCTGCCATAAAAAGCGTGCGTTCAACTTCGCCGCCGAAGTCCGCGTGACCAGGCGTATCGATGATGTTGAACTTCGTGCCCTTCCAGCGCACCGAGGTGTTCTTCGCGAGAATCGTGATGCCTCGTTCGCGTTCGAGATCATTCGAATCCATCACGCGATCGACCACCACTTCGTTCGTGCGGAATACCCCGGCCTGCCGGAGCATAAAGTCAACAAGGGTCGTCTTGCCGTGGTCAACGTGGGCGACGATGGCCACATTGCGGAGTTGAGGATTCGCCATAGGTGCCGCGCGGGGCCTACTCGCGAGTGCGCCCCACTGCAACCCCGCGAAGTATATCATCATTGAAGCGGTGACCACGCGCGAGGCGAATAGCTATACCGAAACCAGTCATAACCAATACAATGGATAGGTACTGCGCGAAGGTCAAGTTTCCCCAGCGCCGGTCGCCGGTGGCGCCGTCTTCAAGCCTGTAAAAATCCAGGGCAAAACGCACGTAGCCGTAGGCTATGAGGCCCGCGGCCGAGTAGGACCCGAGGGGCAATCGACGTGACCACGTGGCCATGAATGCCAAGCCGATAACCGCCGCCCACAGGGCCTCTACCAGCCCGAGGTCAAATCGTGGCTGAGAGCCCGCGTACAAAGCGAAGCCGTGCCACGACCAAAAGGGCCCTTCGAACGCCGCGTGCCGCGGAACTGCCACCGCAAGCCAGTGGCCCGCAGGGGCAATGGCCCCGAGGTGATCGTGGGCGACGGCGCACCCGAGGCGGGACACGGACCATGTCAAGAAAAAACTGTGAAGCGTGGCCTCCGTCACGGGCATGAGGGGCATGCGCTCTTGGCGTCGACGAAAGCGAGGAACGAATGAAGAGCTGGAACTATGCTCGTAAAATGACCAGTGGAGGGCACCCAAAAATGTGCCCACAAAGCCGCCCGCCGACGAGAGGCCCTCCCAAAGCATGACGATGGCCCACGGGCGCGTGAGCAGTTCGCCCGGGTGGTAGAAGAGCTGATCGAAAACGTGGGAACCGATCCACGCCGCCACGAGCGAGCGGCTCACGAAGTCTTGAGCGACCTCGTGGTCGTAGCCGAGGTGTTCGGTGTGCCGCGAAAAGAGGGTCGTGCCGAGGAGAACCGCGAGGGCCACGAGCACCCCGAAGGGCTGGATGGCGAACGGCCCGAAGAGAGGAAAACTCGGCGCAATAAAGAATGGAATCACTGCATTTTCTCAAGTAATACTTAGCAGACGCTTGATGACCCCATTGAGCATTGCGGGGTTCGCGCTTCCGCCCGTTTCTTTCATCGCTTGACCGACGAAGAAGCCCATGAGGCCCACCTTGCCCCCGCGCAGCTGCTCGGCCTGCTTTGGATTGCCGTCGATTGTCTTGCGGACGATGGCCTCGAGGGCACCCTCATCGCTCATCTGCTCGAGGCCCAGCGCCGCCACGACGGCCTTCGCCGATTGGCCCGTGCCTCGCAGCGCGGCGTAGATTTCTTTGGCCTGTTTTCCGCTGACAGCCCCGGACTCCACGAGGCCCAAGAGCTCCACCAATTGAGCTGCGCTCAGGGGAATTTCAGCCTCAACGCCCTTTGTGGTGACGTCGCGAAGAACCTCCGCCTGAATAAAATTCGAGGCCTTTTGGGCGTCGGCACCGGCGGCGACGGCAGCCTCAAAAAACGCTGCTATTTTCGGGTGGCCCGTAAGCACACCTGCAGCATACGCTGTAATACCCATGCTGGTCACGTAGCGAGAACGCTTGTCGCGCGGGCGTTCCGGGAGCGTCGCGCGCACGGCCTCGATCTGCGCAGGCGACACGACGAGGGGAGGCAAATCAGGTTCCGGAAAGTACCGATAATCTTGAGCCTCTTCTTTGGAGCGAAGAGAGAACGTGGTGCCCGTGGCGTCGTTCCAGCCGCGGGTTTCCTGGACGATCCGCTCGCCGGTGCGCATGCACTCTTCTTGCCGCTTGATCTCCGCGATGATCGCTTTTTCGACAAAACGAAAGGAGTTGATGTTCTTCAGTTCCACGCGGGTTCCAAATTTTTCAACGCCCACCGGCCGTATCGACACGTTCGCGTCGCAGCGAAAACTACCCTCTTCGAGGTTGCCGTCGTTGACGTTGGCAAACACAAAGATGTCGCGGAGACTGCGCAGGTACTCGCCGGCTTCGGCGGCGCTGCGGAGGTCGGGTTCGGTCACGGTTTCGATGAGCGGCGTGCCGGATCGATTGAGGTCGACGATGGAGTCACTGCCGCGATCGTGCAGGTTTTTTCCAGCGTCTTCCTCCATATGCATACGCTGTATGCGCACGTGTCGAACGTAGGCGCCGTCGCCTTCGCCCATCATCAAATCCAGTTTGCCGTTTTCGCAAATGGGCTCGTCGAACTGACTGATTTGGTAGCCCTTCGGCAAGTCGGGGTAGAAGTAATTCTTTCGCGCGAATCGGCTCGTCTGCCGCACGGTGCAATCGACCGACAGACCCGCGCGGATGGCGAGCTCGACGGCGTGCCGATTGAGAACCGGCAGGGCACCGGGAAGGCCCAAACACGTGGGGCATGTTTGCGAATTGGGCTCGGCACCAAACCGCGTGGAACAGGAGCAAAAAGCCTTGGTCTTCGTAAGAAGCTGGGCGTGCACCTCAAGACCAATGACCGGTTCGTAGGTCGTCATGGGTCAAGGCGATTAGCACGAGGCGCGCCGCTTCGTTGCCGGGGATTTCACCCCGCGACGGGTTCTGTGGCACTGTCTCGAAGACCATGCGACCTGCGCTCGTTGCGCCCGCCTTGCTCCTAGTAGGCACCCTATCCGCCGTTCCGTGGCTCGTTTTCAGCGGAGACGGGCTCGTGCGCATGGTGTCGCTGCGCCGCGAGCTCGACGCCGTTCGCTCGGAAAATATGCGGGTTCGCCGCACCATCGCGAGCCTGAAAGAGGAGATTCGTTCCCTCAAAGAAGACCCCGACGCCATCGAGCGCGTGGCCCGCCGCGAGCTCGGGCTTGTGCGACCCGATGAATTCGTTTTTGTGATGCCAAAGGCCGGGGCGAAAACTCCGTAGGAGCGCGCTGGGCAACGCGCAGTCTGCTAATCCCCCGTGCCAATGGCGCACGACGCTTCCCCCGTATCCCCGTTTCGATGGCGAGTGTGGTGCGCAACCGTCCTCGGATTTGCCGCCGCCGCCGCGTGCTCTTCGCCAGGCCGTTCGCTGACAAATAGCACGCTGATCGTCGCCGACGCGGGCCCAGATTCCAGCGCCCTCGCCGACGCCACAGCGCCCCCTCCCATCGCCGACGTGCCGTGCAACGACGACAGCCCGTGCAACGACGGACTCCCGTGCACCGACGACCAATGCGATCGGGCGCGCGGAAGATGCGTGCATACTACACACGATGAAAAGTGCGACGACGGCATCTACTGCAACGGTTTTGAGGTGTGCCACGTGCGTCGCGGATGCATTTCCGGGGGCGATGTTTGCGGCATGGGAAACGGCTGCCACATCAGCCGATGCGGAGAGCGGGAACGCACCTGCACGACAGTCCCGCGGGACGTGGACAGCGACGGCGACCCGGACGACCACTGCGGCGGCCACGACTGCGATGACGCGGATCCCCTGCGAAATAGCTTGATGAGCGAGGTCTGCGGCAACCTCATCGACGACAATTGCAGCGGCCAAGTCGACGAAGCTGCGTGCCTTGTTCCGCAGGGTCAGAACTGCGACGCGCCGGTGGTTCTTCCCCTCGATGGCGAGACCGTCGTCAGCACCGCGGGCGGCTCGGCACCGGTTCCGAGCGGGTGCCCGTTTCCTCTTTCGAGCACGTCGAAAACCATTTTTGTAGCGGTCCCCCGCAGCCCCTCCACCGACACCGTTCTTGAAGTGAGCGACAGTCAAAATCAAGCAACGACGCTCTCGGAGCTTTCCGGGTGCGGCGAAGCGGCTCTCTCGTGCGAACAGAGCGTTCAATCGCCCTTTCCGCGCATGCGCATTTCTCAGGGTATTTCCAGTACTTTTCAGCTCGTCGCCGTCACGACGCCCATCGTGGCTACCCTAAGACTGCGCACCGGCCCCCTGCCCTCACCCGCGAACAACGTGGCCACCACCGGCTGCACAAACCCCGCGCCCCTCGCCGCGGGAACGCCCACGCGCGTCGACTTTACAAGCCTCGCGACGACCCTTTCGAGCGACTGCGGCACGAGCGGGATGCGCACGTTTGCCCTCGATGTTCCAGCCCCGAGCACGGTCACGATCGAGGCGCGCTCGCTTTCGGGGCGCGGGAGCGTTTCCCTGGGTTTTCGCTCGGGAAACTGCGTTGATCTGGCGAGCGAATTGGCGTGCAAAGAGAGCACCGTGGGGCCGCTCGTTCACCCCAACGTTCCGCCTGGCCGCTACGTCGTGACGGCCGCTACAAGCACCGCGCCATCGATCGAGCTCGTCGCCACCCTCACCGCTCCCGCATCGCTTTCGTCCGGGGCCACCTGCGCTCTCGCTCCGGCGATTTTGCCCGGGCAAAAAGTTTCGCTTCCGTTCGACAACGGCTCGGATTTTGTTCGCAGTGGCTGCACCTCTGGGCTTGCGGCGGTCGCATTTCGCGCGGATATTCCCTCGGTATCTGACATTCTCGTGGTGGGCCGAATTCCCGCGGTGGCCTCCGGCGGCATGGCCCTCCTTGATGCAAACTGCACCCAAGGAATACCGCAACTATGCCGCGTAGGTGCGTCGCCCTTTTTCTTTTCGCGGCAAGCGGCCCCGGCGGGATCCATGTTCGTCAGCTTGGCCACCAATGGAGGCGGCACGGGAACAGTTGCACTCTACACGCGTTCACCGGTGCCCGACGTGCCGGTCAGCGGCGCCGGCGACTGCGCAAGCGCCATCACGATTGGCGCGAATGGCGGGCATTTTTCCGGTGATTCCACGACTTTAGCATCGACCGTTGGCTCGGTTTGCGACAGGGCTTTTTCAAATCCGCGAGCGCCAACGCAGCTCTTCAAACTCACCCTGGCCGCGCGCCGCCGCGTCCTTCTGCACACCGCGGGCTCGGCTTTTACGACCATCGCCTCCATTCGATCGGGCGCCACGTGCCCGGGGTTGGAAGTTCCCGACGCGTGCAACATCGGTTACGGGCAAGACCGAAGTTTTCTCGATCGCGTCCTCGACGCGGGCACCTATTGGCTCGTGTTGACGGGCTATTCCGGGGCAAAAGGGCTTTGGACCCTCGACGCCTTCATCGCATCCATCTAAGCATCCACGCATGCTCGTTTCTCAGCACCATATCCTGACGTTCGACAACGCGTCGGCCCACTTCGTGGATGTCACCGTGCACGTCGCCTTCGATGCCCCCGCGGGTCGCGTCACTTTCGCGATGCCCGTGTGGACGCCAGGTTCTTATCTGGTGCGCGAATACGCGCGCCATGTGCAAGGCTTTTCCGTAACGGCGGTCACCGGCGAACCGCTCGCGTCGCGCAAAGATCGCAAAGACGCGTGGACGGTCGACGGCGGGCGGTTGACGCAATTTACTCTGAAATACCGGGTGTGGTGCCACGAGCTAACGGTGCGCACCAACCACATCGACGGCTCCCACGCGCTGCTTTGCGCCGCCGCCACGTTCTTGTACGTCGAAGGGTCGCCCGCGGAATTGCCCGCAACGATCGAGGTCGTGGCCCCCCGCGGGTGGACGACGGAAGTTCCCCTCCCCCCAAGCGATGCAATCTCCCGCGCCGGTGGCCCGTGCTTTCTCGCCGAAAACCGCGACGCCCTCTACGACACACCCCTGCTTTTGGGCGTCCTCGACCGCTCCCAGTTTTCCGTCAATGGCATACCGCACCAATACGCTGTATGGCCATCGAATATACTGTCCGGCACCGAGTTCATGCGCCTCATCGAAGACACAGGAAAACTGCTGGAGGTCGAGCATCACATCTTCGGCACCGCACCCTACGAGCGCTATTCGTTCCTGCTGAATTTGGCCCCAGACGCCCGCGGCGGGCTTGAGCACGCCTACGCGACAACCCTTTTGGCGAGCCCGTTTGCCTGCCGAAAACGCAAAGATTACCTTGAGTTGCTCTCGCTGGTCGCCCACGAAGCATTTCACCTGTGGTCTGTCAAGCGCATTTGCCCGGCGGGCCTTTCGCCCTACAAATACGACCGCGAAAACTACACGCGCCTCCTCTGGTGGTTTGAGGGCGGCACGAGCTACTTCGACTGGCGCGTGCTCCGTCTCGCGGGCCTCTGCACCGTCGAAGAGTACTTGGCGCACTTGGCCGAAGAGCTCAATTACGTGGAACAAACCCCCGGTCGTTTCGCGCAAAGCCTCGAAGATGCCTCTTTCGATGCCTGGGTCAAGCTCTATCGCCCCGACGCCAACACGCCCAATTCGACCATCAGTTATTACCGCAAGGGCGAAGTGGTGTGCCTCCTGCTCGATGCGACCATTCGCGCGAAAACTCAGGGCGAAAAGGGCCTCGACGACGTCATGGCGCGCCTTTGGAGTGACTACGGGCGCCTCGGGCGGTCGGTTCCCGAAAACGCATTTCCCGAGTGTTTTGAGGCGATTACCGGCGTCAACGTGCGCGTCGAGCACGAACAATGGGTGCGTCAGGTGGCTGAACTGCCCGTCGATGAAATCTTGGCAAAACTCGGCCTTTCCGTCGTCCGAAAGGTCAAAGCCGAGGGCGTCACCACCGCCACCGGGCTACGCCTTCGCGCCGCGGGCGGGCATGTCACAGTGACGACCGTGCTCCGCCATTCTGCCGCAGAAAAAGCAGGACTCTCGCCGGGCGACGAGCTTCTCGCGGTCAACGGCTGGCGCGTTGGCGAGGCCAATCTTGATACCCATTTGCGCGGAAAAGACCCCGGCGACACCCTCACCGCTCTCGCCGCACGCGACGGCCGCCTCGTCGAAGCCACGTTGCTCCTTGAGGCCGCGCGCCCCGAAATCGTCGCGATCGAGCCCATGGCCCGGCCCACGCAAGAAGCAAAATCGCTGCTTACCCGGTGGCTCGGAGGGATGCCCGCCGCTTGGGCCCTCGAGGAGAAAAAGGCGTCGTGAGCAGCGAAGCCGCGCCGATGAGCCTTCGGCCGTCCGCGAGCGCGCCGGTTTCGCAGGCGGCATCGGTCACGCACATGACCGAGTTCGTGTTGCCCCCGCACGCCAATTCTTTTGGCAATGTCTTCGGCGGCCAGATCATGGCGTGGGTCGATATTTGCGCGGCGATCTGCGCGAGTCGTCATTCACGCCTGCCCTGCGTCACCGCTTTCGTCGACGATTTGCACTTCGTGGCCCCGGTGCGGGCCGGCGAAATCGTTCGCCTTGAAGCCCGCGTTTCTGCGGCTTTTCGCACGTCTTTGGAGATCACCGTGGAGGTCAGCGGCGAGAATCCGATCGAGGCGCGCCGCTGGGTATGCACCCGGGCAACCCTCACATTTGTGGCCGTCGGTGCCGACCGCCAGCCCACGCCCGTGCCGCCGCTGCTCCTCGATTCCCCCGAGCTCGTGGCGTCGCAAGCCGCGGGCGAAGAGCGGCGTCAGCAGCGAAAGGCCCGATCCCGTTCCGCCAAGTGACGGCCGATGGATCGCCTCTTAGCTCCCTTTTCGGCTGCGATTGCTTCAACGGGCCGGCAAATCGCGCTATCGGCCACGCCCATGAGTGAGGTCACCACGCCCGTAGTTTCCACCGATTCGCTTGCATCGCACGTTGGCCAAGAGGTGCGCGTGCGCGGCTGGCTTTACAACAAACGGTCGTCGGCCAAGCTCCACTTTCTTGAGCTGCGCGACGGCCACGGAATCGTGCAAGCGGTCGTCTTCAAAGGCAACGTCGACGAAGACACGTTCGCGCGCGCCGACAAGCTGACCCAAGAGACAAGCTTCATCGCCCTTGGCACGGTGACCGAGCATGGCAAGCGCAAGGGCGAGTACGAACTTCAGGTCAAGAGCCTTGAAATCGTTGGCCCCACGTCGCGGGAGTACCCCATCAGTCCGAAAGAGCACGGCACTGATTTTCTGATGGATAACAGGCACTTGTGGCTGCGGTCCAAGCGCCAGCACGCCATCATGCGCGTGCGCCACACCATCGTAAAAGCCGTGCGCGACTTTTTCGACAACGACGGTTTCACCCTTCTCGACGCGCCCATTTTTACCCCAAACGCGTGCGAGGGCACCTCCACACTTTTTCAGACCGACTACCACGGTGAGCCCGCATTCCTCACCCAGTCGGGCCAACTCTACATGGAGGCCGGCGCAGCCGCTTTCGGTAAAGTGTATTGTTTCGGTCCTACCTTCCGCGCCGAAAAGTCGAAAACGCGGCGCCACCTCGCGGAGTTCTGGATGGTGGAACCCGAGGTAGCTTTTCTCACCCTCGACGGCGACATGCTTTTGGCCGAGCGCTTTCTCGCTTACGTCGTGGCCCGCGTTCTCGAGTCGCGCCAAGAGGAGCTGAAAATCCTCGAGCGCGACACGGGCAAACTCGAAAAAGTCATTCCGCCGTTTCCGCGCATTTCTTACGAAGAAGCTATCGGTATTCTACAGGCAAATGGTCACCCGGAGGCCGTGTTCGGGGACGACTTTGGTGCGGACCAAGAGACGGTCATCTCAAACCAATTCGATAGACCGGTCATCGTGCACCGGTACCCCGCGGCGATGAAGGCCTTCTATTTCAAACGCGACGCCGAGAGGCCCGAGCTCACGCTCAACATGGACGTGCTCGCACCCGAGGGCTACGGCGAGATCATCGGCGGCGGAATTCGTGAAGAAAGCCTCGAAACCCTTGAGAAGGCGATCGAAGCCCACAAGCTCTCGATGGATGCTTTTCAGTGGTACCTCGACTTGCGCCGCTACGGCACCTTCCCCCACGGAGGCTTCGGTCTCGGCATCGAGCGCACCGTCGCGTGGACGTGTGGCCTTCCGCATGTGCGCGAAACCATTCCGTTTCCGCGCATGCTCAATCGCCTCGCGCCGTAGCGCTGACACGCGCTTCAACAGCGGTTTGGCAACGCCCTCACAAGCTTCGCCGCGAACGTTCGCGGCGCAAAAAAAACGAAGCCCCGAGGCGCTGTGCGGCACCCCGGGGCTTCATGCAGTCTACACTTACACAGACACTAACTAGTTCCAGTATACCGTATTAAACAAGTAGTTGTTCGGCGCGGCACCGCCGATGGGCGTTGTGCCCAGGCTGGCCTTCGAGCCCGCACCCGTATCGGCACCGGCGCAGCGAAGAATCCTCGGGGAAGTCGTGCCCCAGAGGGCGCATGTGCGGTCGATACCTGCGGCGCCGTCGAAAACCGCGGAGGCGCGCGCGCCGTAAACGCCGGGCGAACCGCTGACCGTCCCGTTGCCAATCTGTCCGGCGCTGAAGGCTCCCGACGAGAAGAGCTGGTTGTCGGAGCGGATCGCCCAGCCGTTCGTGCCGCCGGCGAAGATCTTGCTGATCGACAGGCCCGCGAAACTCGCCGTTTGGATACGTTGCGCCGTCGTGTTGCTCGAGCTCGATCCGTCTCCGAACGTGTAAGCCGAGTTATTGCCCCAGCTGTAGATCCAGTAGTCGTTGCCGATGACCGCGAAGTGATTCGCTCCTGCCGTGAGGCCTATCGCGGGGGTCGCTGGCTGGGCGGTGCCGATGGCCGCGAGCGCGACGGTCTTCGAGAGTTGGGTGACGCACGCGTAGCCATAGTTCAAGGTATTGCACGCCCCGCCCTCCGCGGCGGTGAGCGCGGGGGTCGTCCCGTTGATGACCGAGGGCGGCCCCGCCACCTGCGAGGTCGACGTCGCGCCGGCGCAGCGAACCACATTGGTGCCCGTCGCCGTCGCGAGGATCGCGCAAGTGTTCTCGCTGGAGGCTGCCACCTCCTTCACGAGGTAATTCGCGCCCTGTGCGTCCTTTTGCGCGAGCCACGGACGCGCGTAAGACGAGAATGAGTACGTGTTGTTGCCCTGCCCCTGGGACGAGTTGGCGGCGAGCTGTCCCTTCGAGTTGTCGCCCCAACACGCAAGCATCGCCGAGTTGGGCATGAAGGCGCATGCGTGCTTACGACCGACCGCGAGGGTGAGGCTCGAAGCGGCGAGGGGAACGAAGGTTGACGACTGGGGCATCATGACAACGAGTGGCTTCGACGAGTACGCAAGGTTGACGTTTGCGCCGAGCTGCCCAACGAGGTTGTCACCCCAGCAGGCGAGGCTCGTCGCGCTCGACGATGTTGCGAAGGTCGCGCACGCGAAGCCGGCCCCTGCGCGAACCGCAATCGGCTCTTTGCCCACGGGGATGATGTTCGTGAAGTCGACCGGCTTGACGACGCTGGGGTAGCTGCGGTTCACGACCGTGCCGTCGCCGAGCTGGCCGTACGTGTTGTCGCCCCAGCAATAGACGCGCGCAGCGACGCTGTCGCCGGTGGTGCGCACGCACTGAAAGTCGTCGCCGACGGTAATCTGATCCGCCGATTGGCAAAACTTTCCGTCGCCGATTCGGTTCGCGCCGCAGGTGCACGTCGACGAACCGATCGTGTTAGCGCACGTTGCGTTTGTTGAGCAACCCGCGGTGCCGGCGGTGCACTCGTTCACGTCTTGACACACGGTTTCAGCGCTGACCGTTGCGGACGCGTAACCGGTATTGCAGGCGCACGTGTACGAGCCAGGTGTATCGGTGCATGTGCCCGCCGCCGTGCCGCCGCACACGTTTGCAACGGTCGTGCACTCGTTGACGTTGGTGCACACCGTTCCGGTTCCCGTGTACCCGGTCTGGCAGGCGCACGACGCCGCCGCTCCCACATTATTTGTACACGTTGCGTACTGGCTGCACCCCCCGTTGCTCGTGAGGCACTCATTGATGTCCGTGCACGCCTTTTGGTCCGCCGCGAGGGTGTAATACGCCGAGCAGGAGCACGCGAAAGAACCCGCACTATTTGTGCATGTCTGCGCGCATCCGCCGCTGTTGACCAAGCACTCGTTCGTGTCGGTGCAAACGGGGCCCGCAGACGCGGTGGTGCTCGTGTACCCGGTGTTGCACGAACACGTGTAAGAACCCTGGGTGTCGTTGCAGCTCCCTTGCCCGCACGGGTTCGTTCCTCCCGTGCACTCGTTGGTATTCACACAGGTGCCGCCGGAAGCCGCGTACCCGGCACCGCATGAGCATACATACGAACCGATGGTATTGGCACAGGTACCAACGGACGAACTTGCGCCGCAACGCGTGGCGTTCGTCGTGCACTCATTGATGTCCGCGCAGGCCAGGCCGTCCCCGCTGTAGCCTGTTTGGCAGGTGCACGAGCGCCCACCCGTGGTGTTTGCACACGTGGCGTATGCGCTGCACCCGCCGTTGCTCGTGAGGCACTCGTTGACATCGGTGCAGCTCTTGCCATCGCCACCCAAGCTGTAACCCGTGTTGCACGTGCACACGTTTGCGCCCTGGGTATTTTGGCAATTTTGCGCGCATCCGCCGTTGTTCGCAAGGCACTCGTTCACGTCTTGGCACACGGGCGTGCCGCCACCGGACGAAACGTATCCGCCTGGGCATCCGCACGTGTACCCGACATTCACCAAATTGGCGCACGTTGCCACCGCGACGCCGCACGGATTGGTTGCCGCCGCGCATTCGTTGGTATCCACGCAGCCGCCGCCGGAGACGCTTTGACCCGAGGGGCAGCTTGCGCAGGAAAAAGACCCGCTGGTGTTCGTGCAATATTGGCCGGGGCACTGGGACGCCGTCAAACATTCGTCGACGTCGACGCACGACTGGCTATTGGCCGCCGCCGCAAAACCGCCGGGACACGCGCAATAAAAGCTCCCCGGCGTGTCGACACACTGGCCGACGGGTCGCGGTCCGCCGGTGGTGGCGCACAGGTATTGGTTTTCAACGCAATCGTCGATGTTCGCGCAGGACCGCCCGTCCGCGCTCAAACGATAGCCGCTTCCGCACGTGCACGTAAAGGTGCCCTGCGTGTTTTGGCAGCTACCGGGCGCGCAAAGCGAGGGATTCGCCGTGCATTCGTTGATGTCGGCGCAGGTTGCGACGCCATTTGCTTGCGCCGCCTGGTACCCGCTCGGGCACGTGCACGAGTAAGAGCCCTGGGCGTTGTTGCAACTGCCCGAGCCGCAAGGATTCACGCCGCCACACTCGTTGACGTCGGTGCAGGTGCCGTTTTGGAACGCGTAGCCGCTCGGGCAGGCGCAGGAATACGTACCCTGGGCGTTGGCGCACGTGCCCACTCCGCACACGTTTTGCGCGCCCGTACACTCGTTTACGTCGGTGCAGGTGCCGTTTTGGAACGCGTAGCCGCTCGGGCACGTGCACACGTACGCCCCCTGGGAGTTCGCGCACACGCCACCGCCGCACGGATTGACGCCCGCGTCACCTGCGCTCGCGGTGCATTCGTTCACGTCGGTGCAGGTTTCGGCCCCGGCGCTGCCGCTGACCGCGTAGCCCGCGCCGCACGTACAGGAGTAACTTCCGGAAGTGTTACCGCACGTTCCAACCTGGGCCGAAGAACCACAAACAGTAGGAGCGGCCACACACTCATTGACGTCGACGCAGCCGCCCCCGCCCTGCACAAACCCCGCGTTGCATCCGCCGTCGGGTGCCACGGAGCCATCGACACTCGTCGCGCCATCCGCTACCGGGCCGCCATCCGCTACCGGGCCGCCATCCGTTACCGGGCCGCCGTCCGTGCCTGGACCGCCGTCCGTGCCTGGACCGCCATCCCTTACGGGACCGCCATCCGTTACCGGACCGCCATCCCTTACGGGGCCGCCATCCGTTACCGGGCCGCCATCCGTTTCCGGGCCGCCATCCGTTTCCGGGCCGCCATCCGTACCCGGGCCGCCGTCGGGTAGTAGGCTGCCATCGGCGAGCACCCCCGTATCGCCCTCGGTGGCCGCGTCGGGAACCGGCGATGCGTCGTCGAGCAAGTCACCCGACGATCCGTCCAACGGCTGCACGCAGGCGGAAAGGCCGGCATGGGCGAAAAAAAGCACGAACGCAAGGCCAATGCGAGGCAACAGAATGGGGCGCATGCGCGCAAGTTAGCACACGCGGCGAAAGCACAACCACCAATAAAGCCCATCGCGGTGCCCCCCGAACAGATGACACACGGGGCCCGAAACCCATGCGGGCGTCGGCGCAGCATTGCGCGGGTCGATACGGAGCTGCTGGAAAAGATCCTGGCCCATAACGTCCAGGTCGCCGCGCGAATTCGAATGGAACATCGGCCGCAGACGGCGCTTTCGCAGCTTCCCGCCGCGGCCTAACGCCGACGGTTCCGGCGTCCGGTCTCCCGCTGCCACACAGACGTTACGGGTTAGAGACACGTTTGTCCCTATCGTTGCCCGAGCGCGATGCTCGGTGCGCGTGCATCGATTTCGACCCGTCGGCGCACACTTTGGCCCCCTTCGGGACGAGCGCAGACACACGTTGCCCTGTGTACTTACGTACAACCGAGCGGGCCGCTGCCGTCGCGGGGGCTTTTCGGCGCGCGAGCTATTTGCCGTCGAGTTTTTGGAGTTCGTCGAAGCCGGGTAGCGCCGACAGGTCGGGCAAAATAACGATTTCGATGCGCCGATTGGCCTTGCGCCCGTCGATCGAGTCGTTTTTCTGCACGGGGCGCGATTCTGAGAAACTCGCTGCCGACACGCGATCGGGCCTGACACCCGACTCAATCATGGTTTCAACGACGGTAATGGCGCGCGCCGCCGCGAGCTCCCAGTTGGACGGAAACTGCGTCGTGCGGATGGGCACGTTGTCGGTGTGCCCCTCGACCTGGTATTTTCGCTCGACGGTGGCAAGAATTTTGGCCACATCGACGATGGTTTTTCGTCCCTCGGGGCTAAGCGCCGCCGACGCGTTCGGAAACAAAATCTCGGCACCGAGCGAAACGACCATGCGCCCATCGACGATTTTCACGCGCAGGGTTCCGTTGTCGATGAGCGACTTGAACCGCTGAAGCAGCGACTTGAATTCAGCGACCCGGGCCTCCGCCTCTTTCTGCTGCTTTTCTACTGCCGCCAGCGCCTTTTTCATTTGATCGACCGAACCACGCAGGCCCGCTTGATCTTTGACCGCCGCGGCCAAATCGTCGCGAAGCTTGTCTCGCTCGCGCGCGCAAGCCGCCATATTCTCGCGGCAACCCGAGGCTTCGGCCTCCATCTGCACCGCCTTGAGATTCGAAGCCTCAAGATCTTTCGCCAACTTGTCGCCATCGGTTTTCGAAGTGCCCAAGGCCAAACGCGTTTTTTCGAGTTCGGCACCCTTGGAGTCGCGATCCGCCGCCGCTTGGTCCAGCGCGGTTTTCACCTTTTGGTGTTCGTCTTTCGACACACATGCCGCCAAAACGCTGAACAAAAGGGGTAGCGCAGGACGTAGCAGCATCGACAGCTTCATGACCCTAAGCTTCTAGGCGCACGCCGCCGTCGGGTAAAGTCTCCCGTTTGGTCCCCAAAACTATTTTCCCCCGGTGGCCCATAACCGGCCACTTTCGCCGACGCCTCACCGTACCCACTGGCGCAGCAAGTTCAGGTATTTTCCAGTCCATTTGCTCCGCAACGCGCTTGGGTACCCCGTGTTTCTTCCTCCAAACCACGCAACTTTTGCACAGGCCACTGCCAGCATTGTCATCACTGAACAGATTTTCTTTGACCCGCCGACAAAGTTTGGTCTAGTTCTTGGCCCTTCCAAGCCCAGTCGTTATCTATCCTACACATCCCTTCACCGCTCTCTTTTTTTCTGGTTTTCGCGGCTTTTGAGGCGGTTATGCATCGGGTCCATCCCGCCCGCACCCCGTCCGCACCCCGTCGCCGCTGTTTTTCGAATCCCCGCGCCGATGCAGCGACCTCCATGCGACTGAATAGTCCACGCGGGTCAACCACCCTGCCTCTCAGCTCGGCCCCTCACCTCCGCAGGAGAAATGCATGAAGCTCACCCACTGGTACGTTGCCGCGCTCGCCCCCATTGCTGCCCTTGGCTGCATGGGAACCGCCGTCGGGCATCTCGCGGTGCTTGCCGTCACGTTTGGCATTTTTTTCGGTACGTTGTCGCTCGGCCGTGCGCGTCCCCTCGCGAACCTCGCTACGCCCGCCGCCGCGGCAACATCGGCCAAGCTTTAACCCGGCGCCGCTGAAGACCACGAAGCGCCGCCAATCGCCCGCGATCGGTTTTCGCGCAGGCACATGCGAGCGGGCAACGGGGCGATAATCGTCACCTTAGGTTTTTCCGCTGATGTAGACTGGAGTTGCAATGGCGACCACTTCTGGTTCTGGCGGCTCTCTTCCCCCGGGTGGGCTCAAGAAGCTTGCGGGCTTTTCGCTGGCCGATCTCGAGGCCGTGCGCTTGGTGCTTCGCGGCGATTCCGTCATCGATTGGCACCGCCTCGATTTCGCGGATCTGGACGAGGTCGATGCATTTTTGCGGGCCCACGAGCTCGATCCCAACGACGAACACGATGCGGCGCGGCTGCAGCACTTGAAGCAGGAGTCCATCGGGTACCTGCGGCGGCAGTTTCACTACCCGGTGCCGAAGCCCGTCGAAGAGGCCTCGGTGCGCGATCTTTTGCTGCTCGCGTCCACGAAAGGTCATCGCCAAGCGTGCGCGTGCACCATCCTCAAGGCGATCCACGTCATTCACCACTTGGAGGGCCGCGAGCTTCTCTTTTTGCTGCCGTTCTCTGACCAAGAAGTCTTTAGAATTGTTGAAGAAAAGGTCTTTCGCGTCATTGGCCACATGCTCGCCAAGGGTTTGCCCGTGGTCGAGTTTGTCGGCGGGCGAAAAAACCGCGACTCGCTCTTTACGAAGCTTCTCTCAAAGCAAGAAACCATCGCGGCGCAGGTCTACGACAAGCTGCGTTTTCGCATCGTGACGAGAACGCCCGAAGACCTCCTTCCGACCCTCGAATACCTGACGAAACACCTTTTTCCGTTCAATTATGTGGTGCCGGCGCAAAGCACGAACAGCATTTTTTCTCTGCGCGAAATTTGCGAAGGCCATCCCCATCTCGCACCGATGTTGCAGCATATGCAAGTCGGTGCGCACGAAGAAATCGGCAACACGGAAAACTCGTTTTCGGCCGGCAATTACCGCATCATTCACTTCGTCGTCGACATGCCGGTCCGCCTCGCCGACGACCTCCTCGCCGCAGCCCCCGCCGCTGCCGCAGGCCTCGGGCGCGCGGGCTTTGTCATCTGCGAATTTCAACTCGTGGACCAGGCCACCGACCAGGCGAATGAACGGGGCGAGGCCTCCCACGATGCCTACAAAGGCCGCCAAAAGCGCGCGGTGATGCGCCGACTTCACCTCGGCGACCGAGAAGATCGCGTGGACAGCCAGCGCCTCATCCAACCGAAGCGCGAGAGCTGAGATCGCAGCAGCCGAAACGGAAAAAAGCGCCCGAAAGGTTTCACCGAGATGCGGGCGAATTTCCATTCACAGGCTGCGAGGCTGCGCTACGACGACACCCATGAAGCTTTTCCCGGGGAAGGTCGATGCCATTGCGGCCGAGGGCGCTCGCGTGCTTCTCACGGCGAAAGCCATCGAGGCGGAGCCGCCAAAAAAAGCTGAGCTCGCGATTTCGGCCGAACTAAAACGCTACCTAGCGGAGGAGCGCGCCGTCTACGACGAGGCCCAAAACGTCCTCGATCGCACAGGAAAGTCGGGCAGCGAGCTTCATCGTGTGCGTCGTCTGGTGGCCGAAGAACACGGCATCGGCATCGGCGACGAAACCATCGACCACCTGCTTGATCGCACCGTCGAAATGCTCCTCGAAGACGACGGCATCGACGAAGTCTTTGTGGCCGACGGCGAACTGCGCCGCCTTCTTGCGCCGGTCTTTCGCAAACACGTGAACGTCGACGATGGCCTTGACGCGGAAATTCGCACGCAAATGCGGCACATGACCGAAGGCAGCGCCCAGTGGGATGTGGAGTATGCACGCATTGGCGAGCGCATTCGACGCAAGCGCGGTCTCATTTAGCGCCGGGTTTTGTCGTCCATGCACGCAGACCATTCCATTCCGCCTCCCACGCCCGCGGGTGCGCCCCCGTTCCTGATGCTGATTCTTTCGTCGCCGTCCGGTGCGGGAAAAACCACGCTCACCCACATGATTCAAGAGCGGTTTCCCGAGCTGCGTTTTTCCGTCTCGCACACCACGCGGGCACCTCGCGCGAACGAAACCGACGGCGTGCATTACCGCTTCACCGATCACGAAACCTTTCGCGCCAAGGTGCAAAGCGGGTCGTTTTTGGAGTGGGCCGAGGTTCACGGCAATTATTACGGCACCTCCATGAGCGAAATCCTTGGTGCCGAAGAAGACTCCGATTGTTCCGGCATCATTTTCGACATCGATTACCAGGGCGCGCGTCAAATTCGCGCGCGCATCCCTGACGTCGTCCCGATCTTCATTTTGCCCCCCTCCATGGTCGAACTCGAGCGCCGTCTTCGGGGCCGCGGCAGCGAACCTGAGGCAGCGATTGCCCGGCGTTTTTCCGGCGCAAAACGCGAGATCGCAAACTACGCACTCTTTGATTACCTCGTCGTCAACGACCAAATCGACCGCGCTTTCGAGACGCTCGCTTCCATTATTGTCGCCGAACGATCGCGCCGATCGCGCCGCGCGGGTCTCGCCGAATACCTTCTTCGCCACGACGTGATCGTCCCGGATCACACGGCCATTTCCTCGTAAGATACTCCTGGAGCTTCGCGTGAAAGAACATGTTCTCATCGTAGGGTCGATGGCCTTCGACGACCTCGAAATGCCCTACGGCACTTTTAATGACGTCCTCGGCGGCGCGGCAACGTACGCGGCGATCAGCGCCTCGATGTTCAGCCCGGTGCGCCTCGTGGGCGTCGTCGGCAGCGATTTTCCGCCCGCCGTTCTTCAGCAAATGCAAGAGCGCGGCATCGACATCAGCGGCGTCGAGCACGCGCAAGGCAAAACCTTCCGTTGGCATGGGCGCTACGCCGCAGACCTCAGCAGCCGCGAAACCATTCACACGGCGCTGAATGTTTTTGCTGACTTTCACCCAAAGATTCCAGATAGTTACAGAACTTCTCCGTACCTGCTCCTGGGCAACATTCATCCGGCCCTCCAGCTCGATGTGCTTGCGCAGGTCGAGCGCCCGAGGCTCGTCGTCGCCGATACCATGAATCTGTGGATACACACGGAGCGCAAAACGCTCGAAAAACTGCTGCGTCAAGTCGATGTGGTGAGCATCAACGACGAAGAGGCCAAAGACCTCACGGGCGAGGGAATGTTGCGCAAAGCCGCCGACGCCATTCGGGCCATGGGTCCAAAGAGCGTCATCATCAAAAAAGGTGAGCACGGCGCGGCGCTTTTCGACGACGACGGCATCTTTTTCGTCCCCGCCTACCCCCTCGAAGTTCTGCGCGATCCCACGGGCGCGGGCGACAGTTTTGCGGGCGCTTTGCTGGGTGTTTTGGCCGCGCAAGGCCGATCCGACCGATCCGACCGGGTGGCCATGCGCCAAGCCATGGTCATAGCGTCCACGGTGGCAAGTTTCGGCGTCGAAGGGCTCGGCCCGGATCGACTTCTTTCCCTGGAGAAATCCTCGCTAGCCGAGCGCCTTCGGGCGTTCGAGGCCATGGTCAGCTACGGTGGTCCGTTGCCGGCGCTCCCGTAAAAAAGCGTTTTCGGGGGGCCTCGCGCCCACGCTTAACACCCATTTTTTTGTTCCCATCTGGCGGTCATCGGAGAGCACAAGTGCAAAACTCAAGAACTCACGGCATGAAGATTTTTACAGCGAGAGGCGCCGCGCCTGGCAGCATGTTTGGCAGCATTTTTGCCAGCGTTTTCGCAGCCCTTTTCGCGGTTTCGTGCGCGTCGAAGACGGCCACGCCCGCGGGCGACAACCCGTACGAACTCGATTGCGCCGTGCAAGCGGGCGGGTTTGCCAAAGCCACCTGCGACAGCAGCCCGCGCCTATGCGACGAGGCCACCTCGTGTTCCCACGCCTCCACCTGCGGAAACGCGGGCGAGTGCCTCAATACCGTCGACCACACGGGCAAGACCCAGGTCGCGTTGCGCGTCCGCCGGCTCGCGGTCGCAGCGCCAGAAGCCCTGACAATTAACTTGGTTCAGCACACGATCTTGAACAAAGCGATGGACTTGACGAACACCGCTTGTTTCGAGCGCGGCGACGGCAGCTTCAACTGGATTTTGCAGGTCGACAAAGCCACAAGCCGGCTCATCACCGGAGGGGCCGCGCCCGCCGACCCGACGGGTGCCGGGGGCTACTGCTTCGTGCGCACGAAACTGAACGGTTTCGACGTCGCTCCCATCGATGTGAAGCTCACCCAAGACGCGCAGGGCCGCTACACGACCGAGACCGTGCCCGAGCTCAACGTGCCGATTTTCGTGCAAAACAAGCGCGATAACATCATTATTCTTCCGTTGCGCCAGGTCACGGTCAAAGACATCACGCTCTCTCCGAGCGGCAACTGCATCGGCTCGTACCGCGCCGGTGGCGTCTCGAAACACCTCGGCTGCCGCGAAAACATCACAGACTGCCCCAAGTGGAACACGAGCGCATCGCTCAGCGGCTACATCAAGCTATCCGATGCCGACAAAATCGACATCATCGATATCGGCAAGAGCCTCTGCACGATTCTCACTAATCGCACGGGCACCGACGGAAAAACCTGCCCCAAGACCGCGGCCGGCGACGTGGATTTCAAGGGAGATTACTGCTCCACGACCAAATCTCCGGGCGGATGCCAAGACAGCTTTTGGCTCGCGGCCACCCTCGCAGCCAGTGCCACCACCATCCAGACGGCCCCCACCGATCCCTTTTGCACGGGTGCCACGCCTTAGCGGTGCGCTGAGATACCGCGAACGCCGCAACGCTCGGGACGACGGTCCTCAGCGATTTCCGGCGCAGCGCAGCTTCTCACCATCTTGCTAGACCTTGTTCTTGCGTCCCAGGAAGCCAGCCATGACCCGAATGCACATCACGTATCGCTTGTCTATCTTTTTTGGCATCGCGCTCGCGGCGTGTGCGGGCGGCAGCGGCGGGGCCTGTGGAGGCTCGGGCTGTAGCAAGCCGCTACCCAACGGATTTCCTCGCGATCAGCGCGTCGACAACGCCCTCACGGTGCGTGTCACGAAGCCGGGTCTCACGTTTCTCGAGCAAAACCTGCCAACGATTGTTTCAAACCTTGGCCTTGGCGGCGCAGGCGGGGTCATCGAGTTCCCGATTCCGACGTCCACGACCACGCAGGCCGGCACCGACATCACCATTTGCCCGAGTGGTCCTACGGGCGATCGCTGCCGCATCGACATCAAACTCGGCGACGCCAAACTCCACATCGATGGCGTCACGCCCCACGCGGTCGCCATCACGGGCACCATCCCGGTTCGCCTGAAAAATCTCCCGATCAACGTCAAATTGCCGGGCATCGGCAGTTTTCGCATCGCGTTTGATCTCGGAGTGGGCCTCGGGGGCACGGGCCCAAACGGGGTCAACCCGCCCCAGTGCGGCAGCGGCATCAATCCCGTCGCAGATTACCACGCGTTTCCCCTCGCCATCACCCTGCCACTCATCAGCGAGACCAACGCTCCCCGCGACGGCCTCACGAAAATCGACGTCAAAAACGCGGTCTTCGACATCGGCATCACAAAGTCTGACGTGATCATTTGCGGTGATTGCGGGGCTATTTCATCGGTCTGCAACGCCGCGCTCGGCCTCGTGAAAGACCTCGTCTTCGACCTGGCCATCGGCGGCATCAAAGACCAGCTGAAGAGCACGCTGCAAGATGCGGTCTGCCAAAAAGCCGACGCAACCAGCACGCCTCCATGCCCCGCCGGCAGCACGAAAAAAGCCAGCGACGGCGTCTGTTACGTCAACTCCGACCCTACCCAATGCCTGCCCATCATGCTCGGCACCGAGGGTCACTTCAACCTCGGTACCGCCGTCCAGGGCACGTCGCCGTCCACGTCGTCCGAACTCGATTTGATCATCGCGGCGGGCGGCGACATGAACCCGGATCCGCTCGCAGCCAAAGACAATACGCCGTATGCTGGTCATACGGTCAACGGCTTGACGCTAACTATGCTCTCGGGCACCAAGGCTAGCCCGATAACGCGCTGCGCTCCTCTTGCGAATCTCCCCATTCCCAAGAACATTCCCATCCCCGACGAGCTCAAAAAAGACGCGCCAACGGGCTGGCCCGCGACCGCCGCCAAACCCCACGTGGGCATCGCCCTCGCGAAGCGCTACCTCGACCACACGTTCGGTTCCATGCACGACTCGGGGCTCCTGTGCCTTGGCGTCACAACCGACACAGTGGCGCAGCTCGAAACGGGCCTTTTGAGCGTACTTATTAAGAGCCTTGAGTACTTCTCCATCGAGCAAAAAGCCGTGCCAGTCGCCATTCAAACGCGCCCCCAGAAGCCGGCGCAGGTCACGATTGGCAACGGCACCGACATCAAAACCGATCCGCACCTCAAGCTCAAACTGGAGCAGTTCGCCGTCGACTTTTACGTCATGACGAGCGACCGTTTCGTGCGCGTGTTTACGCTGACGGCCGACATCACCGTGCCACTGAATTTGCAGGTAACGGCCGACGGAAAGCTCGCGCCGCAGCTCGGCGAACTCGGCGTCGCCAACGCGAAGGTCACCAACAGCGAACAGCTCCTCGAAGACCCGGCCCGCGTGGCCGAATCCCTCGCCACCATTTTGGGCAGTGTGGGAAGTCAGCTCGGCGGCGCGATTAGCCCCATCGATCTCGCGAGCGCCACGGCAAGCCTCGGCATCCAGATCAAAATCGCCGAGGGCGGCATTCGCAAAGTGACGCAAGGCACCGACGACTTCCTCGCGCTGTTCGCCAATTTTGCGCCTGCGGCCACGGCACCCGCGAGCTTTCAAGCCACGCCCGTCGCCTCGTTGCAATCTGCACACATCAATGCGCGCGCCCTGGAAGTTGCCACGTTTGATGCAACCCAGGCACCATCATTCGACCTCGAACTTGGTGCCACAGGTCCCGGCGCCACGGCCGATCTCGAGTGGCTCGTAACCATCAACGGCGCGGCGTGGTCCGGTTGGTCGCCGGATCGGCACCGCGTCGTAACCTCACCGATTTTCATGGCCCAAGGCCGCCACGTTCTCGAGGTTCACGTGCGCGACGCGCAACATCACGAGCTCGTCTCCGCCGAGGTGGCCCGGGTTCCCGTGCTGATCGACGTTCTTCCTCCCTTCGTGAGAATCGCGTCTAGCGACGGCAAGCGCGGCCTCAAAGCCTTCGACGTCGTCAGCGGCGGCAACGCCCTGAAAGCGCGCTGGATGGGCGCTCGGGGCACCTGGTCGCCGTGGGTGGTGGGTCTCGCCGATGCGGAAGCTCGCGTGGCCTCCGGCGAGGCCCAAGACGTAGAAGTTCAAGACGAGGCGGGCAACCTCGGCACCTCGGCGCAAGCGATTCGCGGCAGGCCCGACGCAACCCTTGCGGGTGCAGCCTCGGGATGCGGCTGCGCGGTGGCCGGAACGCCAAATACTACGGGCAAATTCCCTTGGCTCGCGCTGTTCCCCCTCGCGGCGATTTTTGGTCGCCGGCGTTCGCGTTCAGGCGCGCCAAGCCCATCGAGCGGCGCATCAACCGCCTCATCGAACGGCCCGCGCGCGGCCTCCACCGCAGTCGGAATCGGAGCGATTTCCCTCAGCGCGCTCATTCTCGCGTCCGCACCCGGATGCGGCGCCGATGGGGTCGTCACGGAGGCGGGCCCACCCAAGTGCGGCAGCGACTGCACCTCCGAGTGCCAAGACCCACTTCCGCAAGGCGTTCTTGGCGCGTATTTGTCCACGGCCAAAGCCCCAAATGGCACTATTTGGGCGGCGGCTTATTCGGATTTTGCCTACGTCGGGAACCGCGCGGCGAACTTCGGAGACTTGGTCGTCGGCAAGTACGACGCCGCGAAAAAAGCCTTCGATTGGTCCGTCGCCGACGGCCTGCCGCCCGCGCGCGAAGAGGGCGTTTGCACCGACGCCGACCCGCGTGGTTGGCGCGGCGGCGAAGATGAGGCCGGGCCCAACGTCGGCCTTTATACCTCGATCCAATTTTCCGGATCGACCCCCATCGTCAGTTATTTCGATCTCTCGAAGAAGAGACTTCGCGTGGCCACGCTCGCAGAAGACGGCACGTGGGCAAGCTACATTCTTCGCGAGGTTTCCAAGGGCGAAGCGGGCCGTTCCGCACGCATGATCATGGTCGACGGAAAGCCCGTGATGGCATTCGCACAGGTGGAGCCCGTCGACGGATCCGGCAAGATTCGCTCGAAAGTCGTCGTCGCGCGCAGCAAAGTGGCCGTTCCGCGTTCCGCGACAGACTGGTCTTTCGAAGACGCCATCACCGACGAAACCACGCCTTGCCGCACCGGGTGGTGCCGCTCCGGAGATGTGTGCCAAGCGAGCGGCCAGTGCGCGACCTCGGCCTCGGGCTGCGCGCCCGCCTGTTCCGCCACGCAGGCCTGCGTGAAGAGCGGAGCCACCTCCACGTGCTCCGCAACCGGGCCTTCGGGCCAGCTCGACACCTACGCGCCCATCACCGGCGCGGTCACACGAATCGCCGTGGGCAAGTCGGGCACCCTCGCGCTCGCGGCCTATGACCGGCAACACGGCAATCTTCTTGTGAGCAGATTTACTGGCGGAAAGTGGGTAACCGTCGTCGCCGACGGTGAGACCGGCGAGCGCACCGCGAACACCGCCGTCGATACGGGAGACGTGGGCATCGGAGCCAACGTAGTGATTGCGGATGACGGCACCATCGTGGTGTCTTACGTTAACGGGTCAACGGAAGATCTGCGTATCATTTCTGTAAGCTCAGCGGGTGTGGTTGGTAAGTCCGAAATCGTCGACGACGGCTTCGACGCGGGCTGGAGCGACGGGAAACACTTCGTCGGCGACGATTCCGCGATGACCCTCGACGCCTCGGGAACCCTGACAATCGCCTACCAAGATGCCACCGCGGGCACGCTCCGCGTCAGCGTCGGAACCTCCGCCGCCGATGGCACGCACCGGTGGACGCGCAAATCCCACGCCGTGACCCAATCGCTCGCGGGATTCTTTCCGTCCATCGTCACCGCTAGCCCGCTGTCGATTGCGCACTTCACGCGGCGGGCCGACCGCGCCGAGAGGACGATCACAGGCGACGTGGTGATTACCACGCCGTGAGCACGCCCGCAGTCCAAACTGACACAGACCGAGGGGTGAACCGCGACGGCACCCCGGCGTCTGGCACCGGCGCGCCTTTAGCCGCGAACGGCGCATCGAACGCGGCATTGAACACCGACGTGACCGCCGAAGACAAGAGCGACGATGCGCGTCTTTTTGAGGCGCTTCGCAGCGACGGCGACTCGGCTTGGCTTCGCGAAGAGAGTCTGCGCGCATGGCGCCGGCGCTTCGGCGAATGCGATGAGTTGCGTCTGCCGTCGTCGGCGAGCATGCTCGCGCGTCGCGTAAAATCGGTCCTTCAGCGGGGCCCGAGCACGGACCACGAACACGCTTTGGCCCGCGCCCTGGCGGCCCTCGCTCTCCGCGAACAGACGGCAATTTCTGCGCCAAAAAATCTCGACGACTTGGCCCGCGAGGTGCTTTTTCTCGCACGAGACACGCCGTGGGACGCCACCGGTCTCGTCGATGCCGCCCTCGGGGCCGACGCAGAATCCCTCTGGTTCGCCATCGTTTCACGCCTGCGCATTCTCGTGGACCGAGCCGACCCCCCGACCGTGCGCGCGGAGCTTCTCGTCGGTGCCAGCGCACTGATTCGTTCGGCCCACCCTCAGGCCATCGAAGGCGTCTCGAAACTTCGCGCCGCGGTGCGCGACCCGGCTATTCGCAGCATTTTGGCCCTCGGCGAGGAGCATCAAGCGCCCGTCGTGGTCGAGGGAATTTGGCAGCCCGCGAGCGCCGAAGGTTTTTTTCGGCTGCTTTTACTGGTCACGGGTTTCACGATTCTGCAGGCCGTTTGGCGCGCGGTGGATCACGTGCTCCTCGGTCGGCGTCGCAACGCGCGCATTGAGTGGCGCAGCGGACGCCTTCTCATCACGTGTGCCGAATCGCTAGGCGGCCGCGCATCGTCGAGCACCACACTCGCCCTCGCCCCGGACGCCATCGCGCGCATCGGTTGGGCGAGCAAACGCACGGGAATGCTGGGCGGCGTCTTCGTGGCGCTCGCGGCGGCGGGCACGTTTGCGGGCACATTTTTCGCCGTTGTGGGCGCGCGCATCCAAGTGGCCTCGTTCTTCTCCGGGGGCATGGGCCTCATGGGATTGGCCCTGCTTCTCGACCAAGCGCCACTCCAAATGCTCGGCGCCGTCGGCGGCCGCGGAAGGCTGACCATCACGCCACGCAACGGCGAAACCATCGTGGTTCACGTGCGCGACAGCGAGCACGTCGATGCGCTGCTCCAGCGATGGGCCTCCACAAGCTAGACCCGCCAGCCTCGCGTGTATCAGCGTATTTCCGCGTATAGTCGCCATATTTCCCGTGTATTTGCTAGCTTTCG
>CAMCKZ010000024.1 GCA_945875545.1 Polyangium aurulentum | reverse complement strand
GCGCGGCGAGCGAAGGCTACAGCCCGCGGTCGCGACTCGTCGGATTCGGCGTAAAAGCTCTGAAGCGCGATGAACGGGGCCGCGTTCTTTTCGTGCGTCGGGGTGACCGCGAGCTCTTCGACCGCAGCAATGGCCGCATCTTCGGAGGTGGTGCGGCGAACGGCCGTGTAAAGCGAGGACCAGCCATCGACGAAGAACGGCTGGAGGCTAATCGCGCTCTCGATGTGATCGCGTTCCCCTTTTGGATCGTTGCGTTCGGCTGCGACGCGCGCCAACTGCAAGAGAGGAATGGGGTTTTCTTTGAGAAGACTCTGGGCTCCGCGAAGCGTGGCCTCCGCCTTCTCGAGCTTGCCCTGCTGCAATTGAGCGATGCCGAGCGCAAGCCAATCTTCGCCGTCGCCGCCGAGGGCAACGAGCCGAGACAGCACGGTTTCGGCCTTGGCGCCGCGGCCGTACTTCATCAGTTCTTGAGCAAATATGCGCCCCGCCTGCGGATCGCCATTTGCCTCCGTCCAGTTTTTTTCGAGGCTCGTCAGCAGGTCTTCGAGGCCAATGGCAATCGGACGACCCTGGTCGTCTTGAACCTGAACCGCCGGCCCGTTGAAGCCCAGAAGCTTCCACACTTCTTCCATTTGCAGCGCCACGGGGCCCTCGACAATGCGCTTCTCGACCGGTGCCCCGTTGGGCCCGAGAGGAATCAGCACCAACGCGTTGCTCGGGAGCACGCCGTTGGGGAAAGCACTGACGGGAGCGATGATGGCGGCGCCACCAGCGAGGGAGACATTGGGGGCGTTTTGTGGCTGCGTCATGGTGAATTCGGTTCCCGCGCCATAGCACAACTCCGAAAAAAGTCTCGCGGCGGGAAATTTGTTAACATTTTCGAGAGATTTTTCACGGTTTTCTCGTGCCGTTGCCCGGGCGAACGACGGATCATCGAGGGTCGGACGAAGTACCCCGCGCCCGAAAACATCTGCGTCACTACACGTGTATTCTGCATGTAGCAGGGTCGGGCGCCTTAGGGCCGCGCGGTCGATTACGAAGCCGCGCCGCCGCCAGTTACCGCGCCATCGGCCTCGTCTCGTGGGGCCAGCGCCCGCTCAAGGGCCCTCGCCAGCTCGTCGGGTTTAACGGGCTTGGCAACGTAATCGTCCATGCCTACGGCCAGGCACTGCTCCCGATCGCCCTTCATGGCGTTCGCGGTCATGGCGATAATCGGGACGTGCGAAAGCCCTGCTTCACGGGCGCGAATCGCGATTGTGGCCTCGTAGCCATCGAGTTCGGGCATGAAGCAGTCCATGAGGATGGCACCGTAGTCAAAGCGGGCGCTCGCCTCGAGGGCCTCGACGCCGGTGCGAACGACGTCGACGCGGTAGCCCAGTTTTTCGAGCATCCGCACGGCTACCTTCTGATTCACCGTGTTGTCTTCGGCGAGCAGAATACGGTGACGCGTTCGCGAACTCGACAAGACGAACGACGACGGCGGTGGAAGCTCGCTGACGATAGCGACCGCAACCTTCGGAGCGTTGGCGCCGAGAATGGTGCCCGCCAGTTGCCCGAGGCGAATCGGCTTCGTCAAGAAATGCTCGAACCCCGCGCGTCTCCCCTCGGCAGCGCGCGCCCGGTCGATCATCGTCGTGAGAACAATGACTGGAACGGCGCGGCCGCCGAAGCCGTCGAGGTACGGCGCGCAGCGGGCGCCCTCTCGCTGAATGACGGCCACCGGAACGAAAGCCGCGGCCACGTCGGCCTCGCGCACGCACGCGAGCAGCTCACCGAAAGTACTTGCAAACTGCACCGATAGGCCAAGCACCTTGCACTGTTCGCGAAGGGCCTCGCGCGACCCTTCATGGGTGTCAAGGACGGCAATGGATTGGCCCGACACGCTGGACGGCGCTGCCACGATGTGCGGGGCGACGGGGACGTCGATCGTAAACCAAAAGGTACTTCCCTGCCCCTGCACGCTGTCGACGCCCACGACGCCGCCCATCAAGTTGACGAGCCGCCTGCAAATTGCCAAGCCCAAGCCCGAGCCGCCGTAGCGGCGGGAAATCGAAATTTCGGCCTGGGAGAAGTTCTGAAACAGTCTCTTGAGGCCCTCAGGCGAGATGCCAATTCCTGTGTCTCGAATCTCGAAGCGGAGCCGCACACGGCCAGGAACTTCTTCTTCGACCGAAGTGGCCAAGGTCACGGTGCCCTCGGCGGTGAATTTGACCGCGTTTCCCAAGAGATTCAGCAGGACTTGCCGGAGCCTGCCCGGGTCTGAACACACCATTTCGGGAATGGACGCGGGCACCAAGTGCACCAGCTCGAGCCCCTTCGCCTGCGCCTTCTCGGCGAGCAGATCGACCACCTCTTCGAGGGTTTGGCGCGCGTCGAATTCGATGTTTTCGAGGTCGAGTTTTCCGGCCTCAATTTTCGAAAAATCGAGGATGTCATTGATGATCGTGAGCAGGCTTTCTGCGCTCGATCGCACCGTCTCGACGTAATCGCGCTGAACCTCGTTCAACTTTGTGTCGAGCAAGAGACTGGTCATGCCGACGACGCCATTCATGGGCGTGCGAATCTCGTGGCTCATACTCGCGAGGAACTCACTCTTGGCCTTGTTGGCACCCTCGGCCACATCGACGGACTGACGAAGCTCTTCTTCGGCACGCTTGATGAGGGAGATATTGCGCACGATGGCGACGACTTCGTCGGGACCGCTTTCCACGAGTCGGGCTTCGAAGTGCTGAAGGCCCCCAGGCGTTGCTTCTGCATACTCAAACGACTGCGCGCGCCCCGTCACAAGGGCGTGATGCGTGGCGGACAAAAACTGCGCGATGACCGCGAAATTCCAGGGACTTTCGCGAATATTGGTGCCGACAAAACGAGCGCTCTCGCCGCGGTCGATGTCGCCGGAACGCGCCGCGTGGTGGTCCAAAAAAATGCCGTCGCGACCCAAACGAAACATCAGATCAGGAATGGCATTGAGCAACGCGCGGTTGCGCGCCTCGGACGCTCTCCGGCCCTCACGCAGGCGTTTCTGTTCGCCGATTTCGCCCTGCAACGCGACGTTTGTGCGCGCCAATTCGGCGGTGCGCTCGAGAACCCCAACCTCCATGGCGTCTCGGGAGCGTTGGAGCGCCGCCTCGGCCATTTTGCGCTCGGTGATTTCGAGCGCGGAACCGTGAACACCGAGGCACTCTCCGCCCTGCCCGTGCATCGGCTCGACGGTGAGGTCGAAGGTGCTCGGATGCCCTTCGAGGGTGAGCTGGACCTCTTCGCGCCAGCCCACGCCGCTCTCCATCACGTTGCGCTTGATAAGCTCCATGCGCTCGGATTCGTCGGCCGAAAAGATGTCGGCGTCGCGACGCCCGAGCATGGCTTTTGGCTGAAAACCATCGTGCGGCGAATGCACCCACACGTAGCGAAGCGCGCGGTCTTGGGTGAAAAAGACCATGGGCGAATTTTTGAGAACCGACCGGTAACGCTCCTCGGCCTCGCGCACGGCGCGCAGATGGGTTCGCTGATCCAAGAAGCAGAAAAGCTGGCACGCTCCGACCGAAACAACTTGCCATTGCACCGGAATGACGCCGCCCTGCGGCGAGCGCAGCGACCCCGTGAACGAGTCGCCGCTTTGGTCTGCCCGGTGGACGAGAACGCGTCGCAACGGCAGCCCGTGAAGGCCCACGACGGCAAGTACTTCTTGGGCGCGGAGCCCCACGTGAACGACCAAGCCCTGGGCGTCGGTGACGATGACAGATGCCCCGCCTGCCTCGAGCAACGCCATCGCTGCGACTACCGGATCGACGGCCAAAACCGAGGCAGAAGGCAGGGATTCCAGCACCGACGCGACGGCACCCTGGAGCTGCCCCCATGCCTCGGCGAAGTCAGTTTTTCCTCCCTCGAACTCGCTCATTCGCTCGATCAATCCCAAAGCACGGCCACGATGGCCAATGCGCGCAGCCGCTAAGTGTCTACGAGTCCGGTGCGCTCGTCGAGAAGAACGGGACGCCCGCCAAAACGACCGTCGCTTCCGCGCGTAAGTTTAGCAAGGGAATGCAGCGGATCATGCGTAAAAAAAATGCCGCCGGACCGCTTTTCTAGGCCGGCAAAGATCGTCGCTTTTTCGTCAATCAGTCCCTCGGGGAACCGATCGTAGCCCATGGTGATCGGCACGTGAACCCAAGGCAAGCCCGGTACGAGGTCGGACCCGAAGACGATGGGGCCGCCCGGCGTGCGCACTTCGGACAGCATCAGCCCCGGCGTGTGGCCCTCGCTCCAATGCACGCGATCGACGCCCGGAGGAAGACTCTCGGGGCTTTCATCGACGAGGCGCAGACGACCCGACGCCTCCAGCAGCGCGTGCAACTCGGGAATGAACGACGCCCGGTCTCGCGGGTGAGGACCCGTAGCCCGCGCCCAGTGTGCGCGCCCGACGTAGACATTTGCCCTGGAAAAAACCAGCCTCTGAGGACCATCTTCGAAGGCCGAGAGCATGCCGCCCGCGTGGTCAAAGTGGAGATGCGACAAAACCACGGCGTCAACGGACTCCAGCTCAATACCAGCCCTTACCAAGTTATCGATTAGACAGTGACTATCCTCAGTAATACCGAATCGATCGCGCAACTTGGGCTCAAAAAAAAAGCCGATCCCGGCCTCGAAAAGGACGCGTCGGCCGTCGTCGAGTTCGACGAAGAGCGCGCGGCACGCAAGCTCAATGCGGTTGCGGTCGTCGGGTGGTGACCATTTGGCCCACAGCGCGCGCGGCGCATTTCCGTACATCGCGCCGCCGTCGAGCCGTTGCCGATTTCCTTCGATGGAGAGAAAACGCATGCGGACCGAGCCTTACATTCGCACGTCGACGAAGTGACCCGCGCGCAGCTCGAGGAGCCACGCCTTGCGCTGTTTATCCGCGGACTCCTGCGCCGCGCGGTCGGTCATGGCCTCGCGCAAATCTTCGAAAACTGGCGCGCGCAAAGGCTCGATCAGTTTCGCGAAAATCACCGCGTCGCCGGCAGAAAATGGCGCGGAAACCGCCCCCGCGGAAAGGCCTTCGACAGCCTTGGTAATCGCCGGGAGAAGCGCCGACGCGGGCTGCGGCCCCCGGTCACCGCACGTGGCATGCGACGAGACGTCGTCGGCGAACTCTTTGACCAAATCGCAGAACCCAGCGCCGGCCGCCAGACGGTCTTCTACGGCCTTTGTGCGAGCCGCCAACCCGTCAGCGCCCTCGACCCCCGCACGCAGCGCCAAGAGGGCAACACGGACCACCGGTTGCTCGTTACCGGGCTGCTTCGTCCACTTTTCGAAAGCTGCCCGCGCCTCGACCTCGGACGCCCTCGGACGCCCACGCCCGCGCAATTGAAACAGGCGGCCTTCGAGCAGTTGGCGCCGAAGTTCTTCGCGGTAATCGGCCTCGGCGAGGCCCTGGGTGGCGGCTTCGCGCAAGAGGTCTGCGACGGTCAGTCGGGCGTTCGTCGCGACATTTCCGATCGCGGCATCGACCTCTTCGCGGGAGATCGAAACCTTGGCTTTTTCCGCGGCGAGTTCTTCAAGCCGTTCGTCGATGAGGCGCTGCAAAAGCTCTTTTTGCATCTGCACCTCGGCCTGTTGCATCTGCTGCGGATTGGCGCCCGACGCCATCATGCGAACCCGGAACGGGCGCGCGCGGCGCTGCACATCGCTTAGCAAAATAGGGCGTTCGCCAACCACCGCCACAATGCGCTCGACCACGGCACCGAGCGCCAGAGGACTCATGAAAAACGCGACCGCAAGGACCCGAAAACAGAACGTCATTTGGCCCCTGGCCTAACCTAAAAAGGGCCGCGCTGGCAACGAGAGCGCGCCCTTCGACTGCCCCAAAGCCGCGAAAGACCTCGGTGGAGGGAGGAAGCGATGGAGCGCATGGAGCGATGGATAATGATGCGGCAAAATGGACTTCGAGCGCCGCTCGCAAAACGAGGGCGCTCGAAGGGGCTGCCAAAGCAGCGAAAGCGTGTGACGAACGATAAAGCGCGATTCTGCGGCTGCATCGCACGCCAAGGCGATTAGCGCTTGGAGTACTGGAAGCGCTTGCGTGCGCCTGGCTGACCGTATTTCTTACGTTCTTTCTTGCGTGCATCGCGGGTGAGGAAACCCGCTCGCTTGAGAGCAGGGCGCTTCTCGGCGTCTACGTCGCACAAAGCGCGCGAAATACCGTGGCGAACGGCCTCGGCTTGGGCGCTTTTGCCGCCGCCGGTGCAGGTGGCGACGATGTCGAATTGGCCCTTGACCTCAACGAGCTCGAGGGCTTGATTCGCAATCATGACGGACGTGGCGCGATCGAAGTAAACATCGAGCGCGTGGCCGTTAACCACGAAGTTGCCAGTGCCTGGCTTAATCCACACGCGGGCAATGGCGGTCTTGCGCTTGCCGGTGGCGTATGTGCGGGGATCGGTGGTGGCGGGGCTAACCATTTTTGGAGCTGTTTCGGTGGGGCGCTCAGAGCGCGAGGGTAATCGCCTTCGGCTGCTGCGCCGCATGCGGGTGGTCAGGCGTGGCGTACACCTTGAGCTTCGTGAAGATCTCGCGCCCTAGCACGTTTTTGGGGAGCATGCCCTTCACGGCCTTTTCGACGGGGAACTCTGGCTTGCGCTCCAAGAGGTCTCCGTAGGCTTCCGCGCGGAAACCGCCAGGAATGCCAGAGTGGCTGTAATAGAACTTGCCCTCGCGCTTGTTGCCCGTGAGCTTGATCTTGCCCGCGTTGACGACAATGACGAAATCGCCGGTGTCTTCGTGGGGGGTGAACGTGGGCTTGTGCTTGCCACGCAGGAGGCGCGCGACCTCGCTCGCTAGACGCCCGAGCGGAATATTCGTCGCGTCGACGACGAACCAGGCGCGCGATTCGTCGGCGCTCTTCTTGGTTGCTACGTAGGTTCGCTGTGCCATGGCCTTGACTTCGCTATGCTTGCTTTTCTCCGCTTGTTCCGAGATGGATTTCGGCGAAGGGGACGTGCCGTTACCGCTGCCCTGGGCCCGTGTCAAGGGTTCGATCGCGTGATGCAAAACGATTGCTCGTTCTTGGTGCCAATCTGTCTACACTGCGGGCATGCCCCGAACCTCTCCCCTGGTCGTTTTCGCCCTCGCCGGCATTTCTTTTTTTGTCGCAGCGGCGTGCAGCGGAACGGGTTCCCAGGCCCCCATCGCGGTCGTGGAGCTCGACGGCGGCACCGACGGCGGCACCGAGGCGGGCGGCAGAATCGACGGCGGCCCCGTGTCGACGGCGGGCGTGGTCACGTGCAATCGCGCGCTTCCCGAGGTCTTGCCGGGCGAAACCTGCGTAAGCGGAACGGGCGGGTCGGGTTCCGTGGTCATTCTGCGCGGCGATGTTTTGGGGCCCACCGACGTCTTTGAAAATGGCGAAGTGGTCTTCGACGACGCGGGTCGCATCACGTGCGCGGGGTGCGATTGTTCCTCCGTGCCCGGTTACGCCACGGCGAAAATTGTCGCGTGCGCGGGGTCGGCAATTTCGCCGGGTCTCATCAATCCCCACGACCACATCACCTTCGCCAACAACGCGCCGGTTCCCCACGGCACCGAACGTTACGACCATCGTCACGAATGGCGCCGCGGCAAAAACGGGCACACCAAACTCACCACCGCAGGCTCCGCGCCCGGCGACGCCATCACGGGCCACGAGCTGCGCATGCTCATCTCCGGGGTCACATCGATCGCGGGTGCCGGCTCGCGGTACGGCCTGCTGCGCAACCTCGATCAGTCAGACCTCCGCGTGCTCGAAGGCCTCGGCGCGCGCGAGTCCGACAGCGATACGTTTCCCCTTGACGACTCGGGCGGAACACAATTGACGACCGGGTGCGCGTACGGGCAAGCGCGAACTACGGAGGCCGCCGTCGCAGGAAAGCCCTCTTATGTGCCGCATATTTCCGAGGGAATCGACACCTCGGCGCGCAATGAATTTCTGTGCGCGAGCGAGAGCGACGCCGCAAACGGCAAGCAGCAACTCCTCACCGCGCATACGGCGGTGGTGCATGCGGTCGCCGTCACCGCCGCCGACGCCAAGAAAATCCGCGACAGCGGTGCCACGGTCGTTTGGTCGCCCCGCTCGAACATCGATCTTTACGGAAACACAGCGCCGGTCACCCTCCTCGACACCATGGGCGTCACGCTCGCTCTCGGAACCGATTGGGTGCCGAGCGGATCGATGAACATGCTGCGCGAACTACGCTGCGCCGACTCGCTTAATACGCTGTACTACGGTAAACATTTTTCGGACTACAGTATATGGCGTATGTCTACTTACGGGGGCGCGAGAGCCACCCGCGCCGAGACCGTCGTCGGTGCGCTTAAGCCTGGGTATATGGCCGATATCGTGATCTTTCGCGGTCGCGATGGAGCCCGGCATCACCGCGCTGTTATCGATGCGGGCGTCGAAGACGTGGCCCTCGTTCTGCGCGGCGGCCAAGCCATGTACGGCGATCGTTCGATCATGGACGGCCTCGGAAGCGCGGCCTGTGAACCCATGGACGTCTGCTCCGTCGGAAAAAAAGCGTGCGTTCAGCGCGAAACTGGAAAGGATGCGGCGACCATCCGCGCGGCCATCGAGACGTTTTATCCGCTCTATTTTTGCCGCGACACGGTGCCCACGAGAGAGCCGAGCTGCACGCCCTACCGCGCAACCTACCCGGCGGGCATTACCGCTGCGGACTCGGACGGCGACGGCATGGCCAACGAGTCCGATATTTGCCCGAGAACCTTTGATCCGATTCGTCCCCTCGATGGCGCTAAACAGGCCGACGGCGACGGCGATGGCAAGGGCGATGCCTGCGATCCGTGCCCTCTCGACAGCGGCAACGCGTGCGGCATTCTCAGCGCCGCGGACCGCGACAGCGACGGCGTTCGCGACGAAGTTGACGTGTGCCCGGACGTCGCCGATGCCGCCCAATCTGACCTCGATGGCGATGGCCGCGGAGATGCCTGCGACAGCTGCACCTCGAGCAATCCCGGGGCCGTGGCATGCCTGACGACAGTGGAAGCCCTCGCGGACGTGCAGAGTCCCGCGCGGCCACCCCTCGGGGCGATTGTTCGCATCGAGAGCGCCGAGGTCATCCAATTTTTGTCGGCCGCAGGCTACCAGCGCGGTTTCGTGGCCAAGGGTGCCTCCGCGCAAATTCAAGTGCGCACCGGGTCCGCCACGCCGACCGTGACGATGGGCCAACGCGTCGCCGCGATCGAAGGCGTCTACGATGACCGCGCCTCGACGGCTTCCGACAGCGCGGCTCTTCGCATTCGCCTGACGCGGATCATTCCGTAACGCGGGCGGTTCTGGCATGCTGCCCCGCGTGGCCACTCATTCCAAGCTTGCGGTCCTTGCGTCCGGCGGTCCGGCACCCGGCATCAACGCGGTTATCGGCGCAACCACGATTCGCGCCGTGCTTTCCGGCGTCGAAATCATCGGAATTCAAGACGGATTTCGCTGGCTGATGGAGGGCGACGGGTCCCACGTTATTCCGCTCACCGTCGGAGACACGACGCGCATTCACTTTCGTGGCGGTTCGCACATCGGTATTTCTCGGGCAAATCCCACGCGAAAAGAGGGCGATCTCGAGAAGGTTCTCGCCACTTTGGCGCAGCTCGGCGTTGGCCAACTCATCACGATCGGCGGCGACGGCACGGCCTTCACCGCATGGCGCCTGGCGGAGGCCGCGAAGGGAAGGCTGCGCGTCGTTCACGTGCCCAAAACCATCGACAACGATCTGGATCTTCCCCACGACATTCCGACTTTCGGTTTTCAGACCGCGCGCCATTTGGGCGTTGAACTCGTTGAGAATCTCAAGGTCGACGCGCGCACGACTTCGCGATGGTATTTCATCCTCGCCCAGGGTCGAAAAGCGGGGCACCTCGCGCTTGGAATCGGGAAAGCCTCCGGGGCCACCATCACGCTCATCCCCGAAGAGTTTCCGCGTGGCGCAACGCCTTTGCGCACGATCGTCGATACGCTCGCCGGGTCGGTTCTTCGCCGTCTGGCTTACGGGCGCTCCGACGGCGTGGCCGTACTCGCGGAGGGTCTCATCGAGTGCATCGCTCCTAAAGACTTGGAATTGCTTGGAGATCTGCCGCGTGATCCTTACGGGAACATCCACATGGCCGACGTCGATCTCGCCGTGATTCTGCGCCACGAGGTCGCCAAGCGTCTGCGCGAGTTCAACGTCGCGGTCACCATCATGACGAAGGCAATCGGTTATGAACTGCGCTGCGCCGACCCCAATCCCTTCGACCTCGAATACTGCCGCGACCTTGGCTACTGCGCGGCCCGCTACATCATCGAGGGCGGATCGCACGTGATGGTCTCGATGCAGAACGGCAATTTCGTTCCTGTGCCATTCCACGAGGTCATCGACTTTCGCACCGGCATGTCGCGCGTGCGCATGGTCGATTTGGAATCCGATCGCTACAAAATCGCGCGCGTCTACATGATTCGTTTGCGCGACAGCGACTTCGACGACCCCATCGCCCTCGCCCGGCTCGCGGAAACTATCGGCCGTACGCCCCAGCAATTTATCTCGGAATTCGGTCATTTGGCCGAACGCGAGCCCGCCACAATTCGCCTCAGCATCGCGCCCCCGAAAGCGCAAAAATCATGAGTTCTGCGCGCACGCTGCAAGAAGTTCAGTTCGACGGCCTCGTAGGGCCAACGCACAATTACGCGGGCCTGAGCCCCGGAAATATGGCGAGTGCTCGCAGCGCAGGAGAGCCTTCCAATCCGCGACTCGCGGCTCTCGAAGGCCTTCGTAAAATGGCCTTTGTTCGCCGCCTCGGAATTCCCCAGGCGGTGTTGCCGCCCCACGAACGCCCGTCGCTCCACACGCTCCGCGCCCTGGGATTTACCGGCTCCGACGAAGAAACGCTGGCCTCGGCTGCGCGCCACGAGGGGGGGCACCTGCTGCGCCTCGCGTCGAGCGCGTCCGCGATGTGGGCGGCCAATGCGGCCACCGTCACCCCTTCAACAGACACGCGCGATGGCCGCTGCCACCTCACGCCGGCGAACCTCACCACCATGTTTCACCGCTCCATCGAAGGGCGCGAACGGGCACGGATTCTTCGCGCGATATTCGCGGATCAAGCGCGGTTCGTGGTTCATGATCCACTACCCGGTGGCGCGCATTTTTCCGACGAAGGTGCGGCCAATCACACGCGGCTCCACAGCGGCGACGGCGAAAACGTCGTGCACATTTTTGCCTGGGGAAAGCGTTCATGGGGCGCGATGCCCGGCCCCGTGCGGCACCCCGCGCGTCAGGCCTTTGAGGCCTCCGAAGCCATCGCGCGGGCTCACCAACTGCGTGCAGATTGCACTCTTTTTTGGCAACAGCAGCCCGAGGGGATTGACGGCGGTAGCTTTCACACCGACGTGCTGGCGGTTGGATCCGGCTCTCTCCTTTTGGCCCACCGGCAGGCCTTCACAGACCCCGATCGCCTGGAATCCACCCTGCGCGGTCGCTTGGGCGAGGGTTTTGAACTCGTGTGGGCCGCAAACGACGCGCTGCCCGTCGCCGACGCCGTCGCGGCGTACCCCTTCAACTCGCAACTGCTTGAACGCCCCGACGGAACATTCGTCCTTGTCGCGCCCCTCGATGCCAAAGAGAACGAGCGCGCGCGGGCCTTTTTGGAGCGCGTCGTCGGCAGCGTCGGGCGCGTTAAAGAGCTGCATTTCCTCGATGTTCGGCAGTCAATGCGCAACGGCGGGGGGCCCGCATGTTTGCGCCTGCGCGTCCCGCTCACGGCGGGCGAACTTGGGTCGCTCGGAGCGCGCGTGGTGCTCACCGACGACCTGGAGCGGGCCCTCGAAGACTGGATTTCGCGCCGTTACCCCGATCGCGTCGACGCCGCCCATCTCGGCGACCCTGCATTTGTGCGTGGCCTCTTCGAGACCCTCGACGAGTTGACGAGCATCCTCAAACTCGGCTCGATTTACGATTTTCAACGAGGCCCATGACGACGTTTCGGTGGCGGGGAGGTTTCTTCTTTTCCCTGCTCGCAGCCTGCGCTGCGCTCCCAGGCCCGGGCGAAATTTCGTCGTGGCCCCCCGTAAGATTTGCGCCCGCATCCCTCGCCGCAGAGGCCGCCGACGGAAGCCCCGAGACCTGGCTACGCCTCCCGTTCCCCAGCGACGAACGCCGGCGCGAAGACGGAACCATCGTCTTTTCGGACATGCCAATTGGCTCCTCGATCATTCGCCGATGGCGCGAAGACGCCGACAGACTTCGGGGTTTTAGTACGCAAGGCGCTGTCTTTTTCTCATTTACGGCACCCATTCCCGTGGCCGATCTCCCGCAAGATCCCGCGGCGTCACTGGGTTCGAACTCGGTCTTGCGGCTCGTGGATCTCGCGCCAGGCACTTCGCACGGCCGGCGCTACCCGCTCCGCTGGCGGTTCACCGGCGATGCAGCCAACTCCGTGTATCTTGCAAGCAATACCTTGGCTATCGCGCCGGTCGAGGGCTATCTTTTCGAAGAGAATCACGTCCACGTGGCCCTCGTGTTGGCACCCGTTGTGGCCATTCCGCCGACGCGTTCACCTGCGTTTTCTCAGGTTTTATCGGTGACACCGCCGACCGAGCCCGCGTCCGTCGTGCGATGGGCCTTCTTCGCGCCGCTGCGCGCTTATCTGGCCGAGGAGCACCTCGACACCTCGCGCGTGGTGGCCGCCACGCTCTTCACCACGGGCGCGCCCACGTCCGAACTGCGAGCCCTTTCCGCAGATGCCGCTCGCCGAGCCACGGCCACCTACGCCAACATTTCCTGGAAACCGCCCGCGCCGGGAGCCCCGCTCGTTGCCCAGAAGTCCTTCACTTTTGCGCCGGATCAAACGGTGTCGTACCGACTCATTGGGGGCGAAGCGAACCTTGCTAATTACCAAGAAGGCGAGGTTCCTTACGAGACCACCGGCGGGGCATTTGTCGGTGGCGCAAGCCCAAATCCGCGTCCCGATCGAACGAACATAACGCTCACAGTTCCAGCCGCGGCGCCGGTGGGTGCAGCGTGTTTTCCCGTGGTTATTTACGCGCACGGCACCGGCGGCGACGCTCTGAGTCACGTGCGCGACGGCACCGCGCCACGCCTCGCTGCGCGCGGCATCGCGACCTTCTCCTTCGACCAACCGATGCACGGCCTTCGCGCCCTCGGCAAAACCTTCGACGTCAGCGCGCTCACGTTCAACATGAGCAACCCGTCGGCCTTTCGCACCACCATGCGCCAAGGAGCTCTTGACCTCGTGCAAATGCATGCACTCTCCACGCAATTGCCCGCGCTCCCACCGGAGTTTTCGCCGCTGCCCTTGTGCGCCGGTGCCGCAAGTGTTTTCGCGCACTCGCAAGGTGGGCTCAGTGCGGCGATGGCTTTGGGTGCCGGACTGGCGCCGCTTCGAACGGTGATTTCGGGTGCCGGTGGGGCACTTCACGTCACGATTGCGGAGCGAAAAGACCCCATCGATTTTGCGGGTTTCGTTCGCATCGCGGCGAAAATTGACGAATCGGAAGCATTGGATGATCGTCACCCGATAATGGCGCTACTCCAAACGCTCGGAGACGTTTCAGACCCGGCGAGCTATGCGCGATACTTTTCAGAAGGGGCTGTCGTCCTGCAAACGGCGGGATTTTTCGACACCAGCACGCCTTATCGGTCTGCAACCGCACTCGCAATCGCGTCGCGTCAGACATTGATTGGGGCGGAGGCTTGGCCCTCCGAGCCGCTGGCTATCGTGGCATTGTTTTCGCCCCTCGCACCAATAAACACGCGATATTTCCTGGAATTTGGCCCGGGAACTCGCAATCTCGACGCATCGCATTGGGTAGCGTTCGAAAGGCCCGAGGCCATCGAGAGCACGATGGGCTTTCTCGTAAACGGTCGCGTCGTGCGCGATGAGAATGCAACGTCGCTCTGAGAAACATGGCCTATTTTAGGTATTCGCACTTTTTTGATTGCCAGAAGCAGACATTCTGATGCAACATGATTGCATGCGAAATGCGGGAACCGTGCAAGCCGCGCTTGCCAATCTAGTTGAAAAGTTTGTCGCCGATATGTTGGGCCTTGTGCAACGAACGGCACTGGCCGAGGTCGCCGGGCTCAAGGCCCCGAGGGCGCGGGCTTCGTTGCGAGCTGCGTCCACCCCGCGCGCTCCGCGAGCCGTCGGCGAAAAGCGTTCACCCGGTAGGCCAGGCCGCCCACCGAAGCTCTCCGAAAACGATCGGCAGAAGTTCGTTGCGAAGGCCCTCAGGGCCATCGCCAAAGCCGAGAGCGGCGCGACGATGAAGGTCATCCAAGACGCCATCGGCGCCGACGTACCCACGACGAAGCGCCTTCTTCGCGAGCTGCTGAAGGCCAATGCCGTTCGCACCACCGGTAAGACCCGCGCGACGGCTTACTTCCCCGTGGGCGGTGCCTTGCTTGAAGCCGAAGGCGAAGGCGACGCGGAAGGCGCATCGGACGCGCCGGCCACGGAGTCTTGAGCGTTTCGCGCTCTTTCGCGCGCAAATTCGCCTGAATTCAAGATGGCCCTTCGCCACGCCGTATCGGCTTCAAGCCATGCGGCGTTTACTTTTTCATCGACGCCCACCGCAGCGAGGGCCTCGCGCAAAAGCTCGTGGCGCCTATCGAAATGCCCCGGCAGCAAGGGTAGTTCGCGGTGAGCTTCGGGCAGCGAGCGGCCTTGGTAGGACGCGAAACCGGGCGCGCCGAGCACCGCGCACACGAGCTGAACCTGCCCTTCGACGATGGCCTCCAGCGGCTTGCCCTCGAACAAGAAACCCACCATGCGGTCTTCTTTCATTCGCGTGTAGAGTACAGTCAAACACTCGCGTACCTGCTTCTCGCTGGTGCGCGCGAACAGCGCGGGATCAGAACGATATATCGACATTGGCGTGTTCTTTGACGATGCTCTCGAGCGTTGAAAAGAGCGTATTCGTCAGCGCCTTCTCATTGATGCTGGCGTCGTTGCTGGCGGCGTTCCGTTCGTCGATCCACTCGGCGCCATCGAAGCGAAAGTGCCAGCCGCGAGAACTTGCCGCCACCCAGATTTGTTGCGTGGGGCGCTGCGTATTGACGACGCAGCGTTTGCCCGAGCCAAAGGTGAGCGTGAGCACATCTCCGCTTCGCTCGCAGTCCACCAAGTCGACGTCGACGTCGCAGAGGGCATCGTCGATGCGACGAAAGGCGACCTCGGCGTGGCGAAAATAGTCGGCTTCGTCGTTCATGGAATCAGTTCAGTGTGAGGGGAAGACGCAGGTCAAACGAAGCGATTTGAGCGTCAAAACGGTCGTTGTCGATGCGGGTGAATTCGTAGGTTCCCGCCATGGAACCGCGCGGCGTGCGCAAAACACACCCGCTCGTGTACTCGAAGCTGTCGCCGGGATTCAGCCGCGGCGTTTGGCCAACCACGCCGGGCCCGCGCACTTCTTCGACATGACCTTCGCCGTCGGTGATGACCCAGTGGCGGTTAAGAAGTTGCGCGTAGGCGTTGCCGACGTTGGAAATACGCACGGTGTACGCAAAGACGTAATGGTGGTCGCGCGGTGACGACTGCGCCGCGACGTACCCGGACTGCACTTCAATGCGGATTCCCTGCGTGGTTGCGATCGTCACAACACATTGGCCTACTGAAGTTTTGAGGGCCGTCAAGGCTGCCCTCGACGTGGCCCGCGATCTCCGTAAGATGGCCGCCATGCTACCGCCACCCCCCCGCATTTCCGGCAAAGCCCTGGAAGCCCTCAGCAAGCTCGCCCGACACCGTGTAGGTGCGATGGCCATCAAGCAGGTCTTTCGAAAAGACCTCGGTGTCGACCGGCTGGATCGCCTGCCACCCACGTTTCGCGGGCGAATTCCCTTGGATAACGCGCCGCTCATGGGACGAGCCCCGCGCACGCCGCACGATTCGAAACTCGGCGCACCGCGGTACCAAGGGTGGGCGCGCAATGCGGCATCGTACGTAGCCGATTTTATGCGCGGCAACCTCGACCCCGTGGTGCTCACGGAGCACGTCATCGCGCAGACGAAGGCGCTGCGCTCCGGCGGAAGCAATTGCTCGCCGGTGTATGAACTATGCGAGGCGGAAGCCCTTCAAGCGGCGCGGGCCTCGCGCGAACGCTACGCCAAAGGCACTCCGCTCGGCCCCCTCGACGGAATCCCCTTCGTTGTCAAGGAAGAAATGGCAGTCGCCGGGCTTCGTTGCCAGGCCGGCACAGCGGTGAAGAGCGGAATCCCTGCGGAACGCGATGCGACGATGGTCCGCATTCTGCGCGAAGCCGGCGCCATCGTCATCGGAAGTAGCGCCATGACGGAGTACGGAATGTCGCCCATCGGCTTCAATCCCAAACGGCCTATGCCGCGCAACCCCCACGATCCGCGCTGCGTCGCGGGAGGGTCGTCCACGGGCACCGGCGTCGCCGTGGGAACGGGACTCGTGCCCTTCGGCCTCGGTGCCGACGGGGGCGGGTCCATTCGCATTCCAGCATCGCTTAACGGCGTTTTTGGCATCAAAGCGACCTGGGGCCGCATCAGCCGCGCCGGCGACGTTTTTGGGGGCACCGTGGAGCACGTAGGGCCCCTCGCGTGTGGCAGCGCGGAGCTGGCAGACGTTCTCGAAATCACCGCGGGCCTCGACCAAGAAGACGATCAGACAATCCTCGCGCCGTCTGGTCCAAGCGGCCAATGGCGAAGTGCCCTCGGGCGCGGCGTTAAGGGTTTGCGCATCGGCATGTACAAACACGAGTGGCAAAATGCGCCCTGGCACATCGCACAAACGTGCCGGCAGGCCCTCTCCGTGCTCGAGGCTGCGGGAGCGGAACTCGTGGAAATTGACGCGGATCTCGCGGCCTTCGCCGGACCCATTGGCGTCGTGAGTATCGGCGGGCCCGCAGCCGCTGACTTGGCCCTGGACTACCTAACACAGCCCGAAAATATGGGGCTCGATCTCCGCATCAGTGTGGCGGCGCTTCTCGAGTTTTCGACCGTTGAATACCTCGACGCCCAGCGTCTTCGCTCGGGCCTCCGGCTAGAAGTGCAGCGTCACTTTGAGCGCATCGACCTCCTCGCGAGTCCGACCCTCGCGGTCACCGCGCCGGAAGTTTCCGACGCAGAAATGTCGTCGGGGTTTCTCGATGCACGCCTCGTCGAGGCCCTTACGCGGTACACTTTTTTGGCCAACCTCACGGGGCTCCCGGCGGCCAGCGTTCCCGTGGGCACCGACTCCAACGGCCGGCCCATTGGCCTCCAGTTGTGCGGCGATGCCTGGGACGAAGCCACTGTTTTCGCGGCGATCGCGGAGCTTGAGCGCTCGGGCGCGGCGCGGTGCATGAGCCCCCAAGTGCGCGCCGACCAACTGTAGCCGCTCGTCGCTTGGCGTAGACTGCACGCGTTTTCCGATATGCGTGCAGTCTGCACCTGTTTTTCGGTACGCGCGGGGGCGCCCGAGCGATGACCGAGCGTTGACCGGCGATGCCCGGGCCGGAGCTCCCGGGGGCCTAAATTTCGCCCGTACCGGCGGCGGCAGCGGCCTCGGCACCGGGCCGTACGACGAACGGCTCTTGGGTCGAATAGCGCGCAGCGTCTAAGAGTATTTGGGCACCGGTGCGCGAGTCCGCGTCGACGACAATTGGTGCCACAAGGTTGACGCTTGCACCCGCCAGAACGCTGACATTCAGCACGATCATGACGGCGATGCTGTCTTCGCGGCCCGCAAGCCCAGCCTGCTTGGCGATGTCGACGAGGTTGAAGTGACTCATGTCCAAATCGAGGACATCAAGGCTTACGACCGGGAGCGCAAACCAAGGCGACGTCACCGATTGCAGCCAACCAACCACTGCGTTTTCACGCATTTGCATCATCACGAAGTGATGCTCCCCAGGGAATCCGATGATGCCCGCCGGAAACTGTATGAGGTCCGCTTCATCGATATCGACGGTGCCGAATCGCTGACTCTCCACAATCATGACCGGCCCCCTTCGGAGTCGTTGAATAACCCGGGCACGCTCGCGCGACGACCCCTCTGCAAGCGCACGATCGATGTGCCTCCGCGTGGTGAATTCGTCGGGAATATGCTGCGCATACATGGACTAGACTCCGAAGAAACGAGGGGCGTCAATTCGCCTCCCCGTACCACCATCAAGAGTCGTTCCATGTTCGCTGAGGCCGTTATCATTCGTGCTTCCATCACCGTATCAGGGTGCAGCGCCGAGGAAAAATAACCGACCCGTTTCTCCGTGAACTTTTCGGAGACGCGAAGCGGCGAGCGCTCTTATACCCGCAATGCGCGCGAGGGACGCGAAGCAACAACGGCCCCACCCCCAGCGCGTTCGCAAATTTCCGGGGCTGGCGAGCACCCGGGGCTCAAGGCGGCTCGAGCGGCCGCGGCAGCACCGTTTACCAGCGTTCACTCAGCCCTTCATGAGCCCGCCAATGGCCTTCTTGTCGGCTTCACTGAACGCTTCAATCGCGCGCTGGCAGGCGTCGTAGGTGCGGTTCGCGGAAACGATGTCGAGCATCGCCTTCACCGCCGACACGTTGGAGCCCTCGAGAGCGCCCGGCTCGATGCGTACATTTGTGACAGGCACCGTACCGCCTCGAATCTCGAAGAGCAGGTTGCCTTCACGCCAAAACTGGGCCTTCGCCTCGGGCTTGACAATACGAAGCTGCCCCGCCTTTTGCCCGTTCACGAGGATGGAACCGTCTGGCGTAATCTCGGCCTTTTTGGCATTGGGCGGCACCACAATGGGGCTGCCGCTCGTGGAGTTGAACGGGTTGCCATTGTTGTCGACAAGAATACCGGCTTTGGAAATTTGCAGGGCTCCGCTGCGCGTAAAGCGCTCGCCGCCTTCTGTCTGCACGGAGAAATAGCCGTCGCCCAAGATGGCGCCGTCGAGGGGGCGGCCGGTCATGATCGTGGCGCCCGTTCTCGTGTCGGTGCCCGTTTCGTCGATGATCGCGTAACGCAAATCACGGCCATCAACGTTGCCCGGAAGGTTCGTGTTCGTCCTCCCGAGGAGCTCGCGAAAAATGGTGTGCTCGGCACGAAACCCGTGGGTGTCGACGTTCGCCGCGTTCGTGGCGGCGACGTCCATCGCGGTGAGATTGGCAATGGCCCCGCTGGCAGCAGACCAAATGCCGCTGCTCATGGAACACTCCTAAGGCGCATGCGCGGGCGACTGGCCACGGGCGAATCGTCTTCGAGGGCAGCGCGAATTCGGTGAATGGCCTCGCTGTGAAGCTGGCACACGCGCGATTCGGTCACCTCCAAAACAAGGCCTATTTCCTTAAGATTAAGCTCTTCTTGGTAATAAAGGCCCACGACGAGTTTCAGTCTCTCGGGCAGTTCGTCAATGGCTTGAGCGATCTGTTCGATGAGCTGCGCGCGGCTCACAATGTGATCGGGCCCCGCATCGGGAAGGGTTGCGGGTGCCACAAGATCCGTCAGCTCGATGCGCGCCATGTCGGCCTGCGCGACGTCGCCCAAGAGCTGGCGATAGGTCTCCACGGGCAGCCCGAGTTGACCGGCGATTTCTTCTTCCTCGGGCGCCCGCCCAAGATGGGCCGCCAGCGTTTTGATCGCGAGAGAGATTTGCCTCGATGCACCGCGAAGTTTTCGCGACATGGGGTCGAGGCTCCGCAGATAATCAAGAATTGCGCCTCGCACACGATGCGACGCATAGGCCTCAAACTGCTCTTCATCCATCACGTCGGTGCGGCGGCGAAGGGCCTCGACGAGACCAAGCCAACCCGCGCCGAGAAGGTCATCGAGCGTGACCTCGGCGGGAAGTTTTCGCACGAGGCGCATCGTGATCCGCCGCACGAGCGGCAGGTAGCGCTGGTAGGTCGGGTTCTGGCTTCCGCCCGCCGTCCCTCCAGAGGATTGGCTCGGACGATCACCGTCGGGTGGAGTGTCACTGCTCATCGTGCGTTTCGAGACTGAGGTCAGCATAACGAAGCTCCAGTGGCGAAGAGAGCGGCAATTGCAGTCGCGGTCGTGGCGTCTTCCAAGTCTTCGGGAACGCGAGGCCCGGCCGAGAGGTACGAGAGCGGCAGGCGGCCCGTGAGAACCGGATGGAGAGCTCCACCGATTTGATCGGTCTCATCGAGCTTGGTGACCACCGTGCCCGTGAGTTTGAGACCATCGAAGCTCGCAAGAAGACGTTCCGCATCGCGTGCGCGCATCGTTGCAGGAACCACGAGGAGGAGATCAACTTCCCGGCCATGCGAGGCGCTCAAACATTCGGCGAGACGCTCGAGCGACCTGCGATCCGCGGTCGATCGGCTTGGGGTGTCGACGAAAATAATGTCGGCTTCTTGACGCTTGATTGCTGAGCGAAATCCCTGAAGATCGTGCGCTACGTCAAAAGGCAAACCCATGATTTCGGCGAAGCGTCGCATCTGCTCGACCGCCCCCACGCGAAAGCTATCGAGGGTGACGACCGCTGCCGATCGGCCGAGATCGAAAGCCGCGCGGGCCGCCAGTTTGGCAAGAGTTGTGGTCTTGCCGGCACCCGTCGGACCAACACACGCGATGATGCGCTTGCCTGGCTTCTCAAGGATGCCCGCGTGGATGGTGATGTGCTCGCCAATGACTTCTTTGAGAAGCGTGCGTGCTGATTTTGGGTTCGCAGGAATAGGGCCATCGACCGCGTCAGCGATGATGCGCGCCGACTCTCCCTCGATGCCGAGACCCGCGAGCATTTGATTCACGCGATCCCGGGGTTTTTGCGCGGAAGAGAGATTCTCGATCATGACGCGCAGTTGCCGCAGCTCGCTGTCGAGGGAGCCAATCGGCATGCGATCGTCGGCCGCGTGGCGGGGCGTCTTCATGCCTTCCATCGCCTTAAGAATCTCGGCGGCAGTCGTTTTTGGCTTCGCCATGTCTTTGGCGGCGAAAAGCGTCGAAGTTTTGACGCCCACTTGTTCCTCCCGCAACGCGGCGATGGAAGCGAACGCAGGACGGGCTTGCTCCTCAAACTCGTCGTCGCTCGGGGGGGCGGCCTGAACCTCCACGAAGCGGTGCCCAAGGCCCCCGGCGCGGCCATTTGTGATGACTCGGGTCATGCCGATGATCGCGTTTGGACCAAACGCCGCACGCACTTGCGCGAGCGCCGCTGCCATGTCTTTTCCGCGAAAGGATTCGTAATTCATCGGGTTCTCCGGGGCTCCAGGTCTCAGGCAGCCTGGTTCGTAACGGTTTCAATCGGTCGTATTTGCGTCTGGCCATCGATTTCTCGGTACGAGATGACGGTGGCCTGGGGGGCGCGGCGCTCTGCAAAAGCTTTGACGTATCGGCGGAGCTCTGGGCTGGTGACGAGGACCGGGGTCTTGCCTTGGTCGCGAACGCGTTGAACGCACGCTTCGAAGGAGGCACCGATGCGACGAACCTCTTCGGGATCCAGTGCACCTCCCGTGCCAGCGGAGATGTCCCGGAGCGACCTTCGGAAAGTATCTTCCACGGCTGCGGAAAGGACGATGGCCGAGATGGACGTGTCTTCACCCTTGGCCGCCGCGGTGATCTGGCGAGACAAGCGCGCACGCACCATCTCCGTCAGTTGCTCGGTGTCTTTCGTCGTCGCCGACACCTCCGCAAGGGCCTCCAAAATCGTCCGCAGGTCGCGAATCGAAACGCCTTCTCGCAAGAGATTTCGCAGGATTTTATGCACGTCGCCCATGGGCAACATGGCGGGAACGATGTCGTCGACGATCTTCGGATTCTGGCGCGAGAAGACCTCAAACAGGTGCTGCACTTCCGCGCGCCCGAGAAGCTGATCGGCGAGCTGCTTTGAGAGTTCTCCGAGGTGCGTGGCGATCACCGTGGCGTGGTCCACAACCGTGTACCCAAGGGCCTCGGCGAGGTCGCGATCCGTTGGGCGAATCCAGCGAGCGGGGGCATTGAAAACCGGGTCGCGGGTCTCTTCACCATCGAGGTCCATGTCCGGCGGACTCGCAGGATTGGTCATCGCCAAGAGGCGCCCGGGAATGAGCTGCACGCGCGCCACTTCGGTGCCGAGTAGCAAGAAGCGGTAGATGTTCGACGCCAACAGCAGGTTGTCGCGAATGCGCACCGGCGGCAGAATGATGCCGAAATCCATGGCAAATTGCTTGCGAAGATTCGCGATGCGGTCGAGGAGCGTGCCGCCCATGCCCGCATCGACGGCGGGAATCAGTTCGAAGCCAACTTCGAGAGCGAGCACGTCGAGGGGCAACTCTTTCTCGATGTCTTCGGCGGTCGCGGCACCGGGTGATGCGGTGGGGCCCGTGGCTGCGCCTGCCGCGGAGGTGCCCGTTCCGGTGCCCGAGGTGTCGTCGGCGGTGTGCGCCTTGTCGTTCCAGTGGTTGTACGCGAACCAACCGAGGCCACCGGAGATGAGCAAGAACGGCGTGACCGGCATGCCCGGAATAAGAATGAAAGAGGCCACGACGATCGCCGTCAGCCCGAGGGCTCGAGGCGTGCCGAACATCTGCTCGCGCAGAGCCGAACCGAGCTCCTGGCCCGTCGCGGTGCGCGTGACAAAAAGACCCGCGGCCGTGGAGACCAAGAGGGCTGGAATCTGCGTAACGAGAGCATCGCCTACAGACAAAATACTAAAGGTTTCAGCAGCTTGCGCGATGTCCATCCCCGCGAGCACGCCGCGAATGAGGCCGCCCACAAGGTTCACGACGGTGATGATAATGCTCGCCACCGCATCGCCGCCGACGAACTTGCTCGCGCCGTCCATGGCGCCGAAAAAGTCGGCCTCGCGTTCCACTTCCTTGCGCCGGCGTCGCGCCACATCTTGCGTGATCATCCCAGACGAGAGCTCCGCGTCGATGGCCATCTGCTTGCCCGGCATGGCGTCGAGGGTGAACCTCGCGGAGACCTCTGCGATGCGGCCTGCGCCCTTCGTGATGACGACGAAGTTGATGACGACGAGGATGATGAAGACGACGAGACCGATGACCACGTTGCCGCCGACAACGAACCGGCCGAAGGTCTCGATGACGCGCCCAGCGCTGCCCGTGCCTTCGTTGCCGTGGAGCAAAATGAGCCGGGTGCTCGTGACGTTGAGGGCCAACCGCAAGAGGGTTGCCACGAGGACAACCGTAGGAAACGCGCTGTAATCCAGGGGTTTTTCGATAAAGAGAGCGATCAAAAACACGCTCACCGAAATCGTGATGCTGACGGCCAGCAGGAAGTCCAGGAGGAACGCCGGGACCGGCATGACCATCATCAACACAACGCCGATGATGCCAAGGGGCACCAAGAGCGACAGGATCGACTCAGATTTCGCGGTCGTAGGTGCGGCTTGGGTAGTCACGCCCCCGGTGATGCGAAGATCGCGCCAGCCCCGGAATCGCCTTCGTTTCCCTGCGAACTTTCAGGGCATGAGCGCCCATGGCCCCGGGCATTTCGTGCACCGTCAACGGGCTGACGGCCGCGAATCATCGCCCCGCGGGCTGACGCCCAATCGCCCTTTGAGGCGGTACACGTAGGCAAGAATGTCGGCGACCGGCGAGAAGAACTCTTGGGAAATCGGTTTGCCAACCTTGATCTTTTTTGCGAGTCCGCGCGCCAGCGGTTTATTTTCCAAAATCGGAATACCGTTTTCGCGAGCAATTTTCCTGATGTGCATAGCGATGTCGTCGTAGCCCTTGGCGGTCACGATGGGCACGCCGTCTTGCGGGCGGTACCGAAGCGCGACGGCGACGTGCGTTGGGTTCGTCACGATGACGTCGGCACTCTTCACCATTTTGGCAATCGCGGCCTTGATGCGATCGCGTCCGCGGGCCCTCGCCTGACTCTTGATGCGCGGGTCACCTTCGTTCTGTTTGTGCTCGTCTTTGACCTCCTGTTTGGTCATGCGAAGAGCCTTGTTGGTGCGAAAGATCGAGATCAAATAGTCCGTCACGGCGAGCACGACGAAGGCCAAAACCACTCGGGTTGCGACGCGCGTGAGCACATCGACGACCTCACCGGCCACCTGGGTCAGTCCGGTGCGCGCCGCACGCACGAGGCCTGGGTACGCGTCGCGCGCCACGCCGTAGGTGATCCACCCAATGACCACCACCCGACCGATCTGCGTTGCCAGCTCGGGCAGGCGACCAAACGGATTGAGAATGTTCTTCAAGCTCGAAAAAAAGTTCGAATTGCCGATCTTCGAACCGATGCGCGAGAAGTCCACGTCGAGGCCCGACTGGGCGAGGCCCGTGACGAGCGCGGACAAGAACCCCGCCAACATGATGGGGCCGCAAATGACGACCAAGAGGGTGCTCGAGCGCCAAAGGATTTGGCTCCCGTCGCCTCGCGTGAGGGCATACAGGTCGCCGAAACACGAGGCCGCGAAGAGCCGAAGTTGCTCAAATGCGTACCCGCCAAACGCATAAATCAGCCAAAACGCGGCCACCAATGCGGCGATTCCGCCCGCCTCGGGCACCTTGGCAAATTGGCCTTCGCCGTGCGCTTTGGTTCGGCGCTGGGCGGTAGCTTCTTCGGTTTTACTGTCGTCGTCGCTCACGCGTCATCTCCCGAGCAGCGCCAAAAACAAGTTGTCGAAGTGTGTCGCGATGTAGCCAAGATCGCGAACCCAATCGAAAGCCATGTCGGGCAGTGCCGCATAGAGAGTCGCGGCACCGAGGGAAATCGTAACGGCAAATCCAACCGAAAAAATCTGGAGCGGCGGGGCCGCGCGGGCCACGAACGCAAGGCCCACCTGCGCGACCACGATGGTGGAAACGACGGGCAACGCCATCTGCACGCCGCCAAGAATGACCGCCGAAGTGAGCTCGCGAAAGAACGGACCGAGCGTCGTGACGGTAGCCACGCGACCCGCGGGCAAGACGGCGTACGACTCAAAAAGGGAGAAAATAACCACGCGATGTACGCCCATACCGAGGGCGATGAGAATGAAGAAACTACGCACCGCCTGGCCCACGGGGGTTTCGGACACCTGAACTTTGGGGTCGAAGAGAGGCATCGCGTTGAGACCCATGATCGTGGTGATCAGGTCGTCGGCGATTTCAATCGCTGAAAAGCAAATGCGAACGACGAAGGCCATCGCGATGCCGATCAACACCTCCGTTGGCACGGTCAGCAGGATCGATGAAACGTTGGTGAATCGCTCGACAGGATGCACGCCATGCACGGAGAGCGTCAGCATCGCGACGACCGCTGCCCGGATGCGCGCCGGCGCATAGAGCCAGGGCAGAGGGGTAAAGAACACGACCCCCGCCACGCGGAGCGATTCGAGCAGGAGGTACACAAACTCGCGCTCGACGCCCGAGAGACCAATCACCGCACAACTCTGGAGATCGAGCCGATGGTTTCACGCGTGTATTCTACAAGCGAACGAACCATGGTTGGCCCTGCGAGCGCGACCACCGCGCCGACGCCGATGACCTTCACGACGAAGAGCACGGTGGCTTCGTTGACCTGGGTGGCGGTCTGCACAATGCCGACAATGAGCCCAATCACGAGGGCCGCTCCCAACGGTGGACCGGCGATGGTGACGACCATGAGAACGACGTTGCGGAGAAGCTCGAGGGATTGATCGACGGTCATCGGAAACTCGCAATGATGGACCCAACGACGAGATTCCAGCCGTCGGCGAGAACGAAAAGCATGAGTTTGAGCGGCAACGAAATGGTCGCTGGAGGAACCATCATCATGCCCATGGCCATCAAAATCGTAGCCACGGCAATATCGACGACCAAGAACGGCAAGAGCACGAGCACGCCCATTTGAAACGCCGTGGAGAGCTCGGAAATGATGAACGCGGGGACAGCAATCTTCATCGGGACGTCGTCGGGCGTCGCCGGCAACTGCATGCGCGTTGCCGTGTAAAAAAGCTCGAGATCGTTCTGCCTGGTTTGCCGGAGGAGAAAGCCCCGAATCGGAACCGCCGCCCTGTCGAGGGCCTGAAACTCGGTGACCTCGCCCCGGTCATAGGGACCGTAAGCGTCGCGCTGCACCGCCTCAAGAACGGGCGTCATCGTGAAGAGCGTGACGAAGAGCGAGAGCCCGACAAGAACCTGCCCCGGGGGCGTCTGCTGCACGCCGAGACCCTGGCGAAGAAAAGAGAGCACGACGACCGTGCGCACAAACGAGGTCATCGTGAGCACCGCTGGCGCCAAGAGCGACAGCAGCGTCATGATGAGAAGCAGGCGCAGCGAGGGCCCTAAGGCACCGCCCGACATGAGCGAGGCGACGGTCGGTTGCGGGTTCATCCCCCACGCCTCTGAATGCGCCGGCGCGTGAGCCCAGCGACTTGTTCTTCCACAACAGCCGGACCCGGTGTTCGTGTATACACATCGGCTGGACGCGAACTAGGTGCTAGCTCCCGGCCGGATAGCACCCGATTCATGCGCGCACCGGCGCCAAGTTCGACCACGTCGCGGGTCTCGGATGCGAGCAAATCTGCTGCATTTACGCTCGGCGCAGAGGGGGTCATGGCCACGGCCCTCGAGGCCGGCGGAGCATAGGGAGAAGGGACGGCGACGGGCTGCAAGGGCTGCGACGCACTCGACGACAACGCGCGCCGCATCGCGTCTGTGAACCCGGCGACGGGCCCCGCGCTCTCGCTTCCGCCGCTGTCGCGGTAGTCTTCGCCGGGCGCCCCGGACTCCGTCGAAACGCGTGCCGGGGTCGTGCCCCCAGCGCTGCGGCCAAGGTACGCGAGCCGCCGAATCGAAGCGTCGTTCACGCCGATCAGAAATCGGCGCCCGTTGAACTCCGCAACCACGAGCTGAGCGCGCGGACCAATGCGCGTAGAGTCGACAATGCGCAACCCCACGCCCTCCATGCGCGCGTTGCGGAGCAGCGTCGTCATGGGGTTCTTGGCGTGCTTCGCGAACAGCGCCGCACCCCCGAGGAGTGCCACGAAAAAGAGCACCGCGAAAATCCGAATGGGCGAAGGGCCCGCGTCGGCCGTGGCGGGTGAAGCTCCCGGCGACGCTGCCGGGCCTGAGAGGGCCTGTGCGGGGCCTCCTACGGGTGCGGCGAGCCACGGTCGCTGTTGTGGGTCCGCGGCCGCTGATGGGGCTCCTGGAGCCGGCAAGGGGGCCTGCGCGGCCTGGGCATAGGGTGCCGCGGGCGGGGCTGCCGGCGCTGGGACAAACTGCGGGGGCGCGGCCGGCGCTTGGAGCGCTTGAACCGGGGCTGGCGCAAGGGGCCGCGCGACGAAGGGCGGCGCGGGTTGCGGCACCTGAAACTGCGCCATTTGAGCGACCGGAGCCACCTGCGGAGCCTGGGGCGGCGCGGGCTGGGAGGGCTGCATGGGCGGCGCAATTTGCGGCGGCAATGGCTGGATCGGGCCCGGCGGAAAGCCGACGGTTTGCTGCGGATCGGCGAAAGCCAACGCCGCAACGCCCGAAGACAGACCGGCGACGAGAAAAAAGAGAACTCGCGCGTTCATACGCCCAGGCCTTTCGTTTCTTCGTGGGAAATTTCTGTCAGGCGAATGCCGTAATTTTCGCCCACTTGAACGACCTCGCCGCGCGCAATGCGGCGATTGTTGACGTACACGTCGAGGGGTTCGCCAACCACTTTGTCGAGTTCCAGAATGGATGCGGGGCCAAGCTTCAAAAGGTCAGCGATGCGCATTTTTTTTCGCCCGATCTCGACGGTCACGTCGACGGGGACATCCATCACGAAACTCATGTTCTCGAGACCTCGGCCACTGGGCAGTGCACCGAAATCGCTATCGTCGTTCGCCATCGTCTACTCCGCCATGCGTTCGCCGCGGTGCACCTGAATCGGTGCCGCGCGCTGGTAACAGCGATTCATGTATCGTGCCGCGTCACGATCTCGATGGCCAACTGACCGCGCGAGATCTTCGGGAAACCCCTGAATTTTGGCTCGCCTTCGACGCGGACGATCACGGGGTCTTCCATGGAACCCGGAAGCCGAATCACGTCTCCGACCTTCAGGCCCAAAAGGCGCCTCATATTGACGGTCACGCGGCCGAGCTCCGCCACCAGTTCCACGGGGACTTCGTCGAGGGCATCGCGCATGCGCGGGTCGCCCTTTTGCGTGCGCCGCGCTTCGATGGCACGGGCCGAGGCTTCGAGCGGTGACGCGCTGCACACGAGCGTAAAACACGGCTGAAATTCCAGGCCTTCAACGTAGCACGCGCAGACAACCAGCTCGCCGACGCGCACGCTGGCGGGAAGGATCGGAGGCTCGGTACCAATGACTTGAAGTTGAAGCCCGGCCGCATCTTTGACGCCTGCGATGAAGTCGCTGGCGAGGGTGCCCACCACACGCCCAAGCACCGCCCGCTGGGCACCACTGAGGTTCGGCGGCAACTGCATTTCGAAGCCAGATCCGCTGGCCCCCAGCGCGCCCTCGAGCACGAGAACGACCGCCTCGGTATTCAGTTGAAGCATACCGCGCACGCCCCCGGACGCGCCCAAATAAATCGTGAAGGTGGGGCCTTCGGACGGGGCCGGTTCCCAGTCGCCGGCGACCAATTCGACCTGCGTTGGCGTGACCTGCGCCCTGTAGCGAAGGAGAAACGGCAAGCTTCTTTTCGCCGTGCGCGCGAAGGCGATTCCCGCGCGTTCCATCGATGCCACGGCCCCATCGAAGGGCCGCTGCACGCCCACCAAATCGATGCGGTGAACGCCCTCCGGAAGCTCTTCGTAATTCGCCGCCTCGTAATCGTAACCCTCCGCCGCGCCCTCCGCCCCGAAGGCATCCGAGCCATCGCCGGAACCACCGAAGGCATCTGCGCCGTCGTCTGCTGCGCCGAACGACTCCGCGTCGTCGGCTACACCGTATTCGGCCTCTGGTTCGGGCTCCTCCGTTAGGGCCGCCTTCGGGTCGTTTTGCGTAACGAAATCCGCGTAGGCCGAACCCCAATCGTCGTCGCCGGGTGCGCTCATTGGACGATGAAGTCTGTGATGAGAACGTGCTTCACTTTGCTCTTGCCGACCTCTTTGACAATGCGGTCGGTAATCTGCTTTTTGACCTCGGGAAAGTTCTGCGGAGCCACGACGTAATCGTACGAAAGTGCCCGTAAGTACTCAAGAATTGCGTCTTTGGCGTGGGGAACGATCTTCTTCATTTCCTCTTCGCCAAGCTTCTTTTTTAGGTCGATTCCGATGCCAAGTTTCAGGTGGCGCTGCGCACCCGAATCGTCGCGAAGATCGACGATCAGTCCTTGAATCTCTTTGAGCTCTCCCTCTTCGGCCTCCTTGCCGCCCTCCTCTTTTTTTCCGCCCTCCGCCTCTTCTTCGCCTTCTTCGGCGTGCTCAATTTTGTGCCGTGGCTCCACGGGCTTCAGGCGGGCCATGAAGATGGGCCCACCGAACCACACCGCGGCCGCAAGCGCGCCAACGGTTACGAGCGGCACCCCGATGAGCGTGACGAGGGGGTTTCCGCCCCCGCCCTTCTTCTTGTCCGCGCCGTCTTTGTCGGCCTGTGCTGCTGTTTTCTTGTCGTCCGCCATGTTGTCACCAAGCCTACTTCAGCGGGGCCTACCGCTTCAAGTTCACGACTTCTTGAAGCATGTCGTCGGCGGTCGAAATGGTCTTTGAGTTGGCCTGAAATGCCCGCTGATGGCTGATCAGATCGACAAACTGCTGCGCGAGGTCGACGTTACTTTGTTCGAGCGATCCGGCGTTCAGCATGCCGCGTCCGCCGGTTTTTGGGAGACCCACGGCGGCCTCGCCACTCTTTTCTGTGGCGGCCCATACGCCATTTCCGAGACGCGACAGTCCATCGTTCGACGGGAATTTCGCCAACGCCATGATGCCGATATTCAGCTTTTGACCGTTGGAATAGAGGCCCCGCATCGTGCCCTGCGAGTCGACCTCAACGCCCTGCAATTCACCGACGCTCGTGCCGTCTTGCGCCTGCGTACTGATGGCGCTCGCGACCGCAAAAGAACTCATACCCTCAAGGCCCGTTCCTGCTTTTTGCCCGGCTTGCGCGCTGATTGGCAGCCCAAAATTCAGCTCAATACTTTGATTGGGTTTCGCGTTGAGAAAGTTCACGACGAGAGGAGTGTTTACGCTGTGTGAATCGAGGGCACCGGCGGTGGTGTAGTTCAGGGTACCGCTGGCAACGAGCGCTGGGGTTCCCGCCACTCCGCCGGCGATATCACCGCCGTCTACGGTGGAATGATATTCCCATTGACCAGGGGTTGCAGTCTTTCGGAAGTACACATTGACGGCGTGGCCTTTGCCGAGGGAATCGTAGACAGTCGTTGTTGACGCAAAGTTCGAGGTTGTCGCAGAATTTGCAGGATCAAATGCCGGCGGAGGAACGGCTGTTGCGTCGAGATTGCCTACAATCGTAGCCAACGAAGTCGGCTTAGGCGGGATGGTCGTCTGCAACATTCGAAGCGGCGACAGATTGGTATCAAACCCACCTGTTGCGTTCGCTTTGTACCCTTGGGCAATCAGGCCTTGTGGGGTGGCTAGGTAGCCCTCTTTGTCGAAACGAAACTGCCCAGCACGGGAATAGTAGCTGCCATCAACGCCGCCTGCGACGCCCTTAACGACGAAGAAACCATCGCCTTCAATCGCCAAATCGGTGGACACTCCAGTGGTTGAAAGTGACCCTTGCGAGAACAGACTTTGCACCCCGATGGCCCGCACGCCCGCACCGCCCGAGCTCACACTTCCGCCTCCGGCCCGGCCGAGCATGTCTCCGAAAATGGCCCGTTGTGACTTGAATCCCACGGTATTTACGTTCGCGATATTATCGCCCGTAATGCCTAACGACTGGCCTTCCGCCGCTATGCCCGAAGCCCCGATGGACATCATGTTGACAATTGACATGATCTATTACCTTTCAACCGCTGCTAGAAATTATGATTGAACTTTGATGAGATCCGACGCCGCGACCGAAAGACCGGTGTCGAGAATGAGCTTTGTAATGCCGCCATCGAATGACACGGCCTGCACACGACCCGTCGATTCTTGTTCCACGCTGACCTGCTGCCCGTTGCCCTTGGTGGCCTCGACACTCACGGAGTAGCGCCCCGCGGGCACCGCCAGACCGCTGTCGTTGCGGCCGTTCCATCGGTAATCCACGCGGCCATTTTGCTGAGCGCCGAGGTCGACCCGGCGCACAAGGTTTCCGCTTTGATCACGAATCGTGACCGATACTTTCTCGGCCGAATCTCCGAGTTTAAACGGGGCCACCGCCCCAAGACCGTCGGTGCCCAGCGTCACCGCCCCGCCGCGCACCGTCACGTTCCTGCCGACGAGTCCGAGGGTCTGCGTGTTCGCAAGCCCCTGTTGCTGCGTGGCAATCAGTTCGAGCATTTTGTTGGAATTCGACTGCTGTTCCAACGATGAAAACTGGGCGAGCTGCGCCACGTAGGCGGTGTCGTCCATCGGTTTCATCGGATCTTGGTGCGAAATTTGCGCGACCAAAAGCTTGAGGAATGCATCTTTCCCCATCGCCTGGTTGCCTGTGGAAGCAGCAGTGAAGGGAGAACTTTCGCCTGCCGCCGCGGCGCTCGACGTGCTTGAAATATTTTTCACGGGACCTCGTAGGGAGGTCAATTGCAGAAGGCGTGCCGAGCCCGCGAAGGACCCCATCTCACCTGTTCTTGCGGCGACCCGCGAGTTCATCTTCAAGCTTGCGGTCCTTGGAATTTTCCGTCGCAATCTCGCCGGTTCGAATGCGATCGATGAGCTCGTCGAAGCTCTTCACCTCCGATTGCGCGGCGACAACGGCTTGGCGCGCAAGGGCCACAGCATGCTCGTGGGCGACGATGCGCTGACGCTGCGCCCGCTCGCGAATGTGCGTCGTGTCGAGCCACTCTTCGAGCTCGCGCCATTCGTCCGGCGCGATGGGTTGGCGCCGCGCTTCATCTTTTTTCGCCGTTGCCTCCGCCCTCGTCGCAACGAGTTCGAGAAGCCGCGCCTCAGCCGTCGCGAGCTGCTCCCGAGCCGCCGACAGCTCCTTCGCGCGGTCCTCCAAGGCCGTCTGCTTCAACACACGGATGCGGCTGATTCGGCGAATGCGCGCGCTTGCCATTTACGGGGCTCCTGAGGGGCCCTCAGCGGCCGTTTAACGCCGCCAGCTGGTCCATGGCACCCCTGGTCTGGTCGACGGGCGTAGGCTCCCTGACGCCTTGCCGGAGGAACATGTCGATCAGCGGCTGCGCACGAATCGACGCATCAACTTTGGTATCGGACCCGGGCACGTAGGCCCCTACCTGAATCAGGTCTTGGGCCTCGCGGTACGTCGCCATCAAGTCGCGAACAGACCCCGCAGCACGAACTTGAGACTGGGGCATCACGATGGGGGCAAGACGCGAGACGCTCGCGAGCACGTCGATTGCGGGATAATGGTTGCGCTCTGCAAGTGTTCTCGCAAGCACGATGTGGCCATCGAGAATACCGCGAACGGCATCGGACACCGGGTCTTGGAGGTCGTCACCCTCCACGAGAACCGTGTAGATTGCAGTGATAACCCCGGTCCCTCCGCAGGTGCCGGCACGCTCCAGCAAACGCGGAAGTGCTGCAAATACGCTGGGTGGATAGCCCTTCGTCGCGGGAGGTTCACCGCTCGCCAACGCCGCCTCGCGCATGGCCATCGCGTAACGCGTGACCGAGTCCATCACGAGCAAAACATTCTTGCCTCGGTCTCGGTAGTACTCCGCGATCGACGTTGCCGTTTCGGCGGCGCGCGCTCGGACGAGGGGCGGCATGTCGCTTGTCGCCGTGATGAGAACCGATCGCGCCAGGCCCTCGGGACCAAGGCCATCACGAATAAAATCGTTGAGCTCGCGCCCTCGTTCGCCGACGAGAGCCACGACGTTGACGTCGGCTTCGCTCGTGCGGCACAGCATGCCGAGCAGGGTCGTCTTACCGACGCCAGTGCCTGCAAAAATGCCCACGCGCTGGCCTCGGCCCAACGTCAACAATCCGTCGATGGCACGCACACCGGTGGAGAATGAGTCGCGGATCGATCGACGCGAGACGGCCGACGGCGGCGGCTGCCGCATGGGGTAACTCTCCGTCGTGATGAGCGGCGGGCCCCCATCCATGGGCTCCCCGAATGCATCCAGAATTCTCCCGAGCAGCGCCTCGCCGACAAAGACCCGGGAGCCCCGAGCCGAGAGGCTCACGCGGTCGCCGGCCTTCACGCCCTCAACGGGGCCAAGGGGAGTTGTGACGAGGCGCCCGGCCTTAAAGCCAACGACTTCGAGCAACAGCGGCGCACCGCGGGTTCGGTCCACTTCGAGCAAATCGCCTATGCCCGCGCGTATTCCTTGCACCTCGAGAATGAGGCCAACGATGTCGACGACGACGCCCTCGGGGCGGTGAGGCGACGCGCCTTGGATGGACTTCAGAACGCGATCCAGCGCTTCGCTCATGAATCGGACAGCACCTTGCCGAGACCCGCTTGTTCGAGAACGGCCGCCATGCGCGCGCTGACAGATTCGTCGACGCGGCCCTGTGCGCTTTCGACGACGCACGAGAACGGGGCAAGCCTGTCGTCGACGATGAGTTCGGACCGCCCGTGCTTCGCAACGAGGGCGGATCGAAAGGCGTTTAAGTGGGCCTCGCTCGGCCCGGGCGAGATGCGCACAATGTAGCGGTCTGTCTCGGATAATACGGCAATTCCCTGGCGCGCAGCGTTCAAGAGCACCTCGGGGCGCTGGCGAATTTCGCTCCCCACGACGCGCTCCGCAAGGGCGACAGCGATCCGAATGACATCTGCCTCGGATGCGGAAAGCACCGCGTGGCGCGCGGCCAGCAAGGCTCTCAGACTTTCATCGAGGGCTGCGAGAGCGGCAATGACCCGCGGGTCGTCTTCCGGTTCGCGCGCGGCGGCGGGCGGTGGTGCCGGTGCGAACACCGCCGACGGAATGATGGGATCGAAGGCTGACGGCGCCTCGAAGGAGCTAAAGTCGCTGGACCAATCTTCGTGGTTTTCGCCGACCTGGCCCGGGTTACCGTCGTCGTCAAGCGCGCTAAAGTCCTGGGATTCTCCCGTCGGCAAGCGTGCGGCGACGGGCGAGTGAGCCATGTAAGAATCGGGCGATCGGCCTTCGAAGAATACCGACGACATGGCCCGCGGCGGCGCGCCGACCTCTTGAAACATCAGGGGTCGAACGACGGGTTTTTGACCGGGGTCAGACCAGTTCTTCATCGCCGCCTAGGTTGATTTGACCCTCGGCGGCGAGGGCAAGAGCGCGATCGACGATCTCGCGCTGGGCCGCTTCGACGTCGGCGAGTTTGACGCCCGCGAGGTTGTCGAGGTCGTCGCGGAGAAGCTCGGCGGCGCGCTGAGACATGCTCGCGAAGATTTTTCCTCGGATGTCTTCGCTCGCGGTCTTCATGGCGATAACGAGCTTATCTGGCTGAATTTCCTTGAGTAGCGCGCGAAATCCTTTCGCGTCGAGAGCGGCCAAATCTTGAAACGTGTACATCGCGCTGCGAATTTTGTCGGAGACACCGGGCTGCATATCCGGTTGCCCATCGAGCATCGCGAGGAGGGTTTCGCCTTGCTCCTTGGACATCTTTTTCACGAGGCTCGCAGCGCGGTTCACGCCATCGACGCTGATCGCGGCATCGGCGCCGCGAGCGGGTAGTTCGGCCGCCACCGCGTTGATAACGCTTTCGAGAAGGCCCGCCGGGAGTTCGGTCATGGTGGCGAGTCGGCCCACCACGCGCACTTGCAATTCGTCGCTCAGCGCGGCGATAATCGCGGCGCTCTTGGCGGGTTCAAGCTGCGACAAAACCGCGGCAATAACCTGAGGATGCTCGGTTTCGAGAACACTGCCGACGGCGACCGGATCGGAGCTTGAAATGCGCTCGAGAGCCGATGCGGGAGCCGATCCGGAGAAGACCGAATTGGCCCTTTCTTCGCCGAGAGCTTTGGCCGCAAGACGACGGAGGTACCCCATTCCGCCCTGAGGCACCGCGACGGCTTCCCGCGCTTTATCGACGTATTCTTCGTAGACGTAGTCGAGAGAATTGGCCGGGACAGCCCGCATCATCGAGGCGATCTCGCGGAGCTTGCGTACGTCGCTCTCTTCAAGTTCTGCGACGAGTGGAGCCGCAATGGCCTCGTCGAGCGAGAGGAGAAAGAGCACGGCTTTCTCGGGCCCTGTGAGCTTTGGGGTAGCCATGATTACAGTCTGCCTCAGGTTGCGCGCGTCGGCGAGTTCGCGACGCGTATTTCCACGCTATGCGGATGGGTGCCCGTAGTTTACGCCGCGTCTTTCTTCTGCACGCCGACCGTATTGAGCCACTCGCGGAGCACGATGGCGGCAGTGGCCGGATCGCGCGACACGGCTTCGAAAACTTCGCGCCGCAGGCGATCGCGCCAAGCCACAACTTCGGGCGCTTCTGGGAGGAATTCGCGAAGTACGCGCGGGTCCGGTGGTGGGGGCAAACGCTCGGCCTGGCGTGCGGCCTCGGCTTCGGCCTCGAGGCGCATGCGCTCCTCTTCTTCGGCCAGTTGCTCGGCCTCTTTAGCCTCGCGAAGCAGGCGCCGGCGTCGGTTGCGGACGAACACTCCGGCGGCCCACAGCGCAACCCCAAAGCAGGGCACGGCGACGACGTAGAAGCGCCAATCTTTCAACAGAGGAACGGCGGGCGGCGGCGGCGGCTCCGGCTCTTTGTAGAACGTCGCGCTTTCCACCTTTATCGAGTCGCCGCGGGCCGCATCGAAGCCCACTGCGCCTTTTACCAGCGCTTCCAAACGATCGAGCTCCGCGCGTTCGCGAGGCAGGAAGGTCTTAACGCCGTTCTCTTCCTTCTCGACTCCGTCAACGAAAACAGCGAGCGTCACACGCTGCACACGACGACCAACCGGCGTCGTTTTCGTCACCACTTTATCGACCTCAAAATTGCGCGTGTGCTGCGTTCGACTCGAACCTGTGATGCGATTCTGCGCGTTGGGATCGGTCGTGGGATTGTTCGGATCGCCGGCCGCCGCGCCAGCCGGCGGGGTCTGCGCCTGGGGCAACGTGCTGCCCGCACCGGGAATGCCGGATACCGAGGATTGCCCCGTGGTATCGCCGGAGCGCTCCAGATTTTCTTGCTCCGATCGCACCGCCGTTTTCGCCGGATCGTAGTGCTCTTCGGTGCGCTCCGTCGTCGCCGTTTCGAGCTCAACGCGGGCGCGAATTTCCGCATGACCGGCGCCCACCGCGCGATCCAAAATCGCCCGCGCCTGCCCTTCGAGAGCCTGGGCCATGTCGCGTTCTTTTTCCGCCTGCGCGTCGCCGTCGTTGCTGCCGCCGCCGTCTTCCTTGGGCCTGTGCAACGTGGCTCCATCGGCACTCACGATCGACACCCGCTCCGCGCTCAACCCGGGCACCGCAGCCGCCACAAGATGGAGGACCGACGACACTTCTCCCTTGGAAAAGGCGCGACCCTGACGCATTTTTAGCACCACGCTCGCGGTGGCATGTTCGCGATTCGCTGTGAAGACGCTGCGCTCAGGTAATACCAAATGTATACGTGCGCTTTGCACGCTTCCGATGGTGCCGATGGTGCGCGAAAGTTCGCCTTCGAGAGCCCGCTTCAGATTGACACGCTGTTCGAACTCGGTGGCACCGAGGCGCGTTTTGTCAAAAATCTCGAAGCCTACGCCGCCGCCCTTTGGAATTCCTTGGCCCGCCAAATCAAGCCGCAGCTCGTGAACGCGCGCTTCGGGAACTTCAATCGCAGCCCCGCCCGCGGCCACGCGAAAGGGAACTTTTAGCTCCTTGAGCTTCGCCGAAATCGAGGACGCGTCGTCCACCGCAAGGTCCGTGTAAAGGTACGCGTAGGTCTCTTGATTCGAGACATTTGCCCCGTAAAGCGTGCCTCCGAGCACCCCCACGACGGTGCCCACGAGAGCCACCCGGCGCCAGAGCGTGAGGCCCTGCCAGAAGGTGATAAACTGTTGAAAGGCTGCTGCGAGGCGTTCGTTCATGGCTCAATTTGCTCAGACGTTGATGCGCCAGAGTTCCTGGAAGGCTTCGAGCATCTTGGAGCGAACATTCGCGAGGAGGCGAGTTTCGATCTCCGCTTGTTTGTTTGCGATCATCATGCCGTGGATGTCATCGAGGCGTCCCGATGCGAACTCGGTCTTCATGCCAGCGGCAACTTCGTGGCTCTTTTGCACCTTCGCGAGGGCGTTCTTAAAGACGTCGGTGAACGGCCCCGACTGGTCGTCTTGCGGTGCCAGGGCCGGCGCTTCGAATCGCCCGCCCGTCGGCAGGATGAGCGGAAGCTCGCTCGATACATTTCCGACGCCCATGGCGGTTAACCGCGCCCGATCCCGAGGGCCGTCTTCGCCATCGATTTGATCATCTCAACGCTGGAAACGCCGACCTCGTACGCGCGGCTGGCCGCCATCATGTTGACCATCTCTTCGACGGCGTTGACGTTCGGGTAGCCCACGTATCCCTGATCATCCGCATCGGGATGGCCCGGTTCGTAGATGCGCACCGGGTCTCGCTCGTCGCGGTGGATCGATGACACGCCCGCCAAAGATATGGCGCTGTGCGTGGGGTCGTTGAACCCCGGCGTGCCGGAGGTGTCGATCGGGGTCGCTGTAAATACAGGGTCGAGACGACGAAAAGGCCCGCCTTCCTGCGTGCGCGTGGTCCGCGCATTCGCGAGGTTCGACGCAATCGTGTTCATGCGCGTGCGCTCCACCGTGAGGCCGGAAGAGGCAACTTCGAGAGCGGAAAATAGACCGATGGCCGCCATAACTTCCTCGTTTCAGAGCGCCTAACGCTCAGCCTTTACCGTCGTTGGCTGCAAACCGCAGGCCATCAAGTTCACCCGCCACAAGCTGGGAAATCACCTCGTAGCGCACTTGGTTGGCCCCGATTTTGGCGGCCTCGCGGTCAAGAGATACGTAGTTTCCGTCGTTGCCCGGGCTCGCCGCCGGGTCTAGAAACACCCGCCCTTGAAAGAGGCCGGGAGCCGTCGGGTCCGGCAGATGGCTCACCGAGGTGCGCGCCATCGCTACGTCGAACTCGCCTTGAAAAGTGCTCATTGCCGTGTCGACGCGCGCCAAATCTTTCGGCACATACCCGGGCGTATCCACGTGGGCAATATTTGAGACAAGAACGTTTTGCCGCTCAAGATGGTAGTCCAGTGTGCCGTTCAATCGACTGATACTCGAGAAGAGATTGGGCGAGGACATACCCGGCCCTCCAGCGAACGCCGTGCCAAGCTTTCGCAACCCTTCGAACGGCGCTTCCGGCGTCCGACGTGAGGTCACACATGACCCAGGTGTCGTTTTACCCCCGCCAGGTCATTTTGGCCCCATATGCCCTTTTGGGCCGGGTCCATGGGGACCCAGGCCCGCGGTTAGCTGGTTTTTGCCTCGAATCGTTTTCCGCGACGCGTTGGGCCTACACGGGTCAGCTTTTACCCCCTAGCCCGCTGTTCGTGGCTCATCCCGGGTGCCACTACGCGGGCCAAATATATTGACAACCGTGCGAATGTGCGGGGTGTCAAAAATAGTCGCCAACGCGCCGACACATGGACCGGCTATTGCTTGACGGAGAGGGCACCTCTCGCGAGCCACCGGAGTCACCGATGTCGCATTCAGCTTCGACCACCTGTTTATCCGC
>CAMCKZ010000023.1 GCA_945875545.1 Polyangium aurulentum | reverse complement strand
TTCGCCACGTGAGCGCGCGTTCAGTTCGGTGCCTCTGGCCCGCCCTCTCCATCGCGACGGGCCATGCTAGGACCGGAACCATGAGCACCATGACCGCGCGACGAATGGTCTTCCCTTGCTCGGTATTCTTGTCGGTCTTCTCGCCGTCGGTCCTTGTATCTTGCATGAAGACCCCCACGGAGCTCCCGTCGCAAACAATCGACGCCTCGAAGCCGCCGGACGAAACCCCGCCGGCTCCCCCGGTGACGCCCTCCATGGCCCCCCAATACACCGTGGCCGTCGTGGGCGATTTCGGCAGCCAAGATGCCCACGAAGACAGCGTGGCCAAACTCATTAAGTCGTGGAATCCATTGGAGATTATCACGACGGGTGACAACATCTATCCGGATGGCGGCGGCTCGTATGACGACGCAGTGGGCGCGTATTACGCCGACTATATCGGGGACTACAAAGGCACCCACGGCGTGGGCGCGATGCAGAACCATTTTTGGCCCGTCCCGGGCAACCACGATTGGGCTGGCAACGAAGCTCTCGCGGGGTTTCGTGCATTCTTCACCCTTCCCCCGGGGCCCGGCGGCGAGCGCTATTACGACCGCGCTCTCGATGCGCAAGGCCTCGTGCATCTTTACGTCCTCGACAGCGATTCGCACGAGCCCGACGGCATCAGGGCCACGTCCAAGCAAGCGCTTTGGCTCGAAGAAACCCTGAAGGCGAACGCTGCGAGCGCGTGCTTTCATGTCGTGGCTTTTCATCACCCGCCGTACACCACGCTCACCGGGCATCGTCCTGCCACGGCCCTTCGATGGCCTTTCAAAGCGTGGGGCGCCGACCTCGTTCTGACCGGCCACAACCACCACTACGAGCGCCTGAACATCGACGGACTGCCCTACATCGTCTCAGGAAACGGAGGCGCGCACCTCTACGAGCATCAGGAGGAGGTGGCCGAAGGAAGCCTCTTTTTTGACGACACGCACTACGGCGCACTGCGCCTGGGCATCGCCCGGGGAGAGATCCACGGTCAGGCGTTTGCCGCCGGTGTGGCAGCCCCCGTTGACACGTTTCTCGTGAAAAAAAGCTGCGCAAAATAGAGACGGCCCAATCCGATTCCGGGCGGCCCGCCGTTGCCCATCATCCACCTCAAAGTGGGCTGGGCAACACACTTCTAGCGACGGCCCGCGACCTCGGCGATGCGCGTGTGGCGGTCACGCAGCGCATCGAGGATGATGACCGCGGTCTCTTCGATGGCGCGGCCCGTGACGTCGATGATGGGCCACTCGGGGTGGGCGCGGTAGATGCGGTGCGCGTAATTCAGTTCTTCCTGAACCTGATCGCGGAGGCCGTAAGAGGTGTCGACGGGCATGCCCAATTGCTTGAGACGCGCTTTGCGAATTTCGACCAGCGTATCGAGGTCGATCATCAGACCCACGATGCGTTCTTGATTGGTTTCTTCCAGCTCCGGCGGGGTTTCAACGCCGAGCACGAGGGGAAGATTGGCGACCTTCAAACCGCGTTGCGCAAGAATGGTGGAGAGCGGCGTTTTTGACGTGCGACTCACGCCCACCAAAACGATGTCGGCCTTCTTGAAGTTGCGCGGCTCTTTTCCGTCGTCGCTTTTTACGGTGAACTCCACAGCCTCGATGCGGCGAAAGTACTCGTCGGAAAGAGGCAACAAACTCGACGGCGTGTTGATCGGCTGGCGCTCCAAATACGTGCCCAGTTTTCCGATCAGCGACCCGATCAAATCGAGAGCCTCCACGTGAAGCTCTTGGCTTGTGGCGTGCAAATATTCACGCAATTCGGGGCTCACCACCGTGAAGACCACGAGCGAGCCTTCGCGGGCTGCGCGCTCGAGCACAGGCCGCGCGGTCTCTTTCGTGCGCACGCGCGTGTGCAGACGAACCTGCGCTCCAGATTCCGGAAATTGCAGCAGCGCAGCGCGCACAACCTTCTCGGCTGTCTCGCCCGTTGAGTCACTCAAGACGTCGATACTTCGCGGTTCCATAGCCCCTCTTTGTACCCCACCGCGCCCATCGCCGCGTGGCGAAATCGGTGAACGCAGCGTGTCACCGCGTGCAAACGTGCGTCACAGAGGCGCGGCCCGGGCCCGAAGTGGCGGCGAACAGCGCCCTAAGTTCCAGCGAATTTCCTGGCCAGCGTCGCGATGTCCGAGGCGCAAAGGGCGTCACGCGGCCCCCTCACGAAGACACAGGAAACCCGCGCGGAACGAGGTTGCCCGCCGTGAATCGCGGGTTACGTCCCGGGGGAAATAAAGTCGTGACGCGTGTAGAGTGCATGGAACGGCATCTGTGCAGACTGCATGGACTCCGCGGCCCCCTCCAAGCGATCCACGATGGCGAGCACGCCGAGGACATCAAAACCCGCCTCGCGAAGGGTGCCAACGGCGCGAAGCGCGGAGCCGCCCGTGGTGGCCGTGTCTTCGAGGACGACAACTTTGCTCTGCGGAGGAAGGGTGTCGCCGCCCTCAACCAGGCGCTTGGAACCGTGGTCTTTTGCAGCTTTTCGCACAAAAAGGGCATCGACAGGAAACCCCACCTGAAACGAATGCATGGCGACTGCACTCACGAGCGAACAGCCCCCGAGTTCGACGCCCGCGACCGCGACGGCCGCCCCGAAGGACGCGAACGACGCAAGGGCCTCGTGCATCACATGCCCAATCAGCACATGGCCCTCGGCGAGGAGGACTGTCTGTTTGCAATCGATAAAAAAGTCGCTCTCACGGCCCGACGCCAGGACGACGCGGCGCCGAGAAAAAGAGCGCGCCCGAAGGAGCTCGAGAAGGCGATCGCGGCGAGCCACAGGGTTCACCCGTCAGCCCCTCTTTTTGGCGACCTGGCCCCGAGCACCCCGGCGCAAGGCTGGCATGGTGCCCTCGGCGTCGTCGGTGTCCAGGTTTTCTCCGTCTGAATCTGATTCAGCGGTGGCCGACACGAGGGGTGCCGAAAAGCCATGCCCGGCGGCACTTGGGGCCACGGCAGGAGCGACGTTTACGACGTTTACGACGGGTGCGGCGGGTGCGACGTTTACGGCGTGTGCGGCGGGTGCCGCGATGACCGCCGGAGCCGGCGCGCGGCCTGGGACGGCGAGACCAGCCTGTATGACCGGTGCCGCGGGACGCGCGAGAGGTGCAGCTTGAGCCTTCGCCGCTGGCGTTTGAACCGCGGGCGTGACCGCGAGGCCTGCGATCGTCGGCACGGGCTCACCGGGTGCTGCCGTGTGCAAAATACCTCGGTACATCGCGCCGCTGGCGACCGAGACGCGCGGCGCACGAACGGCACCCACGACGCGAGCGCCCTCTTCCAAGTGGATTGACAGGGTCGCGGAAAGGTCGCCGCGAACCGCACCGCGAACCGTGATGCGCGAGCCTTGCACCGCCGCGCCCACGAGGCCCGACGCGCCAATGACAACTTCGCCGCTAACTTTCACGTCGCCTTCGACGAAGCCGTCGACAAGGAGATCGCCGTCGCCGTGAATGCGACCCCGGATGCGCGTTCCCGCGCCGATAACTGTGCTCTCGGCCATGGTCTGCTCCGTGGACGTCAAACGTCCATGTCAACGTTGCCCTTGAACTGGGCGCCTTCCGCGATCGTGATGCGTGCAGCCTTCACGTTTCCGATGACCCGGGCACCCGCGAGCAAATCGACGCGCTCGGTGACGTGCGAGTTGCCGACAAGGTTGCCGCCGATGGTCAACGAAGCTGCCTGAACATCGGCTTCGACCACGGCGCCCGCCTCGATCGCCACAACGTCTTTTGACGTGAGTTTACCGCGCACGGTTCCTCCAATTTGGAGGTCTTCGTCCGCAACAATTTCGCCTTCGACTGTGATGCCCGCCGCAATGATCGTGCTCATCGTGACATTCCTTACTGCGTGCTTATTTGCACGTGCTGAAGCTCTTGAAGATGGAAATAAATTAACGACGGGCACCAACAGTTGGCGCCGCCGCGGGTGCGGAAATCTTTTCGGCGAGTTCCGCCGGAAGGTCGAAGGAGGCGATGACTTGCCCATGAAAACGGGCGCCGTCGTCCAAGGAAAGCGCGGTCACTTTGACGACTCCGTTGACCTTGCCAGTGGAGCCCACATGAAGCGTTCCGTCGCTACGCACCGGGCCTTCGAGGTCGCCGTGGACAACCACATCGCTGGCACTCGTTTCGCCTTTGACCGAGCCACCTTCGTGAACGGTGAGCTTGCCGCCGAGCGCTATGTTTCCCTCGACCTGCCCTTCAAGAGACACGTCGCCGTCGCCATGCACGCGGGCCCGGAGGCGCGTGCGCGGCCCGATTGTGGTTTCGTAGCTTTCAGCCATCGTAGTCATTCTCCGGAAGCAAGGCCGAGCCGAGCCGCCCGGGACCGTAGTCAGGGCCGCGCCACATGTCACCGCCCCAATGCGTTCTCACCGATATTTCGCTCCCAGACCGACCAGCGTTGGCCCTCGTAAACGGGCCGAAATCCGTTTCGGTCCGCGTCAAAGCCCGAGCCTCGCGTGAGAACGTAGTCGTAAAAAGTTGCGAGTTCGCCGCTGCGATTCGTCTCCTCAGGCGTCCACTCCCAACGAAGGCGCGCGCTCCCGCCGGGCGGCGGTTCTGCCTGGGGAAGATAGCCAAAGGGCCAGTGAGCAAAGCCCGCGTAGCTAAATTGGATCAGGCCCCCACGTGCAGTCTGCACGTAACTTCCGAAGTGAAGAAACGGCGTGTGGTGAACGACGCGCGAGCCCTTGTCGAAGATGAGCGCCGCAACTTTTGAGCGCGGCGCGATGTGTTCAATCGCCGCATCGAAGTCGCCCACTTCTTGAAGCTCGAAGCGCACGAAGCGGTCTGCGGTCACGGTGACCGCTGCGGCCGCAAGGCAGGAGAATCCCAGGGCGGCAGCGTCGCCGCGCGCACCTTTGGGCATGCGAAGAAACGGGAGGAGCAAGAGCAGAAAGAGGACGGGAAACCGCTGCGCGATGATCCAAATGTAGCCGTGATCTTCTTCGAGCAAAAAGTAGAGCGCGACGCACGCGAGGGGCAAGAGGCCGAGCGCCCGGGAGTCTTTGGCACCGTCGTCGGCGTCGCCTTGCGCGAGGGCCGTCGTGCCGATCAGCGCGAAGATGAACCCGACGAGAATGAGTTCGTCGTGGTCGTCGGGGCCAACATCGAGAAGCCAGCGCCACAGCTCGTTGAGCGATTGAATCGCCGGTCGAATTTGGTGCTTTTGAAAGATTGCGCCGGATGAAAGCTTGCCGGCCTCGGTGCCAAACATCCACCGAAGGGCCAGCGCCACCGACGGAACAAAGGGTGCAGAATACACGAAAAATGCCCGCGGTTTTGCCCACGGCGCGAGCAACAACGCGCCCAACGCGAACACACCAAACGGGAAAAAATGCAGGTGAAAGAGGAGGAGCACGAGCGCCGCTAGGCCGAGGCCCCGTCGCGACGTCGGTCTTCGTTTTTGCTCGATGGTGAGGGCCAGAGCAAAGAGCAACGCGGGTATTCCGAGGAGGAACGGCAGGAGACCGAAGTAGAAAAGGACGTTGTAGAGAAGCGGAACGGTGAGCAGCGCCGCCCGCTCATCTTTCTTGAGGGCCAAGAGGAGCGCGCGCATGCCGAGCACCGTTCCCGCGAGGTACGCACTCACCAAGACGACCTGCGCCGCCTTGACACCGAACGCAAACGCCAGAACAGCCCCTATCAAGTAATAGGCTACGTACTGGGTGTTCTGTAGAGTGAGCTGGTAATACTTATCAAAGCCGTACGCCGGGTCGTGAAAGTTTCCGATGACGCGAATGGTCGCCTCGTGAAAAGGCCAGTCCGTGATGGGCGGATGGCGCACGATCCATGCGGGAATTGTCGCAAATACGGCGGCGATTAGCACGAGCCACGATGATCCACGCACAACGCGCAATCGGGCAACCAACGAGGAAAAGAGCCGCACCCGAACGCGTTACCAGTGGCGCGAGCAAGGGCGCAAGCCATCATCGCTGGGCCTCGGCCGCTTGCGATTTCCGTTCGCGGGTTGACAGGTTAGCGTCGTGCCCTCATGCAGCGACCGCTCCCATCTGTTCCCTTTGTCGCGGGCGCATTGCTCGTCGCGGTCTCGCTGGCGGAACTGACCGGCGTGGCGGTGCAGGCGGCGGCGGGCCCGCGCGACGAAGATTGGGCCGCAGTGAAAGCGCATCTCACGGCCTCCATCACAGCGGCCGACGGGCTCGTGGTCGGAGCGCGCTGGGTGGAGCCTCTCGCGCGTCAGCACCTGGGCGACGGGCTGCTCACGCGGGAACGCCTCGGCGGCGAGCCTGGAACGTGGCCCTCGGTGTGGGTGGTGTCGGACACGGCTCGGGGCAGTTTCTTGCCTGGCTATCGATCTGATATTGCACAGCATTTTGGCTCGCTCGTGCTGCTCAAAGCCCGGGCCGAAAACCCCTTCCGCGTGCTCGCCCGTCTCGAGGCCAAGCTCCCGGAGGCGTCGGTTTTTCTGGAGACGAACGACCGCGAAGACCCGTGTACGTACGGAACATCTGGGGCCCAAAGCGGCAACCTCGGGTGGGGCCCAGCCCTCCCCGCCGAGCGCTTCACGTGCAACGGAGCTTTCCTCGCGCGGTCTGTCGTAACCGACACCGAGTACCGCGCACATGATGCAATCTACACGGATGTTCCCGGCGACGGGCGCACCCTCATCGTGCGCTGGCCGCGCATGACCATGGGCACGTCGCTCCGCGGCGGGTACGGTCTCTACGCCGAGGCCGAGCGCGACGGCAAAGGGGCCGATGTTCGGGCCGAGTGGCGCATCGACGGCCAGTCTGTCGCATCGCTCACGCACCGCGATGGCGAGGGCTGGAAGGGCTTCGAAGCGCTGGTTCCAACCGCCCTCCAACGGGATGGAATCCTGGAATTAAGGCTCCAAAGCCCCGGGGGCCAACGTCGTCTTTTTGGCATGAGTGCGGCACTCCTCGAGGCGGTCCGATGAGGGCTCTCGGCGGAGCGGGCTGGTCCCGCAGGGCGCCGTCGATGTGGATCGTGCCGCTGCTGTCGGTGGTGTCCGTGGCGTGGCTCGGGCTCCTCGTGGTCACCTCTTCGAACTTGGGCTTTGCCCGCGACGAGGGTTTTTATTTTTCGGCGGCCCGAAGTTACGCCCAGTGGTTCGACCTTCTTCATCAGAATTGGCGCGGGGCTTTGGAGCCCGGAGTCGTGGACGCCGCGTGGTCGGTCAACCACGAGCATCCATCTCTGGTGAAGAGTCTCTTTGCCTTGAGTTGGCTCGGACTCCACGAACATCTCGCGTGGATTTCCTCAGGCAGTTTGGCATTCCGCTTGCCCGCCATGGCGCTGTCGGCGTTCTGTGTATTCTGCACGGGTACCCTGGCCGCCGAGGCCTTCGGGACGGCGGCTGGCCTTGCGGCGGCGGGGTTTCTCGCGATGTGCCCCGGGTTCTTTCACCACGCGCACCTTGCTTGTTTCGATGCTCCCATTGCAGCCCTCTGGGTCTTGGTGGCGTGGGCTCATTTGCGTGCATTGCGCATGCGATCGGTGGGCTCGTTTATCGTCCTTGGAATCGCCTACGGGCTAGCCCTTGAGACCAAGCACAACGCGTGGATGCTGCCCGCAGTGCTGGTGCCCCATGGGCTCCTCTTTGGCCGCCGGTCCGTGCTTGGAAAGCCCGTATTTCCCTGGGCAATCATCGCGCCGTACCTCATTGGGCCCGGCGTCTTTGTGGCCCTCTGGCCGTGGCTCTGGCACGACACCTGGGCGCGCATGCAGGGCTATGCCGCGTTCCACTTGCACCACGATTATTACAACATCGAATTTCTCGGGCGAAACGTTTTTTCACCGCCCGCCCCCCTCGCGTACCTGCCCGTCGTGGTTCTCGCCACGGTGCCCACAACGATGGTTCTCGCCGCCTTATTCGGCATGGTCGCGCGCCACAATTGGTTGCCGAGCGATGGCTTTTCGTCTCGTTCTACAACCCACCGAGACGCGGCGTTGGTCGTCTTTTGCGTGCTCGCCGTTGGGGCCTCATTTGGGCCATTTTTCCTGCCAAATACGCCAATTTTTGGTGGCTACAAACACTGGCTGCCGGCCTACCCTTTTGCCGCCATGCTGGCGGGTCGGGGGGCGGCGGTGGGCCTCGCGGCGCTTTGCGATCGCCTCCAGGCGGGCCGGCGTGCTCTCGCCACAGGCCTTGGCCTCGTCGCGGTTCTGGCGGGAGCTTCCGCGGTCACGCTCCATGCGCATCCGTTCGGTATTGCCCCGTATGTGCCGGGTATAGGTGGCATGCGCGGCGGGGCTCGCCTGGGACTGAATCGGCAGTTTTGGGGCTACACAACCCTCAACGTCGCCGGCGTCCTCAACGCGTTGCCGCTGCGATCGCGGGTGTTTATCCACGACACGGCGTGGGACTCCTGGGCCCAGCTTCAGAGCGAAGGCGTCGTGCGCGGCGACTTGCAGGCAACGTTCGCCCCGAGCGATGCGGATGCGGCGCTCGTGCACCACGAGCTGCACATGAACGAGGTCGAGCACAGCATATGGGTGGCCTTTGAGACCCAGTCGCCGAAGGCCGTGCTCACCCACGACGGCGTGCCGTACGTCAGCGTCTATACGCGGCGAACGCCGAAATAGGACTAGGCTTGGCAACGATGGAAGGCTTCGATCCCGCACGTGTTGAAAACGTGGTGCGTGCGCGTTCCAAGCGCCGGGTCAGCGACAACTTTGTGCTGCTTTTGGCCGGCCTGTTCGCAAGCGTGAGCGTGCTCCTCATCGCCAGTGTCGCGGCCCTGCGTCTGCCCACAGTCGATGCATGGATTGCCGAGCGCGTGCATCGCGAACTTTTGACCCTCGGCATTCCCGCAACCATGGGCATGCACGTTGAACTTTTGCCCCCCCGCATCGTTCTGACGAACGTCGTTATTCCTTCTCTCGACGGCAGCGATCCGGCCCTTTCCATTCCTCGCCTCGAGGTGCGTCCACGCCTCTCGCCGCTTATCGTGGGGCGATTTCTCGTGGACGAATTGCGCGTCGAGAGGCCGCACGTTCGCGTCGTGGTGGCGGCGGGCGAGGTGAAAAATCTCTCACTTCCGCACGGCGACGGCAAAAAAAGCCCCGGCGTCCTCCACCTGCCGATCCGAACTTTGGCGGTCACCGACGCCACCCTCGACCTCGACATCGAGGGCGACCTCTTTGTGATTAACGGGCTCGATGCGGACGCCCGCCTGACGGACGATCCAACGAGCGGCATGCTCGGTCACGTTGCCCTCGACGCCGATGAGTCGTGGGTGATTCGCCACCGACGCGTACCCGCAACCGAAGAGCATACAGCGTATGTGGCGCGAGACGATGACATCCTGTGCCGCCTCTCCGCGCGTGTGACCATTGATGCGACGGACATTGTTCTCCGGCGCCTGCTCGTGGACGGCCTCATCGATCGTGAGCCGTCGCGCAGTGAACGGGTTTGCAACGCGGCGGCGGGCGATCCACGGTGGGTGCGTGTATCCCTCACCGACACCGCGATCACCAGGAAATCTCTTGAGAACGGGCCACCGGTCTACCACGGCGAAGGAGTCCTAAGAGCGCCGCTCGCGCTTGCGAATCGCTTTGCGCCGATCGACGCAGCGGGCATTTTCGAGACCACGTTCAAGGTTCACTCGAGCGAGGGTCACAAGCTTCCTGATCTCGAGGCGCGGGTCAGCGGGTCGGGAATTGCGCTCGGCAAATTTGAGTTCGTCGACAGGCTCGATGGAGACTTGAGAATTCAAAACGACGTCGTTTCGAGTTCGAGTCTGTCGATCAGCGTTGGCCAGGGCGTTGCGCTGCTCCGCGATGTGAGCGTGGCGCCCTTCGCGCCGGGCATTCCTCTGCACGCGCGCTTGAACGGCGACGGCATCGATTTTCTCTCACTGATGCAGGCCCTCGGCGTGAGTCCCCATCCCCATGTGGCCTGGCAAGTTCAGTCCCTTGTGGTCGGCGATTGCAGCGGCACGCTCTCGCCGCTCAATCTCAACGGTCCCATCGAAATAGGCGCAGATTCCCTGGGTGTTTACGATCGCGCGGTCGACGATCCCTCGGCCAAACGCGTCGTCGGGCTCGGCGCCACGCGCATCGCCGGCCAGCTTCACCTCGACGATCACAACCTCGTTTTTGAGAGGCTCCACGTTTCCTTCGGACGCTCGTCGATCCGCGGCGCGCAGGTGCGCATTGGTTTTGCGGGGGGCCTGCAAGTCGACGCGGATGCCCTCGAACTTGACCTCGCAGACGTGGGCACGGTCGCGGGAATGCCCGTCAGCGGCGTGCTGTCCGCATCGGTGCACGTGCACGGTGCCAATGGCGATCCGCTCATCGAGGTGCAGGCCACGGGCAAAGATTTGGAGTTCGGCGGCATCGCCCTCGGGCACGTGGAGGGAATGCACGCGCGGTCCCAAAGTCTCAAGGTTGACCTCGGCGGATTCACGGTCAAGCGCGGGGGCAGCAGCTACCATGTCGCGCAGATGCTCCTGGATTTTTCCACGGATGCGGCATTGGTCATCCACGGGCAGATCGAGGGCGAGAGCGTTGGCCTTCGGGATCTTCTCGCGACATTTCACCTCGACAACGATCCCAGATTTGATGGCTTCGATGCGCGGCTGGGGCTTGAAGCGAACCTTCGCGTGGACCTCGGCGGCCCTCTCGACCGCTGTGGTGGCGGGGTCGTCGCGGTGCATGTGGACCTGAGGGCGGAAGATGTTTTGGCCTTCCAAGAGCACTTTGATCGCGGCAGTGCGTCGGTCGATTTGGCGTGGACCGACCGGTCCGCGGGACTCTCCGGTGCCACGCTGCGCGTAGGCTCTTTTCGCCTGGAAAAGGCGGATATTGACGACCATTCCCGAACGGTGGGCCGCCTTGCGGGGGCCGTGGAAATGGCCTTCGGCGGCGAGCTGGACGGCAAATTTTTTCTCGACGCGACGCCCATGCGGCGCTTCGACAAGATTCGCCAGCTGGCACCCGCAGTCGACGGATTTGTTTCCGGCCATGGCACCATCGGCGGACGAATCGACGCCCTCGAACTTGAGGGCCTCTTCGATGTCGAGCAGACTCTGGTCGACGGAATCGAGACTGGGCCGTCGCATGTCGCGTGGCACATGGGCCAATCGCGGGGCGAGCCAGGCCCAACGCTAACTCATTGCGGCCTGGCAATTTCCAGCCCTTTTGATCGCGCAGCCTACATCGCGCGCCGTGCACCATCGGGACTTCATCGCATCGATGGGTCGCTATTTGGTGGGCAATTGTTGGTGCGAGACGCTCAGCTGACGGTCGAAAATTCGCCAATGCTGATCGGTGAATTCGATCTCCGCGATCTCGACGTCGCCCGCGTCGCCCTGCCCTTGTTCACCCCTGCGCCGATCAGCGAAACCGATGCGGTGGAGGGCATCGAGGCTCGGGAGGCCACGGAGGGAACGTCGGCCTCGAATCCGTGGAGCGGGCGGGTCACAGGCCTCGTCCGCGTCGCCTCGTTTCGCGCGAGCGAATGGGCGAAGGCCAACGTCAGCATCGACCTCACCCAATTTCGCTTTTCCTCGATGGGAATTCTGCTCACGAAGGGTGACCAACCGGTCAAGCTCCAGGTGGCCGATGGCAGGGTTTTGCTTGGGCAAACGCACGTCCAGCTCCTTGCTGCAGACGAGTCATCGACCACCGCAATCGGCATGTCGCTGGCCATTGAAAATCTCGGCGCTCGGGGCACCGTTCGCGGCCATCTCGAAGTGCCGTCCACAGCCCTCGGTACGTTTGCGAGTTTGGACGCCCGTCTTCGCCGAGCCAAGGGCACCGTGGCTGGCGAGGTCGAGGTGTACGGCGACCTCGCGTCTCCGGCGGTGGCTGGCTCTTTTCACCTCGACGCCGAAGAGATTCCCCTCGGGGAGGGAGTTCCGTCGCTGCGCGATGTGCGTGCAGAGTTCACGCTTTCTCCCAATCGCTTTGAGCTGACCAAAGCAACGGCTCGGACGAGCGGCGGCGACCTCGATGCCTCGGGCGCGGTCATTCTTTCGGGCTTTGAGCCCGTGCGCGCAGAAGCCGTTGCGAGTGTTCGTGGCGTGCGTTTTTCCCCGATCGAGGGCACGCGCGCCTCCATCGATGGCCGTTTCGACATCGTCGTACCAACGTTTCGTCACACGGGAGAGCGTGCGCGCATCGGGGGCGAAATCACGCTTCGCGACGCCGAATACGTCCGGTCGATCAACCTTGCCACGGGCTTTGCCGCGAACGGGGCCGGGCGCCGCAGCGTCGATCACTACGATCCCGCCAACGACTGGCTGGACCTCGACGTTCAAGTGAAAACAGGCACGCCCATTCGCATCCACAACAACCTCGTTGAGGTTCTCCTCGAAACCGGGAAGGTCGGCCTTCGCGTCACCGGAACGAATCAGCGCTTCGGACTTCGAGGCGAATTGAACGCCCTTTCTGGGGGTCGGTTTCACTTTCCAACGAACGACTTCGACGTTCGCACCGCAACGGTTCGCTTCGACGATCCGACGCGCGTGGCGCCCATGGTCGACGTATCGGCGTACACGGAATACCGGCGTTTTTCCGAGAAAAGCGCGACGGGCACAGGGTCAGGTTCAAGCTCCACGAGTACGACGCAAGGCTCGTCCACGTGGCGCATCGACATGCGCGCTTCGGGGGATGCGAGCGATCTGCGCCTGGCCATGACGAGCGATCCTCCGCTTGCCCAAGACGACATCGTGCTGCTCCTGACCATGGGCATCACGCGCACCGAACTCGACCAATTGCGCAGCGGCGCCGCCATCGGTGCCCTTGGTGCGCTCGGCACCCTGAGTGGAGCCGATCGGGCAGTCAAAGACACGATTCGGGTCCTCGACGACTTTCGTCTCGGCGCGGGCTACTCGCCGCGGGCGGCCCGCACCGTTCCGCAAATAACCATAGGAAAACGCCTGAGCGATAGCGTTCGCGCCACGGTCACAACGGGCATCAGCGAGTCCAGCGACGTCAGGTCGATCATTGAGTGGGCCTTCGGAAAGGCCACGAGCGCGCAGGCGTCATACGATAACTATACTACGGCTGCCTCAGCATCCTCGGGCAACCTCGGGCTCGATCTGAAGTGGCGTTTGGAGTTCGAGTGACGGGGGGTCGGTCTGGAGCTTTGGAGCCGTTCGTCGCTGGCGCGTTTCACGAGGCGGGCCCGCGTCGGACGAAGCTGCGTCAGACGAATCTGCGTCAGGCGAATCTGCGTCAGACGGCCCGCGCCGCCGTAACCGCGTCGATGCTCGCGCTGTTCCTGGCTGCAAATGCGCGGGCCGCCGAGACTCACGACCCGTTCAGCCTCCTTGCTCCCGGCGCCGCTCGAAGCCTGCGCGGTCGGCTCGTGAGCCGTGTCGCCGTGCAGGTCGATGCTGCCCCGTGGACGACCACAGACGGGCTTCCCTCCGCGCCACCAGTTATCGGGCGTCCGTTTCGCGAAGACGAGGCAGAGGGCCTGTTGCGGGCCGTGCTGGGCACCGGGGCGTACGCCGACGGTGCCATCGAAGCGTCGCAGGATGGCGATCAGGTCTTGCTCACGCTGCGCCTCGTATCGCGCCGGATTGTGGATTCGCTGGAAGTCACGCTGGACGGCGCCGGGCCAAATACCGATGAAATTCAACGCTTTGCACATCTGGTGCCGGAGCAGGCCCTCAGCAGTCGCGATGCGACCGAGGCTGTGAAGCGCGTCGAAATCATGCTCGAGCGCCGGGGTTTCGTGGGCGCGCTCGTACGCCTGACGGCGACGCCGACGGCACGAGGGCTGCGCATGGCGTTTCGTCTCGCGGTGTCCGGGGCGACCGAAAGACCGGTCACCGCGGCGCGCATGGATTTCGATCGCGACTTGGGGCCAATGGAGGCCCGACTGCGGGAAAACCTGCCAGCGATCGGGGCCCGCATCGACGACGAGCGGCTGCGCGTAACCGCTGATTCTTTGCAGGAAGAGCTGCGCTCGCAGGGCTACTTCGAGGCCATCGTCGATGTGCAATCGTCTGGAACGGGGGCTGTCCGGTTCGGCGTTCGACCGGGTGCGCTTTTTCGGCTCAAGTTCGAGGGCGTCGATCGCTTTGATGAAGACGCGCTTCGGCAGCTCGCCGATTTCGGAACCCGCGAGGGGCGCGACGGGGCCCACCTCAGCGAGGTGGTGGCGGCGTTTTATGGTGCCCGGGGTTACCTCGACGTGGAGGTGCGGGCCGAGGTTCGACGCAGCCTCCGCGGCCACCTCGCGGACCTCGTGATTGTCACGAACGAGCACGAACGCGTACCGATTATGGCTAGGTCATTTCCTCACTTTGACGAGGACATGAAGGGCGTGCTCGCGGCCCTTCCGCGCACCGTCGAGGACCTCGATCGCCTCGCCACCGAACTCCTCCAAGAAGACCTCCCGGGGCTGCCATTTTTTCGCCCCGCCACCGACGGAGGCTTGCCCGGGCAGGCCGTTCGCAGCGCCGTCGGCGACGTCACCATTGAGCGCATCGGCACCTCGTTCTTTCGCCCCGCCTACGATCGGGTGCGCCAGTACATCGAGGAGTCGTACCGCAACGAGGGCTTCCTCCAGGCCCAGGCCGGGCCTCTCGTTGTGTCGCGAAAGCCTTGCGCCACGCCTTCACCTCTCGGTTGCGAGGCGACTCCGACGGGTGACAACGTCTCCGATGGAAGCCCCGTCGAAAGTTTGCCCGCGTGCGATCCCCACGAGCAAAAAAGCACGGGTTGCGAGCGTGGCGTGGGGCTTAGTCTCCCGGTCATCTTGGGGCCGAGAACGTACCTTGCCGACGTAGCCTTCACGGGATTGCGGGCCATGAGCGAGGTCGATGCGGCGCACTTGGTCGACCTGCGCCTGGGCGACGCGGCGAGCACCGCCGTGTTTCAAGTGGCGACCGATCGCCTCGTGGAGCACTACCGAGAGCTCGGTTATTTTTTCGCGTCGGCGCGTTTTCTGATCGATACCTCGTCCAACGCCGAACGAGGCCGCGTGCGCTTCGAGGTCAACGAGGGCCCGCTCGTCATCGTCGATGCGATTGTGATTCAAGGGAACGAATCGCTGTCGGAAGACCTCTTGCGCCGCCGGCTCTCGCTGCAACCTGGTGAGCCTTTTCGCACGAGTTTCGTGCGCAAGTCCCGCGAAGCCGTGGCTGCCCTTCCCGCGGTCGCCAACGTCACCATTGGCCTCGAAGAAGACTCCGTACCCGCGTCGCGCCAGCGGGTCATCGTGTCCATTCGCGAGGCCAAACGCCAGATCGTCGAAGTGCGTCCGGGTGCATCCACCGGCGAGGGTTACCGAAGCTCCTTCGAGTACACACACCGCAACATACTTTCGTATGGTATTAGTGCGTCGACGCGTATACAGCTCTCATACCTGCCCGACTTGCTGCTCCTCGACTCGGTCGCGAAAGAAAATATCGGCAAACTCGAGATGGTCGATCGGCTTGTGGCCCGGGTGACCGCGGGCGTGGCCTTTCCCGATTTGGGCCTCGGCAACGCGGTGCGCGGAAGCTTCGATGTGGCGGTGATTCGCGACCTCCAACGAGACTTTCGCCTGGATAAACGCACGATTGCCGCCACCCTGTCGTGGGTGCCTACGCCTGCCCTGCGCATCTCTGTTGGGCCCGCCGTCGAGCTCAATACCATTCGCCTTTTCGTCGATGCGAACACCGTCGAAGATTACTTGAAGGGCTTGGCCGAGCAGACGGGGCAAGTCGTCGACGTGAACCTCATTCGCTTGCTCCGCATTCCCAACGGCTCAAGTACCGTCATCGCTCAGAAACTTCAGGTCTCTTACGACCTTCGCGACAACGGCTTCAACGCGCACCGCGGCTTTTTTGCCTCCTGCGGCGTCGAACATGTGGACTCCTTTCCCGACGCTGGAGCCGACGGAAAGTCGAGTTTTGAGGGTCACTTTTTCAAGCTCACCCAGAACGTTTCAGCCTACGTGCCGCTCCCCTTTGGCATCACGTGGGCGACCCAGTTGCGCCTTGGGCAGGTTGCCCACTTGACGAGTCTCGCCACCTCGAAGACCTACCCGGACCGCCTCTTCTTTTTGGGCGGCATGGACTCCGTACGTGGGTATTTGCAGGATGCCTTCGTTCCCCAAGACATCGCGAGCGAACTCGAGGCGAACGCGAATCTGTCGCTGGCGAATGTGGTTTCGCGTGGCGGAAATCTGTTTGTGAATCCGCGCACGGAGCTGCGTATTCCGATCTCGGGCATGATCGGAACGGTGGCATTTCTGGACGGCGTGAACCTTTGGCAAGACCCCTTTGCCCTGCTCGATCACCTGAAGAGTTTTTCTATTCGCGCCACCGCCGGCACAGGCCTGCGCGTCGACACTCCGCTCTTTCCAATCGCCATCGACGTCGGATGGAATCTCGCGCCGCGCCGCTGGGAAGACCGCTACGCCTACCACTTCGCGGTGGGCCTTTTCTAACGCGCCACGAGCCGCGTTTTCCGCACAAATTGCAGGGAATCCACGGGGACTCGCGATCGCAGCAGCAACGGAGCTCACACCCCGACAGCCGCTCTCACGTGTAGCGATGCGTGAAGAGTGCAAGCACATTGGGCAGACTCTTCACGAGAGAAAGCGTGTGGTCTGCATGGTTCTCTGCGTAGCCATTTCCGATGAGCAGGTCGACGTCGCGGCCGACTCCTTCTGCCCCAAGAGCGGCCTTGGTGAAGCTCGTGCTCATGGCAAAAAAGTAAACGGTTCCGCGTTGCCGCGTGCAGAGGATGGCGGCCATCTCAGCCCCCTCCACGTTCACGCACGAAAACGTGACGTCCGCCTCGCGTCCGCCCGTGACCGCCAGAACGGCCTGGCGCATGGCCACTGCGTCCCGCGCATTTCCTGAAATAACACAGGTACATAGCCCCAGTTCTCGAAGCTCCCGGGCCGCCGGCTCGTGATTCTCGACACCCACAATCACGGCCTCGGGCCCGCCGCATCGCCGCGCCTCGGCGACGCAAAGAATGCCGCTCTTGCCGCCGGCACCGAGCACCAAAACCGTCTGGGAAGGTTTCACAAGGCGCGCGACCTGCGGCGCCGCACCGGCCACATCAAGAATCGCGAGGGCCAGTCTGTCTGGCAGACCGCCGTCAAGCACCGCGAACGCGCCGGACGCGAACAGCACCGCCTCACCCTCCACGTCGAGCTGCGTGCTCTCACGGCGCACGGCCTTCACCGCGTCGAGACGCAGCGGGGTCAGCGAGAGCGAGACAAGCGTCGCGAGCCGATCACCCACCTTCAACGAGGCCGACGCCGGATGCGACGGCGTGACTTGGAGCACGCGGCCGAGGAGCATTCCGCCGCTGCCCGTCGCGGGATTGTGCTGCTTTCCGCGGGCTTTTACCGTCGCCATGACGCGTTCACCGACCGCCTCTCCAATGAGCGCAGCGGCCACACCCGCGAGGGCCGAAGCCTCTTCCATTTGACGAAAACTCGCCGCGTCCACGTTGAGAGTCTCGACCGCGAGAAGGATTTCCCCGTCGTAAAGATGCGTGAAGTCTGCACACACTTTTTCGGCGGGCTGCGGCAAGGCCCCGGCGGGCTCCAGGGATCGATGAATGCCAAACACATCTCCAAAATCGGCCACGGGTCGCTGCATGCTCATGCCCCATGGCCCTAGCGCGCTTTCCCGTGCAGAAAAATACTGACCGATGGCCCCACCCAATAGGCATGCAGACTGCACGGGTTGCGACGGCGGAAAAGACAAAACCCTCGGAGTCCGAAGACCCCGAGGGTTTGACCGGCCGAGAGCCCCTCACTCGCGCGTGAGGCTCATCGCTTGGCTTTTAGCGCCTAGTAGACGCCCTTGAGACCGTGCATCGGGATCATGCCCAGTTGTTCGAGGACCTGGTTCATGAACGTCGGTACGGACACGTACTTCTCGACCGCGATTGCGGCCTGGTTGGCCGAGACGGTGCACGCGCTGTATGCGGCTTCGTACTCCGCGAGGGAGGCGGCGCCGGCGGTACCGAAGTTCGCGCTTGGGCTAAATGCGAGGTTGGTCGACGTGACCGCCTGGCAGTTCGCCCGCGACGACTGCTCGAGACCCTGGAATTTAATCAGAGCGCGGCCGTTCGACCCGATGACTGGCACGTACCAGGTGCTGGGGCCTCCGGTGACCTTCGTCGTGACGTAGGCCTTGTTGAGAAGCTCGTTCGCGTGTTGAAGAACGCGTGCGGCGATGCCGCGCTGCACGGTCTTGCCGAAGATGACCTCGGTGCCGTAAGTGCGAGCCACAAACTTGCTGCCTTGCGGGTTGTAGAACTCGATGCGCTCGTTGGCTGCGAAACCCGGGTCGTTGGAGACGCCGATGTCGTAGACGCGCATCATGTCGGTCCACTTGGTGAGCTGGTTCTCGGGGAGGTTCAGCGCCGTGTTGACGATGAGGAACTTCTGTTGCTCCCAGGCAACCTGCGGCTCGACGATCGCGACGTTGTTGAACGACAGCGCGCCGAAGTCCACGTTCTGAAGCGCCGACCCACCCGCAATTTGGTCGCGGGCGCAGACCATGCTGTTTGCGCTCGGGAAGCAAGCGCTTGGACCCGCGCTCGGCCACCACTGGGTGAAGCTGAGGCCGTTGACGGGGTAACCGGCGGCGGACTTGAGCGGATTACCGCTGGCGTCAGCTGCCACGCGCACACCGCGAATGCTGTCGTCGTCGGCGAGGTTGTTCGCCATGAATCGGCGAAATCCGTCGGGGAAGATGTCGGCCATCGAGATGTTGCGCCAACGAGCATCGAAGAAGTCGCGTCGTGAGGACGAGATGAAGTTGTCTTCGGACTCGGTCAGCATGACGGGAACGAAGGACTTCTCGTAGTACGAGCCCACACCTTCTGTGTAACGGCTCGAGTAGTCGCCGCGGTCGTAGCTGTCGGCCAGGGCGTTGTTGATGGGGCGTCCGCCCCAGCTGACGTTGCGGAACATCGGGTTGGTGGCGTCTTGGATGCCGGTTGCGCCGTTGGGAACGGAGAGCGCCTTGGTCGTTACCTCGACGGGGTCGCCGGGATCGCCCATGCTAGCGTCGTAGGACGAGTCGTCTTCCGAGCGGAGAACCTTGCCAAACATGTCGGTGACCATCGCGTGGTCGCCAGACTGCGGACGCTGGAACATCCGGGTGAAGAGATCGAACGCCATACCCGACGCCATCACGTTCGCCTCGAGCCCGGCAAGGATTCCCGGCCATGCGGCGTCGAAGTCGGTGCCTTGGTCGCCCAAGATCGAGCGGTAGATGTTGTAGTAGAGCCCCATGCCCTTGCCGCCGTCGCGGATCTTCTCTAGGTAGCGGCCGACCGTGCGGCCGTAGGCCGATCGCACGTTCCACGTAGCCTTGCCGCGGCGGTAGTTGTCGAAGATGTGGCCGACTTCCATCTGGGTCGTCCAGAAGGCAATCTGCTCGTAGAAATCGGCCCCGTTGTCATGGCGGTACACCGCGACGTTCCCGAGGTCTGCCCAGCTATCGGTCGCGAAGCCATACGGAACGCGTGTGCGATTGGCGCTGTCGAAGGCCGTGCGGCGGTTCTTGCTGAACTGCGCGGACGGATTGTCCTTCATTTTGCTGTACTGAACGTGGTCGACGGGCTGCTGCTTGCAGCGCTTGTAGACCCCGGCCTCGTCCTTGACGATGTGGCCGTCGACGATAGCGTTGAATTTGCCGTCGGCCGCTTCATTCCAAGCCACGGGCTTGAAGTCGTCGGGGTTGACCGCTTTGCAGGAGCCCGGGACGAGCGCGTCGTAGGACTTGTCGAATTCCGAGTAGTGGTTGATGTTCGAATAGTCCCAGCCAATAAGACCGCCGAATTGGTCCATCTTGGCGAGGGCGCCGTTCGAGCGCGCGGTGCCCTTGTTGTAGCTCGCGCCCTGGTAAACGTGGACCGAGTCCGCGTAGAAAAGCTCCGTGGCGGCGAAGTCGTACGCCCCGAGGCCGAGCAAGTCTTGGAGTGGCTCGCCCGCGTAGTCCATCGTCGACGAGTGCATCCACATCTGGATGAGGTTGTCGGCTTCGTTGTCGGTGACGGGGTCGTAGTAGCGCGGGCCGATGCAGGTGCGGCCATCGGCGGTCGCCGTGGTGCAAGCGGTCGTCACGGCCTTGTTGTTCGTGCGGAGCTGCCAGTACTGCGGGCGGTAGTTCCACGAGTCGGACGAGGACACGAAGTTGTGGCGAAGGCCAATCGAGTGGCCCATTTCGTGGGAAACAACCGAGTAGTGAGCGTGCTGGCCCACGTAGGTCTGCATCTTCGCGCCGCGTGCATACTGCACGGACTTTGCGTCGGTCTTGTTGAACTTGCCGAACTTCTCTTGCAGAATGTTGCCGAGCCCGATGTAGCCGAGGGGCGACGGAAGCTCGTTCATCATGCAGACGCCCCGCTGGGCCAGGGCGGCGTCCCATGCGCGGCGCATGTTGCGGAGCGCTGTGGCGTCGAGACCGCGGAGAGGCGACGTAAGCGACGCAGCGTTGGTTGGGCCAACGGCGGCGCGAGCGGCTTGCGACAGCGTGTCTTGCATCGCGACGGTGGTCAGCGAGGCCTCGATCGATGAGCCGATGAGCTTGTCTTTGCGGGCCTTGACGATGGGGCCGTTGACGGAAGCTGCACCTGCGCCGGCGCGAACCTGCTGAGCCTGTTCGCGAACGGTTTCGGCGAGCGCCTTCATGCGGGGATCGTTCTGGAAGCGATTGGACTGTGCGCGAAACTCCGCGAGGGAGACATTGGCGGCACCGGCCAAACGCGTGTCGACGGCGTCTTTGGTGAAGACGGGCATTTCGGCGCCACCGCGTGAGGCGCGCGCTGCGGCAGCGGACCACTCGGCGACGTGCTTACCCGTGGTAACTTCGCTCGTTTCGAGTTCGCCGTTCATGTAGCGAAGTTGGTCGATGGCGCCTTGCGACCAAAGGTCGTTGACGTATGTCCACGTATTGACACTGGTCGCGATCGTTTCGCCCGTGAGCGGATCGTTAGCGTCGGTCATGATGCCCCAAGGCGACGGCGACTGGGGAATGTAGACGTTCGTCAAGAGGTTGTAGCGAAGGTCGCCCGCGCGTGGGTTCTTCTCGTCGATGTTGCCGCATGCGGGAGCCCAGTAGTTCTGGTCCGTTGCGTTCATCGTGTACTTGGAGTTCCAAGCCGCGAGTTTTTCGGCGCCCATTGCCTTGTGGCAGAACGCGATCATCTCCGGTGCCTTCGCGAGGGCAATGACCGCCGCGGTGTAGTCACGCTTCAGGCCGACCGCGTCAGCCAGCGCATTGCAGTCGGTTTCCGTGGTCTTGCCGTGGCGGCATGCGTCGACGTCGCGGGTAAGCGCGACGAGGTCTTCGGCTTCGCCGACCTGACCGCGAATAACCGGGTACGTCGTGGCGCAATCCGCGCCAGCCGTGGCTGCGCACTCGGAGTAGCGAGCCGCGTTAACGGCCATGCGGAGAGCGGTGTCCCACTCGTTGGTCGCGCGGGCCGTAGGCTCGGCGTAGCGCGGGTCGCTGTCGTTGCTGTCGTACCAAGGCAACGGCTTGGCGGTACGCGAGCGGTACGGAAGCGTGCACTTCTTGCTGATTTCGTCGCAGTGTGACCCGCCGACCTCCGTGGCTGCGGTGACCGCTGCGCACTCGTCTTCGGTGCCGTCGTTGTTGCCGTCGCGGTGCGGGTTCTCGCCGAATGCCGTGGTGGCCGGCGTGTTGCACGCGATAGCGCCGGTGAGGGCCGCTGGGTCCGCGAAATAGTGGCTGCGCTCCCAAATATTGTAGCGGTTGATCAGCCACTGAGCGCGGTCGTCGGTGATGCCGTAGTTGCGCGCGTAGCCGTTTTTGTCCGTGGTAAACGGACCGCCGACCTCGAACTTGTGGCCGTCGTAGCTCGTGGGCTCGTAGTCGTGCTGCGTAGGATCCACACGGAGAAATGACTGGCGAACGACGATTTCCGCCGGGTTGCACATGCCGACGGGCTCGGTGCCGCCCGCAATGATTGGCGGAAGGAAACACGATGGGTACGTGCCGCCGCCCCAGGCCGCGGGGATGTTCACGAGCCCTGGGGTCGCGAAGACGCGGTTGGTGACGTCGAAGTAGCCCTGCGTTTCGATGTCGTTGAATTGTGGCTGGCTGTCTGGGTAACGGTTGGCGTCTTGGTCCGTCCAGCCGAGGGCCTCGTAGCTGATGCCGACAGCGCCCGTGAGCCATGAAACCGTATCGAAGTCGTAGGACTTCGCGTTCAGGTTCTTCGACCAGTCGACGCGCATGTAACCGCGGTCGTACCAGGCGCGGTCGACGGAGTTCTCCTCGACGACGTTCGACTCTTCGCCGGTCTGGGCGTTGTACGCGCGGCGCACGTCGAAGTGGGATTGGATACGGTATGCGTATGCGACAACGCCGTCGTTGTCTTTACCGCCGTTGGAGCCCTTCGCGTCGCTTCCGACAATGCGCTCCATGGACGAACGACCGACAAGCAGGTCTTCTTCGATCGACCACTTGATGCGCGCAACCTTGTTGATGGTCGACGTGAACAGAAGATCTTGGGCCACGCCGTAACCGGCGTCGATGACCATCGCTCGCGCGAAAAATTCGGGGTCGTCGTTGGGATCTTTGAGATCGCCGACAAACCAGGATTTTTTCAGGGCTCGCGGCTGGACCCGGCTGATCGGATCTCTCTCTTGCGCGCAGCCAATCGTCGCTGTGGCGGCCATTAGCCCCAGAGCGGCGATGCTCAATTGTCGCTGTAGTGAACGCATTCCTTGCTCTCCTCGACGGCCGCATTTGCGACCAAAACCAAAAACATAAAGCGAAGCTCGAAGCATGGTGACCGACGCGAGGCGATCACCCGATCGCTCCCCGGAAAATATTGTTTGGAGCCCCTAGTGCGAAGCCCTCGCGGATTAAAGGGCCTCGTGGCTAGGGCGGTGCTTGTTCGCCCACGGGCGAAGAGTTCCAGTATTCACGGACGACCCTGCCCGACCCGAACGGCCACGGCCCGGGCATGCGCTTCGAGACCCTCTAGCCTGGCAAATGCCTGTATATCGGCCGATTGGGCCACCAGCGCCTCCGGTTCGTAAGCGATAATGGAGCTCCGCGTCATAAAGTCGTAGACGCCCAGAGGTGAACCGAAACGGACGGCACCGCCCGTCGGTAAGACGTGCGACGGCCCCGCAAAATAGTCGCCAGCGGCCTCCGGTGTCGCGTGACCGACGAAGATTGCGCCAGCGCGTTCGATGCGGTCCGCGAGCAACTGCGCCTCGTGCGTTTGAATGGAGAGGTGCTCGGCAGCGATGCGATTGGCGACGGACACGAGCGCGTCGCGGTCTTGCACCACGAGCGCCAGCCCGTTCGCGCGCAATGCAGTTGCCGCGATCGGTCCACGCGGAAGCGACTCGAGCTGCTCGGTGAGTTCACGCGCGACCGCCTCGGCAAATGCATGCGAAGTACACGCAAGTAGCGCGTAAGCCGCTTCGTCGTGTTCCGCCTGAGAAAGCAGATCGGCGGCGACGACGCGCGCATTGGCCGTGTGGTCGGCGAGGACGAGAATCTCGCTCGGCCCCGCGATACTGTCGATCGACACCGCGCCGAAAACCAAGCGTTTTGCCGTCGCAACGTAGATGTTTCCGGGCCCCACAATCTTGTCGACGCGCGGAATGCTCTCGGTGCCGTAGGCCACCGCCGCGATGGCCTGTGCGCCGCCCGCGTCGACGACCGCGGTGACGCCGGAAAGATGAGCCGCCGCGAGAATCAAGTCGTCCGCGGCGTCGTCGGCGAGAGGGGTCACGAGAAAGAGGCTCCGCACGCCAGCAATGCGCGCGGGAATCGCCGCCATCAACACACTCGACGGGTAGCGAGCTTTGCCGCCGGGCGCATAAACTGCGGCGCGCTCCACGGGCTGCGTTCGCGTTCCGAGCGTCACGCCATCTTCGACGTAGCGAAAACCTGCGTCGCGTTGGCGTTCGTGAAAGCGCGTGATGCGGTCCGCCGCGCGAACGAGCACCCCTCGCGTCTCGGGCGAAAGGCGAGCCAGCGCCGCAGCGCCGCCGTAATCTTCGCGAAAGAGAAGGGCAGGCGATCGGTGCTCAAAACGCTGGATGCAATCGCGAACGGCGGCATCACCGCGCGTGCGCACGTCGGCGATGATGGTGCGAACCGCGCCCTCAACCTTTTCGAAATCGAGCTCTCCGCGGCACGCAAGTCGCGCGAGGGCGGGACCGAACTCGGGGCTGTCGTGCGCGACGATCGTGAGCATGCACGGCTCGTAGCGCAGAACCAGGAGAACCCACTTTGTCAAACGGGCGGGCCCGCTCGAATCCGCACGCGGCCCGGGGCGGCTGCAACAAAACCACGCGGTTTTTTTCAGCCTTTGACGCAGTGGGACGCGACAGAGCTTCTCAATGCGCGCCCGGTCCGCTAGACTCGGCCGCGGCATGCGCTCCGATCGTTGTTTCGACAGCGATTCATCTGTAAACGGCGTTGGAGGTCGAGTGGACGCGGATCTGGTCGAGGCAGTTGCAGCGCTCCAAGATGGCTTTAAGGAGGCTGGTCAGCGCTTTCTCGTCGGAAAGGGCGATCCGGCAGTCGTTGCAGAGCTCAAAAAGCGATTTGCATTGACTGCACGTTTTCGTGATTTTTTGCTCGCCTTTGATGCGCACGACGTGGACGCAGCCTTGCCCATTGAGCGCGTTCGCTTTTTGCCCGTGTCGGAACTTGCGGCTGCAAACGCGCCGTCGACGGAACGCGGGGCCGACTGGAAGCCCACGTGGTTCCTCTTTGCGGAGAGTTCCCTTTTGGGCGACCCGTACTTCCTCGATTTGGGCTCCCGCGACAGCGAAGGCGATTGCCCGGTACGCACCGCGATGTCGGGTCAAGACCGCTGGCAGCCGACCCTTGCGGCCAGCAGTTTTGCACAGTTTTTGCGCATTATTGGGGCCGGATTGAAGCTCGCGAAGGGCTTCGGAACTCGCCTCGCAGACGTGGACGACGAAGATACTTTTCGCGAAGGAATGGTGTCGCGCCTTCGCGCGATTGATGGTGGCGCGCTGAAGTCTGGCCACTGGACGTAGCCGCCCCCGTCGTGGACCTCGTCTATTTTTTAGCGTTCGCGGGCTTGCTCATTTTCGTGCACGAGCTCGGGCACTTCTTGGTGGCGAAGGCGCTCGGCGTGGCCGTGGCGCAGGTGTGCATTGGGTTTGGTCCGAAGCTCGCGCGCGTGCGCCTCGGCGAAACGGAATACGCCCTTGCGTTGGTGCCCGCGGGCGGGTTCGTCACGTTCGTCGAAGAGGAGCGCGACGGCCCGTTACCGCCTCGCCTGCGCGGGCGTGCGTACGATCGCCAACCGGTCTGGAAGCGCGCCCTCGTCGTGCTGGCGGGCCCGGCGATGAACCTCGCGTTACCCGTGTTTTTATTCGCGATTTTCTTCATGCGCGAAGACCGATTTCACCCGGCAGAAGTGGGACGAACGCCGTCCACGGGGCGCGCTTACGGCATCCTGAAACCGGGCGATAAAATCCTGCGCGTGGCGAACTCGGACGTCGCCCACTTTGCCGACGTACAAGCCCTCGTGGCCCCGCTGCCGGGCGAGATCGTGCGCCTCGAAGTGGAGCGCGAAGGCAAACGTTTGGCCGTCGAGGTTCGCGCCGCCAGCGTTCGCACAAGCCCCGATCCTCTCGATGCGCCCGTCGGCCGCCTGGGCATCACGCCTCGCCCCCTGTCGTCGGTCATTGGCGTTGTCCGCAACGACTCACCCGCCTCGCGCGCGGGCCTGCGCACCTTCGACCGGGTCGTGAGCGTGGCCGGCGTTCGCGTCGATACCTTCGACGAAGTGGTCGCCAAACTATCGCATAATCGTGGAGAATCGCTGTCAATTGGGTACTTGCGCGGGCAGCCACCGCAGCCCGGGCCGAACGACGTCGTGATGGTCGCGAGCCTCGAGGCGGGCCTCGCGCAGATCACGCCTACCGCTCGTCAAGCTGACACCGTGGCGCCCCAAACGGCGGAAGACCGCGCCGCGGATGTTCTTGCACGAACGGGCATCGTGCCCCCGGACACGTTCGTCGCCGCGGTCGTTGAGGGGTCGAGCGAATGGCAAGCGGGGCTGCGCGTAGGCGATCGCATCGAGCGCGTGGATGGCGTCGCGACGGTCGACGCGGAGGCCATCGAAGACCTGATCGGCAAGGCCCCGGCGGAAGAACACGCGGTGAAGTTTCTTCACCTCGGAACGGTGCGCGAAGGCAAGTTCACGCTGCGCCAAGAACGCTGGACGGAAACCGGCGGCGACGTCGTTGAACGGTACGTTCCGCGCATGACCCTTTGGCGCCCGTCCGCCATGCCTCGTTGGGTGAAAAATGATGCGCGGCTGCTGCATGGTCTGCGCCGCGGATTCGCCGAAACGCGGCATGTCAGCGGCCTGGTTTTTCGGGGACTTCGGGGCCTTCTCCGCGGGGAATTGCCTCTCGAAAGCATTGGCGGCCCGGTACTGCTTTACGAAATCGCCGGCGAAGCAGGCGCGCGTGGTCTCGCATTCTTCTGTTGGGCCTTGGCCGTACTGTCGATCAATTTGGGCCTCTTGAACCTGCTCCCCTTGCCTATTCTCGATGGCGGGCAACTTGCGTTTCTCGCCGCCGAAGTCGTGCGCGGCAAGTCCGCGTCGGCCGTCGTGCGGGACGTCGCGTCCGTTGTAGGCGTCGTGCTCCTGTTGGCGTTGACCGTCGTTTCCGTGCGCAACGACCTTGTGCGCCGATGGGACGACATCGTGCAAGACACGCGGGTTGGCTCTCCATGATCAAGCTGCAAACTACACCCAGTGCCCGCACCCTCGCCGCAGAAGTTCTCCGCCGCGTAGACCGCGACGGCGCCTTTCTCGCGGCGGCGCTCCACAGCGAACTTGCCAGCTGGCCGACCCTCGAAGGCCGCGAGGCAGCGCTCGCCACCACCCTCGCCTTCGGCACCCTGCGAACGCTCGGTGCCCTTGACGCGCGCCTCAATCGCTACGCCAAAAAGGGTGTCAAGGATTTTCCGCCAAAGGTGCGCTGGCATTTGCGAATCGCTGCGTATCAGCTCGCATTTCTATCGCGAATTCCGGCGTCAGCCGCCGTCAACGAGGCTGTGCGCGCGGCAAAACGTGAAGGCGGAGAGCCCGTGGCCCGGGCGGTGAACGCCATCTTAAGGCGCGTTGCGAGCGACCTCGAAGCCGCCCCCGCGTCCTTTTCCGATGCGGTCTGGGAAAGTCTCCCGGACGGATTTCGCTCCCGCATTTCTCGCGAGCTTTGCGACGCGCTCCAGCTCCGCGGCGACGCTCCGTGGACGGGCCTCCGCGTAGGCGCCACGGTCGATCGGTCGGAGCTGATGGCCGACGTTTTGCGCGACCGCCCGGAGGCTTCCGTTGAACTCGGAACACTCTCGCCTCGGGCCGTATTGGTGCGCCGCGCGGGCATCGTCGACGATCTCGCGTGCGTGCGCGATGGGCGCGCCGTCGTTCAAGAAGAGGGCTCGCAGGTCGTGGCCCTCGCGGTCGGTGCGCAACGGGGCGAGCGCATCCTCGATGCGTGCGCGGGCCGCGGTCACAAGACCTCGCTGCTGGCCGAGGCCGTGGGCCCGACGGGCGTCGTGGACGCAGCAGATTTGCACGAAAAAAAGCTTCAGGTGGCGCTCCGAGAAACCGCGGCGCTGGGGTTCGATCTGGGCCGGGTCGAAGCCGTCGACTGGACGGCGGGCACGGGCCCCTTCCCGCACAATTCTTATGATCGCGTTCTCGTCGATGCACCTTGCACAGGCAGCGGAACCTTCTTGCGCAGGCCCGAAATTGCCCTTCGTTTCACCGAGGCGAAGCTCGCAGAACTCGTTGCCCTTCAGCGATCGATTGCGCGCCGATGTTCCGCGCTCGTCCGGCCCGGCGGCCTACTGGTGGTCGCCACCTGCAGCCTGTTTCCCGAAGAGAGTTCGGAGCTGTGGGCGCACCTGCTCGAAGACCTCCAATTTGCGCCAGCGGAGCTCGCGGTTGTGGGCGGCAGTACCGCGACGCTTTCGCCTCTTGCGCACGGCACCGAGGGCTATTCGTTGATGGCATTTCTGAAGCCTGGCTGACCCGTGGTGTCTTGTAAGCCATTGATACTACTCATTTTTCTTTGCACCGAGTCAGGTCGCCTCGCTGGGTCGAGCGGGCATTTTGTCGCCAACGTTTTGGCCCTGCCTCTCGCGCCCGTCGCACGATTCACACGCGGCGTCGGGTCGGCGGTTGCGGCGAAGGTGCCGGAGCGCGTATAGCCAGAGGGGTCTTTTCAGGAGCCGGAAACCCCATGATCGTCGACGTCATTCTTCCCCAGCTCGGCGAGAGCGTGAGCGAAGGAACCATCATCAAGATCCTCGTGCGCGCCGGTGATGCGGTCCAAAAAGATCAAGATCTTTTTGAGGTCGCAACGGACAAGGCTGATTCGCCCGTTCCATCGCCAGCCACCGGAACGGTCACCGCGATTTTGGCCGCCGAAGGTCAGACCATCGCCGTCAAAACGGTCATCGCACGCATCGACACCGCCGCGACGAGCGCCGCAACGGCGAGCCCCGCAGCAGCCTCCCCGGCCGCGCCGAGCGTCGCCGCATCGACTCCCGCAGACGCGTCAAAAAGCGCCACGGGCGAGCCACTGGCGGGGCCAACGGTTCGCAAAGCGGCGCTCGAAGCCGAGGTAAAACTCGATGGTGTGCATGGCACCGGTGACCGGGGCCGCATCACAAAAGACGACGTCCTTCGCGCCGCCGGCTCCCCGCCAGCAGGCGAAATTCACCACCCGTCCTCCAACCTGCCACCGGCCAACGCCGCACCGCGAACGACGCCGGTCCCCGCTGGTGTTTCGCGCGCGCCCGATCTCGCCAATCTCGCCAAACCCGTCAACGATGGCGGCGGTTTTGTACCGCCTGTTCCCGGCGTTGGTTTCGGCGCGTTCAAGGTTGCGCCGTACCGGCCTCAGCCCTCCGACAAGGTCATTCCGTTTACCCGGCGTCGGCGCATTACCGCTGACCACATGACCTACTCAAAGCAGGTGTCGCCCCACGTGGTCACGGTCGCCGAGGTCGACATGCACGCGGTCATGAAGCTTCGCGAGGTCCACAAAGACAGCTTCAAAAAAGATGGTCTTTCGCTCAGCGTGCTCTCGTTCGTCGTGGCCGCTACGGCCCGCGCACTCAGGGAATTTCCTGACTTGAACGCGCGCGTCCTCTCGGACAGCTACGTGTGTTTCAAAGACATCAACATCGGCGTCGCCGTCGACTCGCCCGACGGCCTCGTGGTGCCCGTTGTGCGCCGCGCAGACGAGCTTGGGGTGCGCGGCATCGTCCGCACCATCGACGAACTCGCCAAGCGCGCCAAGAGCGGCAAGGTGACCATCGACGACCTCTCCGGAGCCACGTTCTCGGTCACGAACCCCGGCATCAAGGGCAACCTTTTTGGGGGGGCGATCATCAGCCAACCCAACGTCGGAATCTTGCGCATGGGCGAGACAAAAAAGCGCGTCGTGGTCATCGAGGGCGCGGGCGGCGAAGACGTCATGGCCATTCACCCGGTCATGTACATGGCCCTTAGTTACGACCACCGCATCGTCGACGGCGTCGCGGCCAATGGGTTTTTGTGGCGGGTCAACGAGCTTCTTCAGAAGGCCGATTTCGCCGTCTAATTCGGCCTATTTCTTCGCCCGGTGCCGCACGTTGGCTTTGGCCGTCGCGACCCAGTCGAGGGTGCACGGCCGGTCGTCTGCGGCGATCACTTGGTGCGCTTCCGCGTTCACGATGGCTTCGACGGTTCGCAAGACTTCGTCGCGGGCATGACCCCGCACGGCCAACGTGCTCACCGCCTCGCTCAGCGCCCCGCCCACGGGCTTCAATAGGCCGCCCCGCCGCACCAATTCTCCGTGACTCTTGCCGAGCGAGTCGCCATCGAAGTGGTGGTCAACAATGAGTTCGGTGGCCACCCGCAGCACGGCCTCGCCCCCAAGGCGACCATCGGCGAGCAGCACATACGCCACCTGCGCGTAGTTAAAAAACGGCACGAGCTGCGAGCCATAGGCAGCAAATTCACTGGGCGGCGTGCGGCTTTCCAGATGAATGAAGATACGCTCCACGGCCGGCGCTCGAAGAATACTCTGCGCCGACACCATGATTTCGTCGCGCGTGTCAGCATATACGTTGCCTGCCTGACAAATAGCCACAATGCCATCAAGGTCGATTACGCGGGATACTATGGCAGCATACACTGCGTATACAAAGCCGTCGACCTCCGCATCGTCACCGAACAGGGTCTCCATCGGGAGTGACCCGGTCTTGGTTTGCTCCGCTTGACGCCCAGCCAAGAGCGCCGACAACTTGTACCCCAGCTGGTCTTTTACAGCGCGAAAGCGCAACCGCAGGATGTTTCGCAAGTTTGGTTTCAGCACCAAACTCTCCCACCGCACGCCATCGATTTGAAGCTTCGCCTCGATGCGCGACCGCATCTGCTCCGGCGAGCCCGAGAGAATATGCACCATCGAGCCTGCGCGATTGAGTTCGCGCATCACCGTGGCCGCCCCGGGATTCGTGCGCTTTTCGTCCGGCCGCTCGAACGCCGTACGGACCAAGTCACGCAAGGTATCGAACTCCGTTCGCAGGTACGTCTTGTCGAGATCCCAACGGGCTATGTGGCGCACGGGGTCTGCCTTAACCCGCCGCGAACCCGGTCACCATCGTCGTTTCGTCACGGCGGGTCATTGCGCAACCGCTCCTACAAGCGGCGCGAAGGCCGCGCGAAACTTCGCGAGCACCTGTGCGCCGTCGCCAAGTGGGCCCGCATTCACGCCCGCTTCAATCGCGGTCGCCAAGTAAGAACCGACGACGGCCACCCGGGCACCCGCCTCGAAAACCGCGGCGATCTGCTCGCGCGTTGACAGGCCAAACCCTACACAAACGGGAACTTCGACCCCGGAGGCCGTGCGATGGACGAGCTCACGAATGGAGTCGGCGGCACCGGTTCGCGCGCCCGTTACGCCCTGAAATGCGACCAAGTACAGGTACGCATCGACCGCGGCGGCGAGTTTTCGGATGCGCTTCGGCTCGGAAAGCGGCCCCACGAGTTCCGCATGCCCAAGCCCCACCGTCTTGCATACTGCACGGAGTTCTTCGCCCTCTTCAAACATCAGGTCGGGCACGAGGAGCGAACTGGCGCCGGACTCGACCGCCTCCCGCGCGAAGCGTTCAAAACCGGCCGCGTGCACGAGGTTTCCGTAGACCAAGAGGTTCATTGGAATCGTGGGAAACGCCGCATGAATACGCTTCATTATTGAAAACGCGACGGGCGTCGTGGCCTTGGCATTCATGGCACGAAGATTGGCGCGCTGAATGGCCAAGCCGTCTGCGGAGGGGTCGCCAAAAGCGATGCCCACCTCCAACATCGTGGCACCGAGTTCAATGGCTGCTTTGGCGAGTTGAAAACTAATTTCAGGGGTCGGATCGCCGAGGACCAGAAACGGACTGACGTGTTGATTGCTGGCTGCGAAGGCAGCCGCGAGGTTCGCTCGGCTCATGACAACGGCCCCATCTTTGCCCCGGCGCCGGCGAGGCGGTGCCCATAAAGTTTTCGGTAAGTGTCGAGGTCTTTGTCGCCGCGGCCCGAGCAATTGACCAAGATTTTAGCGCCTGCCTCGTAATCACCAAGGGCCACGGCTTTCATGAGGTACGCGAAGGCGTGGGCCGGTTCGAACGCGGGAATAATGCCCTCGGTGCGCGCCAAGATTTCAAAGGCTTCGATGGCTTCGTCGTCGGTCACCGAGGTGTAGCGAGCTCGCCCGGTGTCCCGCAGGTAGGCGTGCTCGGGCCCAACGCCGGGGTAATCGAGGCCCGCCGCGACGCTGTGCGGTTCGAGAATTTGCCCGAATTCGTCCTGCAAAACACTGGTGCGTGCACCATGCAACAATCCCGGGGTTCCCCTCAAAAGCGTTGCACCGTGGGCGCCCGACTCAAGCCCGTGGCCGCCGGGCTCAACGCCCACGAGGTCCACGCCCGCGTCTTTGACGAAGGCTTTGAAGATCCCGAGGGCGTTGGAACCGCCGCCCACGCAGGCCACCACAGCCCGCGGAAGGTCGCCGACGCTCTCGGCCCACTGCGCCCTGGCCTCCTTGCCAATGACGCGGTGAAAGTCCCTTACAAGCCGGGGAAAGGGGTCTGGGCCACAGACCGTGCCGAGCAGGTAGTGCGTGTTTCCGAGGTTCGCCGTCCAGTCGCGAAGGGCTTCGTTGATGGCGTCTTTGAGGGTCTGCGAACCGGTGGTGACGGGCACCACGGTGCAACCACACAGTTGCATGCGCTTGACGTTCGGCGCTTGGCGTTCCACGTCGCGCGCGCCCATGTACACGACGGTTTCAAAGCCCATGCGCGCTCCGATCATCGCCGTCGCGACGCCGTGCTGGCCCGCTCCCGTCTCGGCAATGATGCGCGTTTTGCCCATGCGTTTCGCGAGAATTCCCTGCCCTACAACGTTGTTCGTCTTGTGAGCCCCGCCGTGGAGCAGGTCTTCGCGTTTCAGATACACGTGCAGATTGCACAGTTTTGAAAAGTTTGGCGCGTAGGTCAGCGCGGTTGGCCTCCCGGCCCAGTCGCGCAACATGCCTCGAAACTCTTTCTTGAAGGCCGACGAACGCACAATCGTGCGCCGTGCCTCTTCGAGTTCGTTCAACGCGGGAACGAGAAGCTCTGAAACGTAGCGCCCGCCGTAGGCCCCAAATGCGCCTTTGCGCGGCGAAAGAATCGACTCTTGGCTCATGGAGACTCCTGTTGATGACGAGGGAAACTGCTGCGATCCAGCGCGGCGATGGAGGCGACGAGCTTGGCCGGATCGGCCGCGCGCATAAGGGCCGTGCCGACCAAGGCAGCCCGCGCGAAAGGCGCCACGGAGGCCAAATCGAGGGGGCCGTCGTAACCCGACTCGGCCACCGAAATGCGATTCGCCGGAACGAGCGGAAGGAGCATCTCGCAGGTGGCGCGGTTGATTTGAAGGGTGTCGAGGTCGCGGTTGTTCACGCCGATGAGTGCATCTTGCACGCATAGAGCGCGGCGTATTTCGTCGGCCGTGTGGCACTCGATGAGCACCGCGAGGTCGAGGTCGCGCGCGGCTTCTGCCAGTATTTGCAGGCGATCATCTGTTAGGCAGCGAACAATAAGCAGCGCCGCCGAAGCCCCCCGCCGTGCGCCCTCGGCCAAGTGCCGCTCGTCGACGACAAAATCTTTCATCAGCGTGGGCGTTGAAACCGCCTGGGTCACGCGCTCAAGGTTCTCGAAGCTGCCGCCGAAACGCGTGGGTTCCGTCAAGACGCTGATCGCAGCGGCTCCCGCTCGCTCGTAGAGGCGGGCCTGCTCGGCGGGCTGCACCGCGGTGTTGATGACCCCTAGGCTTGGACTCTGGGCCTTGAATTCGGCGATGACGTGCATGCGCGAATCATCAGCAAATGCCCTAATAAAAGCGGCGCGTCGGCCGGTTATCTCGCGGCGCGCGAAGGGAGGCAATTGAGCCGATCGTTTTTCGGCCTCGCGCACGAGGGCATCGAGAACGTTAACCATCAAACGGCCTCCGACTTGAGCAACTGCGATAAGGTCACGTAGGCGTTGAGAGCGGCCGCGGCCTTGCCCGAATCGATCACCGACGCGGCGCATGCCACGCCTTCACGCAAAGACGACGAGAGGCCCGCCACCATCAACGCGCACGCCGCATTGGCCAAGACCACGTCGCGCTTGGGGCCCAGGCCACCGGCGAGAATCGACCGCAAAATTGCTGCATTTTCGTGAGAATCACCGCCGCGAAGGTCGCCCATATTAACGGCCCCGAGACCGAAGTCTTCGGCTCGGAGGCTGAGGGGTTCCAGCGTGCCGCCGCGCACCCGGTACCCCTTCGTAAGACCGTGAAGCCCCACCTCATCGAGGCCCTCGCAGTGAACCACCATCGCGTCGTCGGTGCCGAGTTCCAAGAGCGCCCGCGCCATCACCTCTGTGTACTCTGCACCGAATGTTCCGAGCAACTGCCTGGGCGCTTCGGCGGGATTCGCGAGAGGACCGAGCAAATTGAATAGCGTGCGAATTCCCATGGAACGCCTCACGACGCCCACGCTTTTCATCGCCGGATGGAGGCGCTGCGCGAAGAGAAATGCGAAGCCCGTTTCGTCGAGAGCCCTGCCCGCGGCCTGCGGTGAAAGGTCGATCGCGCAGCCTAAGGCCTCAAGGACATCGGCGCTCCCCGACTTCGATGTGACGCTGCGGTTGCCGTGCTTGGCCACCGATGCACCGGCGCCGGCCATGACAAATGCCGTGGTGGTGGAGATGTTGAAGGTGCCGCTTTTGTCGCCGCCGGTGCCGCAGGTATCGAGAAGAGGCGTTCGCGATGAACGAACTATTTCGCGATGTTTGCGCATGGAACGCGCGGTGGCCGCAAGAATTTCGGGCCTCTTTTCGTGAGGACGCAGCCCAATCAAGACGGCCCCGACGACGGCATCGGGCACCTCTCCGCGAAAAATGGCGTCGAACACCGCTTCAACACGTGCTGCCGCGATGGGCGTTTCTGCCAGCAAATCTTCAAGGAAAGGGGCAAAGCTCATGATTCACTTCCGTGCGGATTCTGAGCCGTCGCCTCGGCGACAAAGCGCGCGAGAAGCGTGGAGCCATGGGGCGTGAGCACCGACTCGGGGTGAAACTGAAAACCCACGCGAAGCTTTGACGCGTGCCGCATCGCCATGCAAACGCGCGTTCGGCCATGCACCAGGGCCGCGATCGATCGAAAGCACGCGGGCAATTCGGTCACCGCGAGTGAGTGGTAACGGGCGACCGAAATACGCGACGACAGCCCCGTGAAGAGCGGATCGTCTTCGGCGTCGATGAGTTCGGCCTTGCCGTGCACCGGCTCCGGGGCGCGGCCCACGAGGCCGCCATAGGCAACCGCCAGCGCTTGGTGGCCAAGGCAAACGCCCAAAATAGGAACCTCGGGCTCGGTGCGCAGCCACGGCACCATCAAGCCTGCGTCGCTCGGGTGACCCGCTCCCGGCGAGAGAATAACCGCGTGGGGCCTCAGCGCAGCCACCCGTGCCCGCATGGCCTCGACGGCTGCATCTCCGCGAATGGTCGTGACCGAGGCACCCCGTTGCTCAAGGTCGTCGACGAGGTTGAACGTAAAGCTGTCGCGGTTGTCGACCATGATAATACGTGTAGACATCACACATCTCCGCGGCGGGCAAATTCGGCCTTGGCCACGGCGACGCGGCACGCGCGGGCCTTGTGGAGCGTCTCGGCAAGTTCGCGGTGAGGGTCGCTTTCGGCCACAATGCCCGCACCGCTGCGCAGGAGAAACTCCCCATTTTTCCAGCGCATTGAGCGAATCACGATGCAGGTGTCGAAGGCGCCGTCTTGCATCAAGTAGCCCACAGCCCCGCCGTAAAATCCCCGGGAGCTCGGCTCGTGCTCGCGAATCAGTTCCATCGCGCGTAGTTTTGGCGCCCCCGTGAGCGTGCCCATGTTGGCGCAGGCCTTGTACGCATGCAGGGCGTCGAGCTCGCTTCGCAGAGTGCCGCGCACCCGCGAAACGAGGTGCTGCACGTGGCTGTACTTCTCAATCGAAAGAGGTTTATCGACGTAACGGGAGCCGGGAACCGAGACGCGGGCCACGTCGTTTCGCGCGAGATCCACCAGCATGGCGTGCTCCGCCTGCTCTTTGCGATCGAGGAGCAGAGAGATCTCAAGGCGCGTGTCGAGTTCGCGATCAATCGTGCCATCGCTGTGAAAACCCCGCGCGACGGTGCCCGCAATCGGACGAATTTCGATCTCGCCGCGCAAAACCTTCACGCACGTTTCAGGGCTTGCCCCGAAGAGCACGCCGTCTTCGAGGTCGAGGTAAAACATGTACGGCGAAGGATTCATTGCGCGGAGCTGGGCGTAAACTTCGAGCGGTGACGCCTCGCTCGTCATGCGGAGGCCGCGCGAGAGCACACCCTGAAAAATATTTCCTGCGGCAATATGCTCAAGAAAGCTCCCGAGGCTCGTCAAAAACCCTTCGTCGGTTGTATCGGCCGTGGCCTCTTTTTCCGCAACGGCGCGGGCCACGGGCTGAAGATTTTTCGTGCGCCGAGGGACGCGAAGATTGATGCAGATTGCATCATGTCTGGCTTGGTGATGGGCCATAGACTCGTCATCGAAAGCGCGCGTCGTGACGGTGACGTGCCCGTCGATGTGGTCGTACGCGATGGAGTCAAGGCCGAGCACAAAGTGCGCGTCCGGGTCGCCCAAGGCGCTCGTTTTACGCGGCGGAAGCGTCTCGAAGGAATCAACGATTTCGTAGGAGATTGCCCCGTATATCGACGGCGGGCCAAGGGATGTAGCGACGGCATCGGTGCAGAGTGCAGCCATCCAGCGAAGGGCATCCAAGGGCCCATCGGACGACACTCTTTCCCGGTCCGAGAGCGCCGGGTCTGTGCGGTCTTTCGCGGTTTCGAGGCGTGCGCGCCCACCCTCGAGCACGCCCCCATGGAGGGCCACGAGATGAGGCAAGAGCTGCGCGCCGCGACCATCAAGAGCCTCGTACACGGCCGACGTGCCGCGCAAGATCAGCCGCAAAGACGGGCACGGGACCATCACCGAATAGCGGCCCTCAGGTGCCCCTTGGTCGGCGCTTTCCATGAGCACGCCGCCGTAGGCGCCGCGTAGGGCCAAAAACGCCTCCAGAGGCTCCGCACACGCCGCCAAAGGCAGCGCCTCGCGGAGGACGCGGCACGTCACGGAAGAAGGACCAAAGGGCTCAGGAAGCGAGGGCATGGGTCACCGGGGATGCAAGCGGCGATTCGCTCTGCGACGCAAGAAAAAAAGGGCGGGACCACGCGCTCCAACCGCTCGCGGCGAGGCGAATAACCGTAGTGATTCCAACGCGATACGGCAGAGTGCGCGGCGAAAGTTGAGCCTCAACGGCGCACAAAAATGCCGCCGGCGTCAGAAGCGCACGGTGAGTTCGGCCCTCACGCCCTCGTACGCGGGAAAGATGCGGCACACCCCGCTCACGCACCGAAGGCCGCCTCGCTGCTGACCCGCGAGAACGCGAAGATTGGAGCCGCCATCGAACCGGTAGTACACGTTTCCGTTCCAGTAATACGTTGGCTGCGCATTGTTGGTTGTGTACTCGAAACCCTGGGTAATCACCCAAGATGGCGCAATTTTGAGCGCCGTGTAGTGCTCGCCCTCGCGCCACGTCTGCGCGTCTCCGTTGTCGTCGACGTTGTTTGCCTCGCGGTAGCGCATGCGATGCCGACCATTGAGTTCGACCGTAAGCTCATCGCGTACGTGCTTCGACAGCGTGTAGTTTACATACCCTTCGCGGTAGTAAGTTTTCTCGTCGAGGTTGTCGTTGCGGGCGCCCGCGGTTGCATAGAAATGCGAGGTATTTTGCTCAAAATCCCACTGCACGAAGGCAAACCCATCGACGACGTCGTTGCGCATTTGCTTGGCCGTTTTTCCCTCGGGCACCAGCGCATCGCTCGTGATGCTGCCGTGGCGCGTGGCGGTGCATCCGCCGCCGTCTTGTTCCGTGAGCGACTTGAAATACGACGCCTGGGCGCTCAGAACCAGTCCGTCGCGCACGCGCCAGTCGGCCCGGTAACGCCCGCCGTCGACGCAGACATTGAAGAAGCCAAAGGCGCTGTCTTGCATGATCGATTCGATGGTCGGCGGCATGGAATACGCCACGTTCGAGAACGCCAGCATCCCGTTCACGTTGGTGTTGGAGGCAGCCGTGACGGGGTAAAAATTTCGGTAACTTTTCACTTCCACCGAGTGCGTGACATCGCTGGTTGTTGCTGTATAGTTTGCGTATAGTGCATTGCCTGCCGATGGCTTTTCCCACTCGCCGTCGTGCTTCGTGCGATCGGTGAAGACTGCACCCAAATAGAGCGAACCGAATGCGCCCATTTTTGGAAATTCGAGCGACGGACCGAAGGCCCAAAGTTTGGAAGCTTGGTACGTGGGGTTTGTTTTTGGCAGCGACTGGAGCCAGCGGGAGACGTCGGCGGTGGCGCAACTTCCCAGCGAATAACCTGCCAAATCGGAAAAAGCCGTGGCCTCGACCATGCGGCCGTTGGCATCGTACGCGTAGGGCGCGCAGCGCTGCATGCCCATCGCCGAGAAGCCCCCGACGACGCTCGTTCCGCGGCCCACAAACAGTTCGGCGGCGCCGATGCGATCGCTTCCAAAAGTAGGGCGCGCGGCGATCGTCTCGCCGTTGACCACGCTCGGGGGCATGCGCACCGCGTCGGCGGCGAAGAGCGAAGCGCCCATGGCGTCGTCGATGCGCGAGGGGTTCGCAAAGCCCGCGAGCGCCGTGAGAGACACCATATTTTGCGTGTATGATGCACGGGCACCGCGGATGGTGGTGTCCAGCCCGAGGTCGTCGAGTTTGCGCACCGAAAGAATCATGCCCCGGCCCATTTGCGCGTACACGTCGCCGACGGTCAGCTCGACCCCGGAATCTTGCCAGGTAAGCCACAGTTTTGCCGGGTAAAACACGTTGCGAAACCGCGTACCCGCATCCATGTAGAGTGCAGCAGTTGGGTTGTCTTGAATGTCGACGGGGCGCAGCCAATAGGCCACCCCATCAAGCCGCGACCCGAAGGTGATGGAGCCCCAACGAAGCGACGCATTCAATCGATTCGCGGCGGCACCCCACCCAAAATCGTTGACGCGTTCGCCTTCGAGGGTGCGCGGAAGAAAGCGCTGCGACACCGCGGTAACGTTGGTAATATCCAGGGTCAGAGGCTCGTCGGCCACAACGCCGAGGTCCACCGCGTGCGCCGGAAACGCGACCAAACAAAGCAAGATGCCACCAACAATGGCCTCGCCGTGGCGCGCAGCAGCAAGGGGTTTTGGGAGGGTCGCCTTACGGAACACGGGGCGCGGCGAGCAAAGCGAGGACCTCTTCTTCGAGAACGCGCTCGTCTCCTTGGTTGTAGCCCTCGTGAATTTTGACGATCTTTCCGGCGCGGTCGATGAGCAGGCCGAGAGGCGCGCTTTTTCGGGGATTGTACCGGGCTGCAATCGAGGAGTCTTCGTCCAAAAGCACGGGAAACGGCAGCTGGTTGCGCGTCACGAAGGCACGCACATCTCCGATAGACTCGGGGCCGTCCATGCTGATCGCGACCACGGTGAAGCCCCTGTCGGCGTTCTTTTCATGAAGCGCCTTGAGGTGAGGCATGGCGCCCAGGCAGGGCTGGCAAAACGTTGCCCAGAAATCGATGTAGATTACATCTTTTCCGAGGTGGGTCTTCAGTTCGAACCGCTTGTTGCCGACGTCGATGCCGGAGAAGTTCGTGGCCATTCCGGCACGCGAAGCGCCTGCGCCGGCACCTCCGCATGCCGCGAGGCCGAGGCAAAAGGCGGAGACCAGCGCAGACTTAGCTGCAGAATGCACTTACTGGCCCTTTGGCGTATTCGCGCCGACATACTTGAGGGCAGCCACGTCGCCGGCGGGGTTGAAACCGACCGCGTAGTCGATGATTTCCATCGTGCGCGCGTCGAGCCAACCGTTCCACGGCACGCCCGCACCGTCGAAAAACGGGCCAAAGTTTTTGTTGTCAGGATCGAGAGCGAGGGTGAAAAGGAGCGAGCCCGTCTTGAGCGCAACCCCATCGCCATATTGGAGGGCGACGAAAATGCCGGTGGATGCGGACCACTCGTCGATGTCTTTCGACGTGGCTGCAACACCCTGGCGCAAGCCGTCGATCATGGTTTGAAGGACTACAATGCCACTTGCCGTGTTGGCGGCGTGGTTCTTGACGAGGTAATTTTTGGTCTCTTGGGAGCAGACCGAGCACCAACGGGACGATGCGACCAAGTGAATCACCTTGATGCCGCGCGTGCCCTTGGGGTCGTAATAATCGGCGAGCGACACGGTCTTGAGGTTGTCGTCGA
>CAMCKZ010000022.1 GCA_945875545.1 Polyangium aurulentum | reverse complement strand
TGGGACTTACGCGGCCACCCAGCGGGCGAGCACGACGGTGACGTTGTCGGGGCCGCCATTGGCGTTGGCCGCGGCGATGAGGTTCGATGCGGCCGTTTTCAGGTCGGGCGCACTCGTCATGATGGCGAGAATTTGGTCGTCGGTGACGGGCCCCGAGAGGCCGTCGCTGCAGAGCAGGTAGGTATCGCCCACCCGGGACGCCTCGAAGCGCGTGTCGACCTTGACCGCATCTTTCATTCCGAGGGCCCGAACGATGACGTTCTTGTGAGGAAAATTCGCGATCTCCTCTTCCGTCAACTTTTTCATCTTGATGTAGTCGTTGAGGAGCGAGTGGTCTTCGGTGAGCATCTCGAGGACCCCTTCGCGAACGCGATAAACGCGCGAATCGCCTACGTGGGCCACATACACGCCGTCTTCGACCGTGAAGATCGAAACGAGCGTGGTGCCCATGCCCCGCTGGCGAGGATCGCGCTGGGCGCTCTCAAAAATTCGCAAGTTCGCGAGCTTCACGGCGGTAACGAGGCGGTTCTCTTCGTAGCCCCGGGACCGGTCCATTTTGAAGGGCCACGTGCGCTCAGGATCGGCCTCTGTTGCCTCAAAAAAATCGACCATCACATCGACGGCCATCTTGCTCGCGACCTCGCCCGAGGCGTGCCCTCCCATGCCGTCGGCCACGACGTAGAGCCCTTGGGTCTCGGCGAGACCAAAGTTGTCTTCGTTGTGGCCGCGCTTCATGCCGACGTTCGTCTCACCAACGGCTTCAATACGCAGCTGTCCCAAAGGCGTTCCTCGCTTGAGGCACGTGACCGTGCCGAGCGGAAAGCCTCACCCAGCTTGCCGTCGCTGTCAATCAACTCGCCGCGCGAAACACGTGTGGACGCAAAAAAAAAGCTGCGTGAAAAGAACCCGCGACCAGCGTAAGGGCTACCTATGGCGCACGATTCAGACCCGCAGACGGAACCTTCGTCCCCCGCATGGCTGCCCGCGCTCGGCCTCTTTCTTTTCCTGGCGGTCGGCACGTGGTTCGCCACACGGGCGCCCGCAGATGCCCCCCCAGGCCCGGCAACCGCCGCGCCCGCAGACGCCGCCGCCCATTAGGACCGAGACGCGGTGGCTTCTCCCAAACTTCGCGTGGGTGTGGTCGGCGCGTCCGGGTATTCGGGGAGCGTCCTGACGGCGGTTCTTGCCTCGCATCCCGGCGTTGACGTGGCTTTCTGCACCTCCGATAAGCGTCGAGGCGAAGCGGTGGCAGACGCCCTCCAGCCCCTCGCGCGGGGCCTTTTGGGTCTCACCTTCATCGAAAACGCCGCCGCCCTTGCGCGCAGCGCAGACGTTGACCTGGTGTTCCTCGCCACAAGCGCCGCCGTGTCCGTGGATCTTGCGCCGCGCATTTTGCAGTCATCGACGGCCCGCATCGTGGATCTCTCCGGCGCGTTTCGTCTTGAAACACAAGACGACTACGTCGCGTATTACGGTTTCCATCACCCGCGCCCAGACCTTCTCACGGCCGCGCACTACGGTCTGCCGGAGCTGTTTGGCGCGCCACCTCCGAGCTCCCGCATCATCGCAAATCCCGGGTGCTACGCCACCGCGGCACTCTTGAGCACAGCGCCCCTGCTCGCTTCGGGGCTCGTGGAGCCGGGTCACGTGATCGTTGATGCCAAGAGCGGCACAAGTGGTGCGGGCCGCCAGGCCAAAGACGACTTCGCCTTCTGTGAGGTGGCGGGCGATTTGCGCGCGTACAAGGTCCTCACGCACCAACACAGCCCCGAGATTGCCCTCGGCCTCGCGCGCCACGCGGGGCGCTCGGCGGTCACCTTCGTGCCTCACCTTTTGCCGTTGCGGCGCGGCCTGTTGACGACGTCCTACTTGCGTCCCAAGGCCGGCGTAAAACGCGACGAACTGGTCGCTGTTCTTCGCGAGGCGTACAAGAACAAGCCCTTCGTGCGCGTCGTCGACGCGGCTCACGTCACGATCAAGGCCGTCGCGGGCACCAATCTTGCCTACGTGGGCGTCGAGGCGAATGCCGAGGCAGTCGTCACGATCGGTGCCATCGACAACCTCGTCAAAGGTGCCGCGGGCCAAGCCGTGCAAAACATGAACCTTGCCTGCGGATTTGCTGAGACTGCGGGTCTCGATACACTGATGCGCTTTGCCCCATGAAGGCGCCCCGGGGCTTCCTCTTCTCGGGCATTCACGCGGGCATCAAGGCGTCACGGAAAGACTTCGCCCTCATCGCGGCAGAAGTGCCCTGCTCGGCTGCCGCGCGATTTACACGAAACGCCGCTGCCGCCGCCCCTGTGCTCGATGCGCGCGCGCGGTTTCCATCGTCGGCCTTTCGCGCCTTGGTGATCACGAGCGGGAACGCAAACGCGTTGACCGGGGCCGAGGGCATTGAAGACTGCCGCGCCGTGTGCGCACGCGTGGCCGACGAGCTTCGCGTGCCTCACGAGGCCGTCGTTTGTGCCGCGACGGGCGTCATCGGGGTGCGTTGGCCCGTCGATAAATTGCTCGCCGCATCGCGCGAATTGGTCGAATCACGGAGCCCCCATCTCGCAGCGGCCGCGGAGGCCATTCTGACCACCGACACGCGGGTAAAGCTCGCCCTGCGCGAGGCAACCATCGGCGGGCGATCCGTGCAGTTTGCAGCTATCGCAAAAGGTAGCGGAATGGTCGCACCATCTTTGGCCACCGTCTTGGTCGTCTTCACGACCGACGCGCACGTCCCCCCCGCTGTGCTCGATGCGGTCCTCGGGCGCGTGTGCGCAAGAACCTTCGAGCAGCTCGATCTCGACGGCTCTCAAAGCACCAACGACGCGATACTTCTTCTCGCCAGTGGGCTCGCTGGGCACGCCGCCATCGCCAGCGGGAGCCCCGAAGAACTTCAGTTGGAGTCGATCCTTGAGGGCATGGCCCAAGAGCTTTGCGGCGAGCTCGCCGAAGACGGAGAGGGTGCCACGCGGCGCCTCGACGTCACCGTGCGCGGGGCTGCCAGCGACGACATCGCACGAAATCTCGCGCGGGCTGTGGCAGGCGACAACCTGGTAAAAGCCGCGCTATTTGGCTCGGACCCAAACTGGGGGCGCGTCGTCGCCGCCCTCGGCGCGCGCATTGGTCGCGACAATCTCCCCGTCGAGCTTCAGGCCATTTGCGTGCAGATTGCAGGCATTCAGGTGTTTGCGTACGGGGTCGCCGTGGCCTTCGATTCGCCGAGTCTGCGCAAGCGCATGCGCGACCCTCTGGTGCTCGTTGAAATCGCGCTCGGCGGCGACGCCGGCTCGGGCCGCGCGTGGGGCTGCGACCTCAGTTACGACTACGTGAAGATCAACGGGGACTACGCCTCTTTCACGCAGGCTTCGAGCGACGGCACCATCACCCGCGACGACCGCATCGGCAATTACAGCCCGGCGCTGAAGCGCGCGATTCTCGTGGAGGCCCTTTCCTACATTGCGAAGTTCGCCAATCGCCGCGTCGTGATTGCCTGGGTAGGCTCCGCGCTCTCCCGCCCTGCCCTGGCGGCCACCCTCGCAAGCGATGTCAGTTTGCTGCAGAGTGCAGGCGTATTGCCTCTCGTGGTTCACGGCTATCCCCCGGCTGTGCATGCGATTTTTGAGAGTCCGGGCGCAGAGCGCGCGTTGGACGCCCAGGATGCCCACGGGGAACAGGCCGCAGGCGGTCCGCGCGATGCCGTGGACACGCTTCTTGAGGCGCAAACGGGCCCAGCGTTTGTCGCCGCACTCAATCAGCACCACGCACACGCCATCGGTATCTGCGGGCGGGAGGGCGGCGTGGTGCGCGCTTTCGTCACGGCCGAAGAGCGTGCCGATGGGAACACGGTTCACGCGGTTCGCGCAGGCGCGCTGGAGGTGCTTCTCGGCAAGGGCTACGTGCCCGTCGTATCGCCCGTCGGTGTTGCAGACGACGGGTCGCAACATCTTGTCGACCCCGCGGAGCTCGGGGCCCATGTGGCCGCCGCCGTTCGCGCCGACAAGCTCATCATCCTCGTCGACGCGCCGGGCCTTACCTTCGACGGCGAGCTCATCGTTTCGTTGCACGACGACACCCTGGCCGATCGCCTCCGCTCCGGAGGCATCCACCCCGCGCTCTTGCGGGTGGTCCACGCAGCCCTCGCCGCTCTTCGCCACGGCGTGCATGCGGTGCACATCATCGACGGCCGCCTGCCCCACACGCTCATCGCCGAACTCTTCACGGATCGCGGCGTGGGTACCCTCATTCAGCCTCGCGGTTTCCCAACATTACCGCCCTTTTCGGCGGCATAGACGCCGCCGCGGCTCCCCAGCTCCTCCGAGGCGGCTCCCGCCGATTTTCGAGAGCTGATTTCGTCGCTCGAATGTCCCGATGCTCTCCATCCGGACGAAAACCGCTCTAGAACCGAACCATGTCTACCATCGCAAGAACCGGTGCCACGGGCCTCGACGGCATGCTCCCGGAACTCGTTCAGTGGTCGTCCTCGTACGGCCACGATCTCTCCTTCGCGCGCGAAGATCTGCTCGGAAGCGCCGCCCACGTGACCATGCTTGCGCGTACCGGTCTCATCCCCGTGGCCGATGCGCAAGAACTTCGCGACCAGTTGGTCGCACTATTTCACGATGCGGAGGCGTCTCGTTTGGCGCTTCCGGTGGGCGAAGAGGACATCCACATGGCCGTCGAGGCGGAACTCGGGCGGCGGCTCGGGGCCGTCGCGGGTCGCTTGCATACTGCACGCAGTCGCAACGACCAAGTCGCGCTCGATCTGACGCTTCACGTGCGTGATCAGGCGGCGCGGCGGCTCGAAGAACTGGCGGACTTGGCTCGGCGTTTGATCGCCATGGCGCGGCCCCTCGTGGCCCTCCCGATTCCTGCCTTCACCCATCGGCAACGGGCGCAGCCCATCAGTGCGGCATTCCTGGTGGCGAGCTGGGCAAGCGCACTCCTTCGCGCCGGCGAGACCCTCGCGTTCGTGCTGGATCGCACGCGCCTTTGCCCCCTCGGAAGTGGCGCGTGCAGCGGCACGTCGTTGCCCACAGACCGCCACTTGGTGGCGTCGATCCTCGCGTTTGACGGCCCCACGCGCAACGCCCTCGACACGACGGGCGACCGCGATTTCGCGTTGGACTGGGCGTGGGCCGGGGCACGCGTTCTTCTCGCGCTCGGCAAGCTCTCGTCGGATCTCGTGGATTACGCCTCGGCAGAATACGCCCTCGTGACCCTTGATCCGGCGGTATCCACCGGGTCGTCGATGATGCCTCAAAAAAAGAATCCCGATATTTTCGAACTGCTTCGCGGCAAGACCGCGACGGGAATTGCGAATGTCGTGCACCTGTTGACGCTCGTGAAGGGCTTGCCCTCGGGCTACAACCGCGACCAACAGGAGGACCGCGTGCCGGTGCTTTCCACGGGGCCCACCCTTGCCGCGTGCATGCGGGCGGTCGATCTGTGCCTCGATCATGTGCACTTCCGCGGGGACCGCGGAGAGGCCGCGCTGGCCGACGGATTCACCCAATCGACGGACTTGGCCGAGGCTCTCGTGCGCAAGGGAGTGCCCTTTCGCGAAGCTTACAAAGCCTCCGGCGAACTTGTGCGCCGCGCCACATCTCAAGGCGTGCACCTGTCGGCCCTCAGCCTCGACGACGTTCGCGACGTGCACCCGGAACTTGATGCAGACTGCATGAACGTTCTTGACCCTCGCCGGGCTATTTTGGCAAAGGAGAGTTACGGCGGCACGGGGCCGAAGGCGGTGCTCCGGTCTCTCGACGAGCTTCAACTCCTCGCCGGAAGGCTTCACGATCGGGCGCAGCTGGTTCCTCGCCTCGATGCCCTACTTGCTCATTTGGCCCACGTTCCCCTGGAGATGCGATGACTGCGAAGCGCGATTTTGCGAGGCTTTCGAGCCTGACCGTCGACGAACTCAAAAGCATTTTGGCCGAGGCTCACGCCCTCAAGGCCGACCGCGCCCGAGGCCGAGCGGCGCTTCACGGCAAGGCCGTCGCGATCGTGATGGAAAAAGCGTCCACTCGGACGCGCATTAGTTTCGAGGTTGGCGTCGCGGAGCTGGGAGGCATTCCCGTCGTGGTCACCACCCAGGGCTCCCAGATGGGGCGCGGCGAGCCCGTGCGCGACACGGCGCGGGTCTTGGCGGGTTACTGCCAGGCCATCGTTTTTCGCACCACCACGACCGCGCGTTTCGAGGAGATGTGCATCGCGAAGGTGCCCGTCATCAATGCCCTCACCGACGACGCGCATCCGGTGCAACTGCTCGCGGATCTGATGACCGTCGAAGAGGTGTTTCGGGCCCGCGGCGAGCTCTTGGACTGGAGCAAGCTTCGATGCGCGTTCATCGGCGACGGCTCCAGCAACATGGCCCGCTCGTGGATCGAGGCGGCACGAATCCTTGGTTTTACGCTGGCGCTGGCCACACCCGAGGGCTTCGATCCCCCGGCCCATGAAGTGATTGAAGCCGGGAACCACGTGCAGCTTACACGCAATCCGCGGGAGGCCATGACGGGCTCGCGCATTGTGAACACCGACGTGTGGACGAGCATGGGTCAAGAAGACGAGACAGCGCGGCGGCTCCAGGCGTTTGCAGGCTACACCGTCACGGGAGAGCTGCTGGAACACGCCGAAAGCGACGCGGTCGTGCTGCATTGTTTGCCGGCCCATCGAGGCGAAGAGATAGAGAGTGCGGTCATGGAAGGGCCGAAGTCGCGTATCTTCGACCAGGCTGAAAATCGCCTGCACAGCCAGAAGGCGCTCCTCACTTTCCTCCTGGCCTAATGTCGCTTCCCGTCGAGCTCTTTGAGCAACCGTTGCGAACACGTTTCGCACCCACGCCTTCCGGTGACTTGCACCTGGGCGGCGTGAGCGTCGCGCTCATATCGTGGCTTTTTGCCCGCATGACCGGCGGAAAGTTCGTCGTCCGGATCGACGACTTGGACGTGACCCGCGCGGTGCCCGGCTGCGTCGATCGCATCCTCGAAGACCTTCGGTGGCTCGGTCTCGATTGGGAAGAGGGCCCCGGGCCGGTGGAATCCGTGGAGCTCGGTTCGCCCTTTCAGAGCAAGCGCGCGGAGCTTTACGCCCGCTGCCTCGACGAATTGCGACGAGTTGGTCGCATCTATCCGTGCGATTGTTCGCGCGCCGAAATCGCCCGCGCCGCCGTGGCCCCGCACCCGGGCGAAGAGACGGTCTACCCAGGTACTTGCAGGCGTCGCCACGAGATCCGCGACGCCAAGCGCCTGTCGTCGTTGCGCCTCGATCTCACGGGGGTCGCGCCCGTGGAGGTGCGTGATGTGCTTCGCGGCGGGGTCACCCAAGACATCGTCAAGCAGTTCGGCGACTTCGTTCTGCGCCGCGCCGACGGCGTTTATTCGTACCAATTTGCCACCGCCATCGACGACGCCACGATGAACATCAACTTGGTGGTGCGCGGCGACGACTTGCTGGCGTCAACCCCGCGCCAAGTTCACGTGCAGCGCCTCCTTGGCCTGCCCACGCCCAGGTATTTGCACCTGCCCCTGGCGCTCGGCGCCAATGGGCAGCGCCTTGCCAAACGCAACGGCGACACCCTGACGGTGCGCCACTTTCGCGGTCTTGGCGTGGCGCCGCGCGAGGTTGTGTCGCTCGTGGCCTTCGCGTTGAAACTCACCGAGTCACCGGCGGCCGTGAGCCTCGACGACCTCGTTCAGCGCCTTAGGCGCATGCGCTGGGTGCCACCCGCGAAGCCTTACTCGCTCGGTGCCAAGCGCTAAGGTTCCTCGCCGCCGCCCCGCTCGGTGGGGGCATAAATGCTTCGACTCCCCATCAACGCCGAGGCCACCACGGTGACCAAGGCAACGTGCGGCAGCACGCCGATACCGAAGAGCTCCGCGGCCATGAGGGAGAGGGCGAGGGGCGTGTGGGATGCGGCCGCAAAAAGTGAGGCGAGTCCCACGGCGGCGGCGAGCTCGAGAGGAATTCCAAGAAGGCGCGCGAGAGTATTTCCGAGAAGCGCTCCGGCGACAAACAGGGGCGTAACTTCGCCTCCAATGAAGCCGGCGCCGAGCGTGATGGCCGTAAAAATGGCCTTCATCGCGAAGGCGTCCATCGGCGTATGCGGGTCTGTGAAAGCGCGCGCGATCAGCGGAATACCGAGGCCCAGGTAGTCGCTTGTTCCAACGATTTTCCACGCGATGACGAGCACGGCACCGCCAACGAACATGCGGGTCGGCAGATGGGGCAGGGCCCGTTCCGCGCGCGTCTTCAGGCCCTTCACGAGGGCTATAAAACCCGCGCCCACCAGGGCCACCGCGCACGAAAATAGCAACCATTTAGTCGCAACAATTGGTGTCAGTGGGTGCGCAAGGACCTCGGCGTACGCCGTGTGCCGAAGGCCCAACGCGCGGGTCGTCAGGTCTCCCGCGAACGACGCTGCGAGCGCTGGCAGCGTCGATGCGAAGTGCATGCGCCGGAGGCCCGCGACCTCAAGAGCGAACGCCGCGCCGGCGACGGGCGTTCCAAAAACGGAGCCGAATCCCCCCGCAATTCCAGCGAGAAGAAGGTGTTGGCGACGGGCACCCGTCACGCCCAGCGCACGCGCTACGGCCTCCGCGGCACCGGCTCCCATTTGAACCGCGGTGCCTTCGCGACCCGCGCTTCCGCCGAAAAGATGAGTGACGACCGTGCCAAGCAACACCATGGGCGCGATGCGCAAGGGGACAGCGATGTCGGGGTCGTGAACCGCTTGAATGACGAGACGGGTTCCGCCCTGAATGCCGGTTCCGAATCGGCTGTAGAGAAGCCCGATCGCAAACCCCGCGAGGGGCAATGCGTAGACCACGAGGTCATGGGTGCCGCGAAAGTGCGTGGCGCCGTCGAGGAGCCAAAGAAACGCCGCGGACATCGCTCCGCAGAGAATTCCCACGAAAGTGGCCGCAAGAATTGCCCCGGCGGGAGGCCCGAAACGCGCCAGGGCCCGCAGGCCGCTCACGGCAGGGCTCTTCGCGGAGACGGAGGGATTCGAACCCTCGGTACCGTTGCCGGTACACATGATTTCCAATCATGCACCTTCGACCACTCGGTCACGTCTCCAACGCCGCATCAACGGCGAAAGCGCACGTAGCACAAAAGACGCGCCGCGGGGAAGTAGCGCGCCCGGGGTTGAAATCTTGTAGAACATGGAGGCATGTTTGCAGCCGCGCTCTTCGACATGGACGGCCTTCTCGTCGATTCCGAGCCCCTCTGGCGAGAGGCTGAAGTGCAGGTTTTTTCCTCTTATGGATTGGCGCTCCGGGAGAGCGATTGCGCCGCCACTTCGGGCCTCCGCCTCGATGAAGTGGTGACGCATTGGAAGGCCCACTTTGGGTTTCACGCGATCGCGGACGCCGTCGTGGTGCAGAACATCGTCGAGAGCGTGACCGCGTTGCTTCGCCAAAAAGCAACGGCCAAGCCCGGGGTTGATGCGGCGCTAAAACTTGTTCGGTCGCGGGGTTTGCGCGTGGCTGTGGCGTCGTCGTCGGCCCCAACAATCATCGATGCAGCCCTGGGAAAACTCGGCCTTTTGAAGGAGTTCGACGCTTGCATTTCGGCCCACGGCCTTGCCTTCGGAAAGCCGCACCCGGAGGTTTTCTTGCGTGCGGCCACGACCCTCGGGGTTGCGCCCACGGACTGCGTCGTCTTCGAAGATTCGATGTTCGGAGTCATCGCCGCGAAGGCCGCTCGCATGCGTTGCATTGCCGTCCCCGACGCGCATCAGAAGGGCTCGCCCGAGTACGTCTTGGCGGACGCAACCCTCGACTCCCTCGCGGACCTCACGCCTGCACTTCTTGACAAGCTCGCTGCCATACGCGGGGTTCGCTGACGCCAATTTCATTTTGAGCGGTCCTTGCTCTCCGTCGCCCGGAAGCGTGTATAGTGAGGTCGACTTTTTTTCCCCACGGAGTCTCCTGTGTCTGATTCCCTCGCCCTTGTTCGCCAAGCCCGCGAATCCCTCGCCCGAGCCCTCGGGGCCATTCAATCGAATGCATCGCTGCCCCAGCAAATCCTTGATATTGCTGGAATTGTAGCGAAAGCGATGAGCGCCTGCCACCAGATGGAAAAGGCTGGGGGCACGCCGGCCCTTGCCCAACTCGACGAGACCCTTGGGTCGGTCCGCAGCGCCCTCGGCGCGCTCCAGGCGGCCGTCGGCACGTACCCGGCATTGCTGCCCGCCATCGAGGCCGTCGCGGGCGGTCTAGGGCCCTTGGTGCAAGCGCAACGGGCCATTCAAACGGGCTTCGCCGGCGCCCTTGATGCCACGGTTATGGCGTCGGACGGCTTCGTCGCACCATTGCCCGCTCCTGCCCCGCCGCCGGTTGTTGCGGTGCGCGCGCCTGCTCCTGCTCCCCCGCCTGCGCCTGCCCCGGTACCGCCCGTTCCCGCCCGCGCGGCAGCTCCCGCGCCGGTGGCCCCTGCTGCGCCTGCGCCCGCGCCTGCGCCCGCGCCTGCGCCCGCTCCAGCCGGTCTTGGCATCCCCGGGCCCGAGGCCATTCCCGCCGATGCACCGGTGGTCGAAGTTGCGCTCGGCACCCAATCGGCGTCGAACTTTTACAAGGGTCTCGCGGGAAACGACATCATCCAGCACGGTGGCCTTTTCGTCGCGACTTACAAGATTCCAAAGTCCGGCGCGGCGGTTCGCCTCAAGGTCGCCATGCCTGGGGGGTACGAGTTTGTGCTCGGCGGCATCGTGACGTGGATGCGCGACCCGGTCGCTGGAAACCCTGATGCACACCCCGGTTTCGGTGCGCGAATCACCCACGCGAACATCGAAGGCCGCGACCTCATTCGCCGCTACGTGAAAAATCGTGAGCCCCTTTTTCACGACGATTTTTAGTCCCCCGTGACGCCACCAAAGGTCCGCGAAAGTGCCTTCGTCTTTCGCGGACTTCGTGTATTTTGCACACGTATTTTTTTCCTGCTGCCGTTCGCTCTCGCGCTCGGTGTGACGCGTGCGTCGGCCTCGGGCGACCCTCGTCTTGAGTGGCGAACCCTTGAGAGCCTTCACTTTCGCGTGCATTATTACTCGGGCGAGGAGGCTCTCGCCGAGCGCATCGTGCGCCTCGCGGAGCAGATTCACGGCGAACTCGTGCCCGCTTTTGCCGGCCCGCCGCCGCACCAAACCGACGTCGTCATCACCGATGGCACCGACTCCGCGAATGGTTCGGCGACAGCCTTCCCCTACGATCTGATTCGCCTCAACGCCGTCGCACCCGACGAACTCTCGCCCCTCGGCGACGTCGATGATTGGTACCGCGCGCTCTTTACCCACGAGTACACGCACATCCTCCACATGACGCGCATCGAGGGTTTTCCCGCGCTTTGGAATCGCGTGGTGGGCCGCACCCTCGTTCCAAATCAGTGGGCACCGAGGTGGACGCTGGAGGGTCTCGCCGTTCTCGAAGAGACCCAGCACACCTCGCGCGGGCGTTTGCGATCGAGCCTCTGGGACGCCTATTTTCGCGCCGATCGTCTGAGCGAAACCCCCGCCACCTTGGATCGCGTGAGCGGCACCCCGCGCGTGTGGCCCCAGGGAACACTTTGGTACCTTTACGGCTCCTTTTTCTACCAGTGGCTGCACCGCTCGTTCGGGCAGCAGGCCATCATGACGCTGCTCGCGAGCCACGGCAGTGAGCCCATTCCCTATGGCCTCGAGCGCTCGTTCCGCCGCGCCACGGGGCTTCCGCTTTCGGAACTGTGGCACCACTTTCTCGACGAGGAAGACGCGCGCGTTCGGGCGCTCCAAGCCGCGCACGAGGCCGCAGGTCCGCGCGATGGGCAGGCGCTCACGTCGCACGGATTTGTTGCGACCCACCCGAGATGGTTTCCATCGGTCGGCAACGAGCCCGAGCGCATTGTCTACTTTCGCTCCGACGGTCACAGCACGCCGGGCCTCGTCGGGCTTCCGATGGCAAACGGCCAATCCGTGGGAAATTCCAGCCTAATCATGCGCACGGCCGGCGACTCCCACGCCGCCATGTCGCCCGGGGGTGACCTATTTTTCGATGCGCCGCAGGTGAGCAACCAGCTCTATTTGTTCGGTGATATTTCGCGTATTTCGTCACACACACGCGACCTATGGGGCGACACCGAGGCCCAAACGCGCCTCACGACGGGCGCCCGTTCCGATGGCCTCGACGTCAGTCCCGACGGCTCGCGCATTGTGTACGTCACGCGCCATCGTGGGCAGTCGGCGCTCGTCGAAGCCGGGCTCGGACGCGACGCTTTGGAGGACCCGCGCATCCTTGTGGGCGGAGAACATTTCGACCAATTTTATGGTCCGCGTTTCTCTGGCGACGGGCGATTCATTGCCTACGGCGCTTGGCTCAGCACGCCTTCGCGCGAGGCTCTCGGCGAGGCTCGGGGAGCGGCGGCGCGCGACCTCGTTCTCTACGATCGCGTTCGGGGCACGAGCGAACTTGTGACCCACGACACGGCCCTCGACGGCGGCGTGTGCTTCTCGCCGCAAAGCGACTGGCTCTACTTTCACAGCGATCTTCTCGACGGCCGGTTCGAGATTCACGCCATCGAACTCGCGACCCGGCGGCGCTTTCGCGTCACCCGAACGGCGTTCGCGGCGGTGCAGCCCGCAATCTCTCCGCGAGGAGATTTTCTGGCATTTTCGTCGTATGGCGCGAACGGATGGGATCTCCGCGTCATGCCCATCGACCCCAAGAATTTTGAGCCCGTCGGCACGGATATCGGCCGCGTACGCGATGCAACTCACGCCGAGCCGCCGGAAGTACAAACAACATACAGTGACTATGTTCCGGTGTCCTCGTTGCGCCCACGGTCCTATGCCCTTCAATACGGGACCGGAATGTTCGGCACGGCCATCGTCGGGAGCACCACGGGTTCGGACGCTTCAAGCAATCACAGTTTCACCCTGTCTGCGCGCTTTGAGACCGAGCGACCCGAACCTCAATTTGATGCAGTCTACAGCTATGGTCGGTTGCGCGCGGACCTAAGCCTCCGCGCTTACCGTTCGTTGACCGCCCGCGGCGGCGGGGCAAATCGCGCCCTGTATGTGCTCCCGTGGGTTCAGGAATCCGTGGGCCTCGAGACCAGCGCGGGCCTCGCTTTGCCCAGCACATTTTCGTCCCATTCGTTTCGCCTCGCGGCGGGGTTTGTGCGCGTGGCCGGAGAGGCCGCGCGCGGCACGTCGTTCGATCCCTTTAACCGGCCCTTGACTCCATTTCGCGGGCAATTGGCCACACTTCGCGCGTCGTGGGCGTACGACCGGACGCAGCACTTTTTGCACTCCATCGGGGCCGAGCGCGGCACGTCGATGGCGCTCAATGGAAGCCTCGCGAGTGACGTGGTGGGGTCCAGCGTCATGGGAGCCTCGCTGAGCGGCCAGGCCGCCGCGTACGTGCCCTTCGGCGACCTCGCGGCACCCTTGCGCCACCACACCCTTGCCCTCCACCTTGGGGCCGGCACGAGCGACGGAGCGTACCCGGGCCCCGGCGCGTACAGCCTCGGCGGCTTCACGGCGACGCCCCTCGTCACGACGCTGCAAAACCTCATCGTGCAGGGCGGCGTGGCGCTCCGGGGCTATGACCCCTTCGCGGTTTCCGGTCGTCACTTCGCGCTGCTGAACGCCGAATACCGATTTCCGATCGTGAACATCGATCGCGGAATTGGCGCGTACCCGATCTTTATTCGGCGCCTGACCGGAGCTATTTTCAACGATACGGGCAGCGCTTTTTCAGCATTTTCGTCGGCGTCACTCCGTTCGGGCTCCGGCGCCGAGCTCTGGGCCGATACGACCGGCGGCTACTTCATCGATCTGCTTTTTCGCCTGGGAGTTGCCCGCGGATGGAACGAAGGCGGAGCGTGGCACGCGTATGCCGTAGCAAGTACCGTATATTAGTCACGTATTTCCTCGCACACCTCATGCAAGCATGTGGAACATACGTAGAACAGCCCGCACCAAGCTTGTGGGCGCTTGCTCTTCGAACCCGGAGTCATCGCCCCGACGCGCCCTCAATAGCCGAGGCGCACCGTAGGAAAATGCGCGCCTTTTCCCAGTTCTTTGCTGGGGGCAGGCCTTTCGCCCGGCGCGAGCTCGCCTCGCGGGGTGACGACAAAAAAACCGGGGTCACCGCCGCTCAAAGATTCGTCGTCGAGCACCCACGTGCCGCTGCCACCCTTCACCCACCGCTGTTCGATCGTGGAGATGCGCAGGAGCTGTTCGCCGGGCGCGTACCAGCTCACTTGCGCCGCCACGACGCCCGCGTCGTCTTTGGCCTGAACGGCCAAGATGTCGACGTCTGTTACTTGGCGTTCACGCCCGAGCGGGCGATGAAGCTCACCGAGCTTGGCCCGCGACTCGGGATTTTCGAAACCTTGGAGCAGCCCGACGCGACCAAACCTCAAGTGAATGAGGTAATCGTTCGCCGTCTCGCCGAGGCGGGCGGCAGCGCTCGGCATGCAGGCTGCGGTCGTCGTCACTGCACAAAACACAAAGGCGCGAAGCCCGAAAGCCCCACGCCCACGGCGCAACCATGACGACGCCTCATCGGCAATCATACGCACCACACACAGCGTATGCGGACCACGAGAGCCAATGGCTTCTGGGGCCTGTGCGGCCTGTGGAGCCTGTGGAGCCTGTGAGACTTGTGGCGTTTCGCGCATGGTGTCGCAACGCACAACGGTACCCAAAGCCTCAGGTGGCCTTCGGTGCCGCTTTCTTGGTGGCCTTCTTCTCGACGACCGGAGCGGCGGTGCCAGGAACTGCAACTTTCGGAGCCGCTGCTTGGCGGGCAACGCGAGCCTTCTTCTTGGCTTGGGCCTTGCGGCGCCTCATCTTCAGCGAATTACGACGATCCAGATAACCCATAGTGACCTCAGAGGGCGCGGAGCAAGACCACGCGCCGCTGTGCATGTCAAGGAAAGGCGACAGTCGTTCCGCAGAATGCGCGCTTTTACGGACGAACGTTCGGTTTTGACTCGGCGTTCAGCGACGTGCGCCCCTGAATTTCGAGGCGGTAACGGCTGTTGGTGGTCTCCAAATAGAAGACGTCGCTGCCGGCCATGCGAAGAACGCGGCGCACGGGCGTGGTTACAAATTCGTGAAGGCCATCGGGGAACTCGATCACGACGACGGAGCCCTTGCGCGGCGCCCGCACCAATCGGCCAACGACCGCGCGGGCGCTGGATCCGAGTTTGTAGAGTACGACGTTCACACGATTAGCGTAGCACCCAAGGACTTGCCGTCTACAACGGCCTCGTTGCGTATCCGCTCGATTTCTTGTACCGGCGATGGGCAATGGTTGGAGCTTTGTGGGGAGAAATTCGCGGACCTTTTGACGCCCCGGGTCCTCGTGGCTGTGTCGAGGTCATTTGCGGCTCGATGTTCAGCGGAAAAACCGAAGAGCTCCTTCGGCGCATCAAGCGCGTGCACCTGGCCCGCGTTCCGCTTCAACTCTTCAAGCCCAAACTCGACGCGCGCTACGACGCCGTGAAGGTTGTCTCCCACGGCGGCGCGCAAGCCGAGGCTTTTCCCGTGGCGAGCGCTGCGGAACTTGAGGCCCAGGTCTCCGAAACCACGCGCGTCGTGGGAATCGATGAAGTCCAATTTTTCGACGACGGAATCGTGGCCGCCGTGGACGCCATGGCCGATCGGGGCATTCGCGTCATCTGCGCGGGGCTCGATTTGGACTACCAAGGCCTTCCGTTTGGGCAGATGCCGGGCCTCTTGGCGGTGGCGGAGCAGGTCACGAAACTGCAGGCAGTTTGCAGCCAATGCGGCGCTCCCGCGACGCGGTCTCAACGCCTCGTCGCACGCGAAGGGCAGCTGTTCGTCGGCGGGTTTTCTGAATACGAACCCCGATGCCGAAGCTGTTTTTTGCCCATGGCGATTGTGTCGATGGAGAACACATAGTCGGAGCACGGCCGCCGGTGAGGCTTCGTATGCGCATGGGATGGCGCAGATGCAGCCAACGTACGCGCATCGGCTAGGTTACGGCTAGGTCACGGCGAACTCACCGCGCCAAGACCAGAACCCAAATATCGTAAACGAGATGGGTCCACACAGCGGCCGCGAAGCCTCGCGTAACGAATACCAGCGTAAGCGCGAGGCCCAGCAGCGCGCGAAAGACGAAGGTGTCGGGGCGAAAAACATCCGCGAGTGGCCCAACGTAATGGGCGCCGCTGAAGGCGCACGACGCCACCAGCGCCCACAAGCCCGCAACGAGCGCGCCGCGCCAGTGAAGGCCGTCGTTGTTCGCCACGAGCGTGAGCCGGTCCGGCGTGAATGCGAGCACCAGGGCCTTCGCGCCGAAGCCGAAGAGCAGCACGCGGTACGCCAGCTCTTCGTAAAAACCCGCGCCGAGCGACATCACTGTTCCCACGAGTGCCTCGCGACCACCCGCAATTTTGCCCGCGAAAAGCGCGCCGACCGCCGCGGTCACGGCGAACTTCATGGCCGCGGCGTACACGCTGGACTCAACGAGTATCGCCACAAATTTCCTCGGCGCAAACACCTCGCCGCGCCCCACTGTGGCGTAGACCCCAACGAAAATGACGCCAATGGCCGCGGTAAGCCCAAGGTATGTTCGCGTATCACCGTCGGCAATACGAAGCATAGCCTCAGTAAGAATATCGGATCCGTTTCGGACACCCAAAAATACCACGCCGGCGTGGTACAGAAGAAAGACCGGAAGCGTGAGGCCCAAGTCCACGAGCGCGCCGGGCTTGGACAAGAGACTCGCGGCGGAAGTGGTCTTCGCAGATGCCATGGCGGTTCGATTCGCTGCCACTCAGGCAGCTACACCGACGGACGAAGACGGTAGACAATCGCCACGACGGCGGCGACCCACAGGAACAAATTCAAGACGAAAGGCACGTCGCGAAGCATCGCCTCGGTGGGTGACTCGGCGCCTCTCGCATCGATCGGATCGCCCGCCGCTCCGTTTTCGGTGCCCGTCCCGAGCAACCCCAAGAAACGGACAATGCCGAAAATGACGAAGGGCGCCGTGAGCCACAAGGCGTCCGATTGAAAGAAGGCGCGCGTGCCTGCATCCAGCGTATAGGCGACGTAACACACGGCCGTTGCGGTGCCGGTGACGGCCAACGCCGCATCAAGGGCGCGGGGTGAGTAGCGCTCCAATGCCGCGCGCTGCTTCACCGCATTGGCCGTGCTGATCTCGTGGCGCCTTTTTCCGAAGCCAAGAAACAGCGCGAGGAGTCCCGTGCACGCCACCATGTACGAGCTCACGTGCACGCCGGTCGCCCAGCCCCCAGCAAGAACGCGCAGCACAAAACCAAGAGAAATGAGCGACACGTCGACAAATGGCACGTGCTTCAACTTGAACGAGTACGCAAGGTTCTGTGCAAAATACACGACCGCCGCGAGCAGCACACCCGTCGATAAACTAGCGGCACCGGCCAATGCCGCCGCGACCAAGATCGCTGCCATCGTGCGCGCCAAACCCTCGGGCACGACACCGGAAGCAATGGGCCGATGCCGCTTCACGGGATGGGCCCGATCGGCACTGACATCGACGAGATCGTTGACCGTGTAAACCGCGCCCGCCAAGAGGCAAAAGACGGCGGTCGCCCCAAGAGCCCGGCCACTCACCGCGAGGTTCAGAGCGGGGCCGGCGGAGGTGGCGAGGACCACATCGCGATGAAAAAACATGGGCGCGAGGACGAAAAGATTCTTCACCCATTGATGCGGACGAAGCATGCGCAAGAGGTCTTTTCCCCGGGCGGCCCGGGCGCCCTCGGCCACGGGAGCATCTTGCGTGTTCGACGTGACCAGCGCTTCGTCCATGCTTCGCCCCTATCAGGGCCCGGGCAAAAAAGCTGCTTTGCAGCTCAAATCGCACCTCGCACAGGGAGCTTTTCCAAAGCGATTCAGGGTAGCCTCCGCTCCGCTCACCCATGAATGCCCTTCGTCCCGTTTCAGCTTTTGTTCTTGCCCTCACGGTCGCCGCCTCCGCCGAGCGCGCCCACGCCACCCACGCCAACAGTGTCGAGCCCGACGCGCTCCGCGCCGCGCTGAGGGCCTTTGATGCCTCGCGGGGAGACGCCTCCATCGTGGCCGCGCAGGAACTCTGGGGAACGTGGAACCTCGACGCCAAAGACGCGGTCGAACGAAGCTTGCATTATGCATCCACCGATCCGTCCCACGACGCCTATGCGCGGGCATATTTTTCGTGGCTCAACGTCCTTGCGCGCCGCCGCCTCGGAGACCCGGGGGGCGCAAGCCGAGCGGTGAAAGCCCTCGGCTACGCCGACGACTGGATGGTGCTCGGCCCGTTTGAAAACAGGGAAAATACAGGGTTTGATACGGCCCTGGTGCCCGAACTCGAAGACGGTCGCCCGATCGCTCTCGGCCGAACGTGGACGAGCAAGGGGCGCATGATCTCGTTTCGCCACGTGGCCCGTGCCACCGCTTTTGGCACCCTCGACTACACCGAACTCGACGCATCGGAGGGAGGCGCGTGTTGGTACGCCGTCGCGCGCATGGCGAGCACGGGCGACGCCGCATTTCATGGGCGCGTCAGTTTGGGCACCGCCGGCGCGGTGAAAGTATTTCTCGACGGCGCACTCATCGGCTCCGATTCCGTGGAGCGCGGCCTCGACGCCGAGCGGCACGCATTTCCGTTTCAAGTCGATAAGGCCGGGAGCCGCCTCGTCGTCAAGACATGCCACCGGGCCCACGCTCCCGCACTGATGCTTCGCGTTGCCGATGCGAACGGCGAACGCACCACGGGCGCGCGACTCGAAGCCTCACCGGAGGTCGGAGCCGCGGGGGCACCGCTAAAGCGAAAGCACGTTCCGCCGGGAGACACGGGGCTCGTTCTTCGCTTTCAAAACCGCGAACACAGCTCCGTGCATGATGCACGGATGTTCGGGCGCTACCTCGCGCACTCGGGCGGCGACGATGCCCGCGGTCTCTACTTGCGCGACCTCCTCGACAGCCTTTTGAAAGGCCCCGCTACAACGGCTGATGCCCTGCTTCGCTTGAACCTCGGAGCCACCCGCGCGGAACGGCAGGCGCTTGTGACGCGTGCAGAATCGCTGGTAACGAACGCGGCCGAGGCCTACGAGGTCGACCTGGCGCGCATCGATTTGCAACGCTTCGGACTCGCGGGCGCCGACGCGATGCCCCTCGCGACAGCTCTCCTCGCGCTCTACCCCGACGACGCGCGCGCCATCGTCGCCGCCGCCGACGTCGAGGCGCAAATGGGCTTGCTTGCGGTCGCAGCCGAGCGGTTGGCGCTGGCCGTTCAACGCCTCGGACCCATTCCTATTCTCGTGGAAGCCGCCGCCACTCACCTTGGCAACGCGGGTCGCCGCGAAGAGTCGGCCCGCATGGTGCTCCTCGGCCTCGCGCGCGCAAGCGATCGTCTCGCGTGGCATCGGGAGCGTCTCGCGTGGGCCCTCGCAGCCGAACAGACCACCGTGGCGCGGGCCATCATCCGTCATCTGGATGCGCTGACGGGCCACTCGAGCACGATGGCCATCGAAATAGCCCGCGCCGAGTTGCGGCTCGGGGCCGTGGAGCGCGCTCGAAACCGCCTCGTGGCGGGGGCCGAGCGGCGTGTGAATGATGCGACCATTTGGTCTGCTATTAGCGCCCTTGAGGTTGGCGCGGGCCACCCGGAGGAGGCCGTCGCAGCCCTTCGTCGCGCCTCGGACCTCGCCCCGGAAGACAGCAACTTGCGTCGTCATCTGGAGGCGCTCACGCCGGACAAAGCCCACGACGATGAGTCGTTCGCCAAGTCAGACGCTGAGCTTCGTTCCCTTAGTGCGAAGCCGCCGGTCGGAACACGCCGCACCCTTGCCCGCGTTCACGTCACCACGCTTTACCCCACCGGCCTTACCGCCAGCTTTGACCAAATCGCGCTGCAACCGCTCACCGATGATGCGGCCATTGAGTCGCGACAATATTCGTTTGCCTACGATAGCGCTCGCCAGGTGGTGCAAGTGCGCCGCGCCCGCGTGATTCATGCCGATGGATCGACCGACGACGCGAGCGACATCTCTCAAGCGAATACGGATGATCCCTCGGTCGCGATGTACAGCAGTCAGCGCGTGGTTCTCGTGCACTTTCCGCGGATAAAGGCAGGCGACATCATCGAGACGGTGTGGCGCACCGACTCCCTCGGCGGCGATGAAGGGCTGCGTGAAGCCTTTGGCGAGGTGTTCGCGATGCAGGGCAGCGACGCCACGCTCTCCGTCGACTGGATTCTACGCCGGCCTGTGTCGCGGGCCATCAACGTGACGACCGGCGGCCCCGTCGCCCTCACGCGAACCGAATCGACGACGGGCGATCGCCACGAGGTGCGCATTCACGGCGACGACCTCCCGCCCATCACGTTCGAGCAAAACGGGCCGCCCGCCGACGAACTCATTCCTCGCGTGATTGCCAGTGGTTTTCCTACTTGGCAGAGCATTGGCACCTGGTACCGGCGGTTCGTGGCCCACGATCTGGTGGCCGACGACGCGCTTCGTCGACGGGCGAAGACCTTGGGCACCGGCGCCCGCGATGTCGTCGACAAGGTGCGCGCCGTCTACGACTGGGTCGTGCAGAATACACGTTACGTCGCCCTCGAGTTTGGCGTTCACGGGTACGAGCCCTACCCGACGTGGGAGGTTGCCCAGCGGGGCTGGGGCGACTGCAAAGACAAGGCATCGCTCATCGTCGTGCTGCTTCGGGAGCTCGGCGTCGACGCGGAGCTTGTGCTCCTTCGCACCACGACCCACGGTCGCCGTTACGAGGGCATTCCGACCCACGCCATCTTCGATCACGCGATTGCGTACGTGCCCGCGATGGATCTCTTTCTCGATGGAACGGCTGAAAATACTGGCATGCGCGAACTTCCGTGGATGGACCGAGGGGCCACGGGCCTGCGCATCACGCCGGACGGAGGCCGCCTCGTCACGTTGCCTGAAACCTCGCCCGACGAAACTTTTGAAACGTCCCAGGCCAAGCTCGTGATCAACGCCCAGGGCAGTCTCGATCTGCACTGGAGTGGCCGCGTGGAGGGTGCCCGCGCCCACGATTGGCGCGTGCGCTTCGGTGCCGAGGGAACCCGCAAGGGGCGCCTCGAAGACGAGCTTGCCGCAACGTTCACGGGGCTCCGCATCGACACCGTAACGGGCGGAGGCCTCGACGACCGCACGCGCGGGCCGGCCCTGGAATTTCACGGCGTCAGCGGCCGTTTCGTTGGACGAACCGACAAGAGCTTCGCGGTGCCGGTGGCGCCCAGTCCCTTCTTGGAAGCCAGTTTCGCAGCACCTGAAACCCGCACGAGCACCCTTTGGTTTTCTCGCCCGGTCGCCCACCATAACCGTTGGCAGATCGAACTCCCCGCCGGTGCCGTCACCGACGAAGTGCCCGGCGACGTGCACCTCAAAACGGCCTTCGCCCAGTTCGACCGCACGCTCGTACGCACGGGTTCAAACGTGACGGTCTCGACGTATTTGGCCTTCACCGCAAGCCACATAGAACCCAGCGAATACGCTGCTTTTCGCGAGTTCTGCCGCCGTGTGGATCGCGCCTCCGCCGAACGTCTCCGATGGATGGTGAGCCCATGAAACAACCTGCACTTTGCATCTTTTTTCTGAGCGCCCTCGCGGCTGCTTCGTGCACCCGTTCGCATACGCCACACTCCGCGCGGGCAACGGTGAACGCGGAGACCTTCTTTGAGTCCGGGGTGGCGTCCCAGGAAGCGATGGCGACGTTTCGTTCTTCAAGCGTGCATTGTGCATCCTTTTCTTCACCGACCGATGCGCTGTTGTGTGCCGAGTCTGCGAACCTCGATGGGCGTGTCGGCGAAGAGCGTGCAGGCTGGCTTCAGGTGCTGTCCCTTGTGCGCTCGGTGCACGATGAATCGAGCGAGCTCTACGCGTGGTTTGCCTCCCATCGCTTGGCAGAAAGCGTCCATCTCGGTGCCACTTTTTCGCCGAGCGAGGCCCAGACCATTGAGAGTCTCGCCCTCCAGCCGGGCACCATGGGGTGGCGTGCGGCCTTGGAGTTGCGAATCATTCGTCGCGATATTCTGAAGCTCACGGGCCCCGCCGCGCGCGCCGCCGTGGGCTGCCTCTCAGACGCCCAAGTTCTGGGCCCCGCGCCCCGATCCCCGGCCGTCGATGTCCATGCTTTGGCGCTGGGTCCACTCCCTCACCTGCTCCGATCGGCGACCCGTGCTGCGGCCGAAAGCCGCGTCGTGGAGAGCGACGGCTGTGAGATTTCCGTGGGAAATGCCAGTGATTCCGCGCCGAGCTTTCTGAGAAGGGCCGTGCGAATAGGTGCAGAGCGCACGCTCATCATTGCCGTGTCTCGGGCGACGAAACTTCTCGTCGACGACCTGCTCGTTCTCGACCGCTCACCCTCCATTTGGGGTTCATGGAATCGCTTCGGCGCGCGCGTTCACCTCGGGCCCGGCGTTCATCGCATCTCGGCGGAAGTCGTCGGGAGTCCCGCCGCGGTCTTCGTTCTCGACGAAGATGGCCAGCCGGCGCCCTACGCGGACGCAGGCCCGAGCGAGACCCCCGCCCTGTCGAAACCCTTGCGTTTGCCCGATCCAAACCCCATTGAAAAACTCGTGGGCGCCGCTCCGCGCCTGCCTGAAAGTTTTCTTCTACGCTTCGTCGCCGCCGAAATGGCGCGGGCCGACGGGCTGCCAAACCTCGCCGCTTTTTGGCTCGATGGCACCTCACCCGCGAACGGAAATGGGGCTGCCTGGCTGCGCGCTCAGGGGCGTGCAGCCGCGGGCGATCCGATCTACACGGACGAAGATCGCGGCCGCCGTGCCCTCGAGTTTTTTGCGCGCCTCACGAAGACCTGCCCCACGTGTTTGGACCCGCGCATGGCACGAGCGCGTACCCAGCGCGAGGCAGGCCAAGTCGTGGAAGCCTGGAAAAGTCTTGGTGAAATGAGCGACGAGGCACCGGAGCGTCTCGATATTCTTTTGGAGTTGGCGGAGCTCGCCGAACATCTCGCGTGGGACGGAGAGCGCGTGCGGATCGGCATGAAGCTTCGCGATCGGTTCGCGTCGAGCCCGGCGGCCCTTCGTGCGCGGCTTCAAATCAGCGAAGCAGTGGGCTCGGCTGGGGAGGCGCCCGGGATCGCGTCGGCGCTCGTGGCCTCGGGCACCGCACCCAGGCTCGCGCGCGAGCGATCCTCGCGGGCCCGCGACTGGCAAACGCTCCTTCCTACGGGGCCCGCCAAAACATTCGAGGAACTCGAAGCTCTTCGCATGGCGGGACTCGCCCCGCGCTTTACGATCGACGCTCAAACGCTCATCGAAAAGGAGCCGCACCCACTTCTACGCTTGACGCTCGCTCACGAAAAAGTGGCCCGAGGCGAACCCCGCGCGGCCTCCGTGGCCCTCGACGCAGCGGCGAAGAAGGGTGAGGAGGCTGACGCCCTCGGTGCCACGGTGACGGCCTTGGAGGGGCTCGGCCCGATTGCCGCGTACCGCATCGACGGCAGTCAAGTCGTCGCTGATTTTGAACGCGCAAGTAAGGCAAATTTTGACACCACGGGCCCCGCCTCTCGCATTCTTGATTACGCGGTTCTGTGGGTCAACGGCCGCGGCGTCGCGCAAATGCTTGAGCACGAAATGGTGCGAATTCAGTCGCGCGAGGCCATTCAACAAGAGGCCGAACAGCCCTTTCCACCGGGGAGAATTCTTCGGGTAGCGGTGCGAAAAGCCGATGGGCGAATCATTGAGCCGGACGTCGTTCAAGGCAAGACAACCCTGACCATGCCGGACCTCGCGATCGGCGACATCGTCGAGACAGAACACGTGCAAGAACTCAGCGCCGCCCGGCCCGATGGCACCGTGTTTCAAAGCCCTCGATGGTTCTTTCGCGAACCCGACAAGAGCTATTGGCGCAGCGAATTCGTGGTCATCACCGAGGCAAATCGCGCCCTGTCCGTCGACGAGCGGGGAGACGTTCCCGAGCGAAAAACCGAGGTTCTTCCCCACGGCCGCATCGCCACCCGATGGCGCGTGGACGGCGCTCCCGCGGTGCGCGATGAGCCCGCAGCGGCCCCGCGAAGCGATTGGCTTCCGAGCGTGCAAGTGACCTACGGCCTTCACGAGCAAGAAGAACTCGGACGAACGGTGGAGCGCATGTCCTCCCGCGACGCCATCGATCCGCGCATGCGGGCCCTCGCGAATTCGATCGTGGTCGGCGTTTCTGCCGCCGAGGTTACGGAGCGACTTCGGCGATTGCATGCGTATTGCGTTGAGCACGTGCTCGACGGACCCGAGAGCTACGGGCCTCGGGTGCTCACGAGTGGGACCGGCCAGCGCGCGGCCGCATTCATGCATCTTGCACGCATTCTCGAGTTGCCCGTCGAGACCGTTTTGACGCGAACGAAAACCGGTGCCGCGTGGCCAAGCGAAGGCGGGCACCTTGAGGCTTGGGGCGGCGCGATGCTCCGGGCCGAGACCGAAAGTGGCCTTCGGTGGTTCACGCTGTCAGAGCGTTTCGCTAACTTCGACTGGGTGCCCGAGGTCTTGCGCGGCCAAGAATCGGTGCGCCTCGTCAAGGATCTTCCGCGCGAGAAAATCCCGGAATTTCCCTTGCGCGACGCATTTTTTGTCGACGGCAATGTCGACATCGACGACGACGGAACGGCGAGGGCCAGCCTTGAGCTACGCTTTCTCGACCGACCCGCGATGGCCTTTCGCGAGGTTCGCGCGCGGATGGACGACACCGAGTGGCGCCGTTTCTTGGAGCAGGGTCTCTTCGTCTCGAGCTTCCCGAGTTGGCACACCGAATCGCTCGAAACCGAAGGTGCCAGCGACCGTTCGCGCGAACTTGTCGTGCGCGTGCGAGGGTCGGCTCCGTTTTGGCTTGACGGCCGCGGGAGTCGCCGCGCGCCCTTTACGATCAACCTGCGTCCTTACGTGGCCCTTGAGTCGCGGCAAACGCCTCTCGTCGTGGAAACGCCCACGGGTGCCCGGGTGACCTTGCGCTTGCGTGGCGCGAACGGAGCCAAGCCGCGGCCGCCTCTCGCGCCCCGTTCCATCGAAACGCAATCGGGGACGTTCCGCGTTTCCGACCGCGTGGATGGCGACGTGCTCGTCGTCGATCGCACCACATCTTTTGCCGCCCAACGCGTCTCCGCGGAAGACTACCCCGCGTGGGCGTCCACCCTTCGCGAGGGCCTCTCCCTCGTGGAGCGCGAGTTTGGAATGGCGCTGCCGCCCCGTCATTGAAACGCCTGCAAGTCTCTCGTTCCTGCGTTAAGTGCTGCATTCTTGACCGTAAATCGATCACCGCGCCGCGTCTCTGCCCGTCCGCCCTACGCGGCATCCGCTTGCGTGCGCCTCGTTCCCGCGGGCTTGGAACTCACCGGGCCTGGCGGTAAACGCGACGTTCCGCTTTACGCGGGCGCGATGCATTATTGGCGGCACGCGCCCACCGACTGGCGCGCAGGACTTCGAGCGATTCGCGCCATGGGGCTTCATTTGGTCGACGTTTACGTGCCCTGGGGTGTTCACGAAACGGGGCCCGGCTCGTTCGATTTCGGTGCCACGGATCCACGCCTCAATGTGAGCCAGTTTCTGGCGATCGCCCAAGAAGAAGACCTTCTCGTCATTCTTCGCCCGGGTCCGCATATCAATGCAGAGCTCACGCACTTTGGCGTTCCGGAGCGCGTGCTTTGGAACGAAAACATGCAGGCCCGAAGTGCCCGCGGCACGCCGGTCTTGTTGCCGATCTTGCCGGTCTCATTTCCCGTGCCCAGCTACGCAAGCGAAGATTTTCTTGCGGAGGTCGAGACCTGGTTTGCAGCCGTCGGTGACGAGCTCTCGCGGAAGGTCTACCCGGAGGGGCCCATTGTTCTTCTGCAGGTCGACAACGAGGGCGCGCTCTATTTTCGCGATGGCCCGTATGACCAAGACTATCATCCAGATGCTATTGGGCTATTTCGTCACATGCTACGAACCAGCTACCGCACGGTGAAAGCGCTGCGTTCTGCCTGGCAAGATGACACCTTGACCTTCGACGGGGTCGATCCGCCCCGGGCCCTAACCGCCACGAACGCAGGTGAACTCGCGCCCCATCTCGACTGGATGGAGTTTCACGAACACCTCCTCGCAACGGCTTTCGATCGCATGGCGCGCCTGCTCGCGCGGGTCGGGTTTGAGCATGTGCCGACGACGCATAACTTTCCTGTTGGCGAGACCGTCACAGCTCTGAATTCTGAGCGCGTCGGGTCCACGGTCGATCTCCTCGCCCTCGATTATTATCACCGCGCTTCGCCGTCGGAACACGCGGTCATGGCACGGCGCACGAGCGAGTTGTCCAACCGTTGCAACGCCCTCGCGCAGCCCGCTTTTGGTGCCGAGGTCGGCGTCGGGTACCCACCGTTTTTTTCGCCCATCGACGAAGACGATTCTCTCTACGTTCTCTCGACCGCGCTTGCGTACGGCCTTCGCGGCTTCAATCTTTACATGGCGGTCGAACGCGATCGCTGGGTGGGTGCCCCAATCGGTCCCCACGGCCGCCCACGGCCCTTTGCCGCGCGCCTCACGCAGTTGGTGGGGGCGATAGAGGCGGTGGGCTTGCGCGGCCTCACAAGGGCCGTTCCCGTGCGACTGGTGGTGCCCCGCGTCTTGCGTCGCCTTGGTCGCGTGATGCACGCCTTTGGGTCCGCCACGCCCGCGATGATTCACGTCCTTGGCGGGGGTTACCGCGAGAGCTGTTTTGAAGACGAGCTCGGCCTCGGGTTTTCTCCCCCCCTCGAAGCAGAAGCATTTTTGCGGCGTTTTGAGAGAGCCCTCCTGCGTCGCGGTGTTCCCTTTGCCTATGTGAGCGGCGAGGTGGCACGCGAGGCTTGCGCCGATTCCGCGTGGAGCATTTGCTCGTGCGGCGGCGGTCTGAAGCCTGACTTTCTCTCCACGCTTCGCGACCTCGGAACCGACGGCGTGGCCGTCACATTGGGGCCGCATGCCCCGCTTCGCGACGGACGATTTCGGCCGCTCAAGTCCGCTCCGCCCCTCGGGTCCATCGAGCTCGAAACCCTCGCGACGCCAGGCCGGGCAGACGCCCTCGTCAACGAAATGGTGCGCCGTCTGTCGCTCCCGAGCTACGGCCTCGACGCGGACGGCGATTGCCACGTCACGGTGCACACGAACGCTGCCGGCGCTCCGAAAGTTGTATTCCTCATGAATCCAAATCGCGCCGTTCTAACCGCGGAGGCCACGCTGGGTTTCACGCATTCTCTGCGCGACATTCTCACCGGCGAAACGATTGCCTCGCACAATGGTCGGCACATGCTCGGGCTTCCGCCTCGAACGGTGCGCATTTTTGCGGTTCTCGACGGCAGCCCGTAATGCGTGCATTCTGCATGCACCAAGCCGCGCCGTGACCGCTCAAATGACGCGCTGAAAAAGCAAACTCTTGGGCCGCGTGAGTCGGTAAAAGCCGTCGTAGCCGTAAGCCACGCCGTTTCCTGAGCCCTTGCGGCCCGACCACGGAAGGACGGGATCGATCTGGCTGCACCGATTGAGGTACACGGTACCGACCTCAAGTTGCCTGGCAATTCGCTCGGCGTGGGTCGCGTCTTTTGTCCACAGGCTTGCGGTAAGACCAAGGCTTACGTCGTTCATACGCAGGATAGCTTGTTCGTCTGAATCGACGACGACGACGGGCATCACGGGGCCGAGCGTCTCGCGCTGAATCACTTGCATGTCGTGCCGCACGTCGGTGATGAGTGTGGGCTCAAAAAACCGACCGTAGCCATCTACGTTGCGGCGCTTGCCTCCGAGAACGATGCATCCGCCGCGATTGGCGGCATCGAACATCAGTTTTTCGAGTTCGGTGATTTGCGTGGATTTTGCCAGGGGCCCCATGCGCGTGCCCGGTGCCGCCGGATCTCCCAAGACGTATTCGTGCATGCGGCTCTCGGCCGCCTCAATGAACCGGTCGAAGAGCACACGGTGCACGTACACGCGCTCGACGGCGGCGCAGTCTTGGCCCGCGTTGCCCAAGGCCCCACGCACGACCTCTTCGACCGTGCGATCGAAGTCGCAGTCGTGGGCCACGTAGGCCGCATCGTTGCCCCCAAGAAACAAGTCGTAGCCCACGAAGCGCCCGGCGATCGCGGCCTTTACGCGCATGGCACCCGTGTGGGAACCCGCGTAAACGATGTGGTCGATGCGCGGGTCGGCCATCACGCGCTCAAGGGTCGCGTAGTCGCAATCGAGGCGTTGCACGAGGTACCAAGGAGCGTCGCCGTCGTCGAAAGCATTGACGAAATACTTCGTCACGAGGCTCGTGCGCGTGGCGTGCTTGATGACGACGGCGTTGCCCGCGAGCACCGCGGTCAGCACGGGCCCGATCAGCGTGAGAACAGGAGAATTCCAGGATGGCGTGACGAGAACAACGCCGTGAGGCTCGCGAATAATTTTCCGCGAAATGCCGTCGCCGGGGCGATCTTCTTCCGCGAGGGCCTTCTTCGCGAGGGTGATGAGCACACGCCCGCGGGAGATCGCCTTCTTGGCCTCCGCACGCGACTGGGTGATGGGCTTTCCCATGAGGCGCGTGATGTCGACGGCCATCGCCTCTTGCCGTGCCTCGAGCGCGTTCATCGCCCGTTCGCAGATGGCGATACGGGTGTCGAGATCGATGAACTGAAACGCCTTTGCGGCCGTTTTTGCTTGATCCAAAAGAAGCGTGACGTCAGCCCAAGGCGCGAAGGTAACCTCGCACACCACAGCCCCGCTAAACGGATTGTCGACGATCATCGCCTCCATGGGTGAGACAATCGCACAGAAGTGCCCGCCTAGGCAAAAGCGGCGAGCATCCAACCGGCCCAAAGCTCAAGAATTTTTGGCCCGCGCGCCCACACAGCACCGGCGTTTTCACAGAAAAAACGGTTGCGCTCTGCACGCAACCGCCCTGAATGTACCGTGGAGCTGAGGGGGATCGAACCCCTGACCTCATGCATGCCATGCATGCGCTCTACCAACTGAGCTACAGCCCCGGCTAAGTGCGGCTCTCTATCGCGGGTGGCTCGCGATGTCTTCACAAAAAGACAACTTCGGCGCGGCAAATGCATCGACCAACGGGGAATCAACGCATTCGCCGCGAGCCTCGCGGGTCAGTCGACGGTGCGAACGTGGAGCTCTTGAAGCTGCTTTGGCGAGACCGCGTTCGGGGCTTCGGTCATGAGGCAAATCCCCTTCTGCGTCTTCGGATACGCGATGACATCGCGCAGGCTATCCGCGCCGGAAAGCAACATCGCGAGGCGGTCGAGGCCGATGGCGATGCCTCCGTGGGGTGGTGCGCCGTAGCGTAGCGCCTCGAGGAGGAACCCGAATTTCGTCTTGGCGTCGTCGTCGTCGATGCCAAGGGCACGAAAGACGCGCGTCTGCACCTCGGGGTCGTGGAGGCGTATGGAACCTCCGCCAATCTCGAAGCCGTTCAGGACCAAGTCGTAGCGCCAGCAAAGAACTTTACCCGGATCTGTTTCGAGAAGTTCCACGCAGTCGTCGTGGGGACGGGTGAATGCGTGATGGGCCGCAGCCCAGGTTTTTGTCTCGTCATCGTACTCGAACAGCGGCGGGTTCACGACCCACAAGAACTCGAAACGCCCGCCATGACCCGACTCGGGAATGAAGCCAAACTTCTTCGCGAGATGCACGCGGAGGTTCGCCATGACCGTATGGACCACGGCCTCTTTGCCGAACTGGAAGAAGAGCAAGTCGCCTTCTTGAGCACCGGCCGCTTCGTTGATGGCCACGCGAAGTTCCGTCGAAATCATCTTCGCGAGAGGCGACTGAAGCCACTCGCCGGACCCTCCTATTTTCGCGCGCGCAAGACCCTTGGAGCCCATACCCTTCACATATTCTTCAAGTTTGTCGAGCTCGGCACGCGACAACGACGACGCCTTTTCTGCGGGAATACGCAGGGCTTTGACGATCTCGGTGGGCAGGTCGCGGCGGTAACGACCGCTCGCGAAAGCCGCCGCAAGCTCGGCCCAAAAAGACACGCCGCCACCTGCGTGATCAACGACGAGACCGGTGATGTCTACGTGCGGAAGCTCGAAGCGGACGTCGGGTTTGTCGTTGCCGTAAAGCCCCATCGACTCACCGAAGTTCATGCGCGGAAAACTGCCCGAAGGGTATTTTTCGAGCAAATCGACGCCCAGAACGGCTTTCCAGAGACGGAAGACCAAGCCCTCGATGGTCTCGAAAATGTCGTCTTGGTTGACAAACGACATCTCCACGTCGATCTGCGTGAACTCGGGCTGGCGATCCAAGCGCAGGTCTTCGTCGCGCCAGCATCGGGCAATCTGAAAATAACGCTCGAAACCCGCCACCATGAAAAGCTGCTTAAAGAGCTGCGGGCTCTCGGCGAGCGCATAAAATTTCCCCGCGTGCATGCGGCTCGGAACCAGGAAATTGCGCGCCCCGCCTGGCGTGTATTTTACAAGTGTTGGCGTCTCGATTTCGAGAAAGCCCTTGTCGTCGAAATAGTGGCGAGTCTCTTGAAGCAGCCGGTGCCGCGCGCGCATGGCGTGCTGCAAGGGCCGGCGACGCAGATCGAGGTAACGGTATTGAAGGCGCTTTTCCTCGCCCGTATCGAGCTTGTCGACGATCTCGAAGGGCGGTGTGTCGCTCTTGTTGAAGATGCCGATTTCCACCACGTGAACCTCTACGGCACCGGTGGCGAGCTTCGGATTCGCGTTACCGCCGCGACTCTTGACGTTTCCGCGAATGCCAATCACCCACTCGCTGCGCAGCGCCTGCGCGCGTTCGTAGGCGACCCTCGGGGCCGTGCCGTGACCGGCCAAATCGGGATCGAAAACCAATTGGGTAATGCCCTCGCGATCGCGCAGATCGATGAAGACGCACCCGCCGTGGTCGCGGTAACTGGAAACCCAGCCAAAGAGCACAACTTCTTGCTCCACGTGCTCGACCCGGAGCGCGTTGTTGTCGTGGGTTCGCTTAAGCTCGTCGATGAACCTGGCCATGCTGTTGCCTCGGCGGCCTCGGCTATCAGAAATGCCGTGCCGCGTCACGTTCGTGAAGCGGTGGAGGCCCGGAGACCGGAAACACCGACCGGCAAAACAGATGATGTAGAGTGCACGGAAAGGGAGTCGAACCCATACGCCTTTCGGCGGCGGAACCTAAATCCGCTGCGTCTGCCAATTTCGCCATCCGTGCCGAGGCCTCTTCCTACAACGCTTTTCCCCGCGAAGGAAAGGGCCTTGGCGCGCCCTAAAAGTGAGCCGGAAAGCGCGCTAACGGGCCGGCTCGTGGATGACAATTCGCCCCGCGTCGTAGCGCACGATGCGCGCGCGGCCCTGCATATCCATGTAGGTTGCACGTAGCGACTTTGGGCCGTCGAAAAGCTGAACTTCCGCAGCGCTGCGCCCTACCTCCGCACGCACCGCGACACGTTCGAGGCCTCCCGCCTCGCGGGAAACGACGAGTTCGCATGGCCCCTTCGCGGTGGTGCACCCCGCGTGCACGAGGAGTTCGTCGTTCAACGAAGGCCGCCACCGCCACGCGTGAAACCCCACTTGATCTTTGGCAAGCCCGCGAAGGCTCACGGGCATTCCGTCGCGCGTCACCACGCGCTCGAGAACGATCACGCGCGGTGGTTTTAGAACCACCGGCACCTCGTTTCGCTCACCGGCGCAACAGCGAAACCCGACGGTCGGCAGCTTGCTCGCGGCGGGCCGTGGGGATCCGTTGGCACAACGAAAAACGATTTCTGCCTGTGAATTACCTGCACTTCCGCCGCGGACCACTCCCTGTTCCCCCGCTCCACTTCGCCGCCACAACGACGACGTCCACTCGGCGGCACCGCCATGCATATCGGCGACTCCGAAACCCGACACGCAGGTTGCGAGCTCCCCGCGCGGACCGAGCGCCGCGCGTTCCACGGGAAGACCCGGACCACAAGCCGCAGCCGCAAACGCGCCGCCCACGTAAGCATCTTGCGCCGGGCCCTTGCACGCGCGCTCCCATTCAGCCTCGGTGCACAAACGTTTTTCCAGTTTGCCGCACAAGCGTTCCGCTTCATCGCGCGACACGTTCGTGGTGGCAATGGCACCGACCTCGTTCGGGTACGGAAGCTTGTCGACGTAGAAGCCCGTCATCGGAACCTCGACCCCCGGAAGCTCATCGTCCGCAAGCCGAGGCGGGCTATCGGGCGGGGTGCCCATGGTGAGAATACCAGGCGGAATCCAGCTCATTCCGCGCCGAGAAGGTTGCAGCGTGGTCACAACGGGCGCCACCGCTTGCACCGGGAGAACGGCGCTGGAGTCTCGTTCGCCCGGCGACCCTTTGCCTCGGCAACCCGCAAGAGCACCGCACGCCAAGAAAAAAAGAGCCGGCCATATCGGTGCAGAATACACCTTTTTCGTGGCGGCCCGGGGCACGATCACGCGTCGCCTTTTTCGTTTGGATCGCGCAGCCCGAGTTCCTTCATTTTGAGCTGGAGTCCCTTGCGGGATATCTTGAGGAGGCGTGCCGTATGCGTGACATTCCCGCCCGTGTGGTCGAGGGCTCGACGCACAATGTCGCGCTCGAGACGACTCACGGCGGTTCGCACGTGCTCCTTTAGCCCGCCCTCGCCGCCCATCGCGATGCCGAGGCCCGCCGCGTCTACCCCGACGCCAGCCTCACTGTCGGCTTCGCTGGTTGCCTGCAAAAGTTCAGGCGGAAGCTCCGCGAGGCCGATGCGATCACCGTCGCAAAAGAGTACTGCCCGTTCGATCACATTTTCGAGTTCTCGAATGTTTCCCGGCCACGCGTGGCGCGCCAACGTATCGAGGGCGTCCGCATCGGGGCCCACCACTTTGCGCCCGAGTCGTTCGTTCGAGCGGTGCACAAAGTGTTCGACGAGAAGCGGAATATCGGCACGGCGCTCGCGGAGCGGGGGCATGCGCAGGTTCACCACCGCAAGGCGGTAGTAAAGGTCTTCGCGAAAACCACCCTGGGCCACGAGCTTTCGAACATCGCGATTGGTGGCGGCGACGAGGCGCACATCGACGCGAATGGTCTTGATACCGCCGACCCGCTCGAACTCGCTTTCTTGCAGGGCGCGCAGCAGTTTTACCTGCATATCGACAGGTACTTCTCCGATCTCGTCGAGAAAGAGCGTGCCCCCATTTGCGAGTTCGAAGCGCCCCGGCTTGCTCGCAATCGCGCCCGTGAAGGCCCCGCGTTCGTGGCCGAAAAGCTCGGCCTCGATGAGGTCTCGCGGGATGGCCGCGCAGTTCACTTTGATGAAGGGCTTGTCGCGGCGCGAGCTTGTTTCGTGCAGCGCGCGGGCCACCAATTCTTTCCCCGTGCCGCTCTCGCCGGTGACAAAAACGGTGGCCGGACTGTCGGCGACGCGCTCGAGAATGGCGTAGAGGTCCAGCATCTGTTGCGACACGCCAATGATGCCAAAGCGTGACTTGGGGCCCTCTTGTTTCGACGCATCGTGGCCTGCCAAAAACCGCGTTTTCAGGGCCTTTTGAACGATCGATCGCACCGCATCTTTGTCGTAAGGCTTCGTGAGAAAATCGAAAGCGCCGAGCTTCAGGGCTTCGACCGCCGTATCGACGGTGCCGTGCGCCGTGAGCACCACCACGGGAAGCCCGGAATCTTCCGCGAGGGCTGCGCGCAAGAGCGTCATGCCGTCCATTTTGGGCATGCGTAAATCGGTGATCAGCAGATCAACGTGATGCTCGCGCAAGAGGACGAGAGCAGCCGCCCCATCTTCGGCCTGGAGCACGTCGCAGCCGTCACGCCCGAGCTGCGCCGCAAGGACTTTGCGAAGGTTGGACTCGTCGTCGGCGATGAGGATTTGCGGCCGTTCTGCTGCCATGGGATGCGCGAACCTAGCCGTTTTTCGGGCAATCGCCTACGTTCGCCCGCGCGCCTGCAAACTGTCAAACCTTGGCGCTAAGTCTCTTCAAGCGAATGGCCCCGGAGATCTGCTTCGAAAGCATGTCGAAGTTGCCCTTTTGTGCGATGGCGCCATCGAAGCCCATTTCTTTCGATTGAGCCGCCATCGCGTCGTCGGTCGAGTGGAGCAAAAACAGCGGGGAAAAACCCCACTCTTTGGCGAGGGGACGCAGCCGGGCCAAGACCTCTTTGCCCGTGCGGCCGGGCATGTGGAAATCGATCAGCACGACGTCAACGCCCTCCATGTCTTCGCGCGAAACGTCCGACGTCATCAACGTGCGCACCGTGAGGCCATCGGATTGAAGCCGCTCTTGGGCGCGCTTGAGGAGTGTGAAGCTGTCGTCGATGATGAGCACCGTTCCCGTGAGGCGCATGGCGGGGGGTGCCAGCGATGGGCGACCGGGGCCCGGCGCCATGGACGGGCGGCCGGGCGGCGCGAGGGAGGGCCGACCGCCAGGCCCCGGCGGGAGAAGCGATGACCGCGGAGGGGGCGGAGCACTTGGCCGGCGTGGGAAATCAGCCATTGACTTTCTTCTCCGTCGATCGCTCGACATACTTGCGCGCCTTGTCGAGGAGGCGGCGGCGAGCTCCTGGGCCAAGCGTACGAAAAATAGCCACCAACTCGCCGAGATCGTCGTGGCGAAAAAGGTCAGCGGGCACCGATGGCACGGCGTCGAGGCCGGTGACAACGCGGTAAAAGGCGTCGCGATCGAGGTTCAAAAGGTCGGCCCAATCGTGGGCCCGGCGGGAAGGCAAGCCCTCGATTCCGAGCTCCACATTGCTCACGGAATTTCGGCTTTTGTAACCGAGCCGCGCAATAACTTCGCCCTGCGACAGCCCCAATTCCACACGCCGCGCGCGAACAAGCGCGCCGACGCGCACGCGTAAAGAATTCGCCGTTCCCGCCCCCATGGGGAAAGCCTACCCCGCCACGGGTCGACCCGCGATCACTTTTTCGGGCCGCCGTCGTTGTAAGCCTTGATGGCCCGGTCGGTCAGATCGAATTCGGGTTTGACGTAGGCAGCAGCCTGCCTGTCGATCACGACATCAAAGCCCTCAGCTTGGGCCATGCGCTTGATGACCGCATCCAGCTTGTCGAGCAGCGGATCGGTCATTTCTTTTCGCTTTTTGTCGAGCTCGCCATTGTAAGCCACGAACGTCTGTTGGAGCTCCATGCCCTGCTTTTGCAGGTCTTCCGCCTTCTTGCGGAGCTGCTCCGGCGGCATGGTTTTTACCTGCTTTTCGAACTCTTCTTGCTGCCTGCCGAGTTCGGTTTGGCGCCGATTGAGTTCTTGCTGCTTCGCATCAAAAATTTTCTTCAGCGTGGCCTGCGCTCGGAGCCCGTCTTCGGTTTGCGCCAGCGCGCGTTGCCGATCGACAACCGCCACACGCTGTTCCGCAAAAGCGCTACCGCCGGCAAGAGCGGTCAGGAGAAATACCGGGAATGCAAAGGAAGGGGCCTTGAGCATGGCCACCGGATACCCGAAGGGCCGCGCGACGGGAAGGATACTTTCATCGGAGCCTTTCATCGGAGCCTTTCATCGGAGGTAGACGGTTGGCATTCGCGCGTTCAGTTCGACGTGCACGTGGTCGTGATGATCTTGGTTGTAGTTGGGTGTCAAGACAACGCTGAATAGACCGGAAATCGCGAGGTCGCAGACGAGGGCGCGAAGGTCTTCCGGGCTGCCCGCCGCGGGATCAGACTCGCGCGATTCGCACGGTGGACGCCCCATCGCTTTGGGAAAATCTCTGGCCACTCTCCAAACGCTTCCGTCGAGCCGTTCGAGCATGCCGACGTCGAGAGCCATTCCGGCCCCATGCCGCGATTTGCGAAGCGACGCCTGCAATTCCCCGCTCGGGGGCCGGTAAGCCGACAAATAGACGAGACCATGTACCCCGTGCCGCAAAAAGATCGGCGCGGCGTCCGCGAAGGCGAGAAGCAAGCGGCAGTCCACGACTTCCATCGAGGGGTCGGAGCGCTTTGTCGACCAACTTGGACGAAATCCGATCCCCTCCACGGACCCCTGAAGCCGATACGGATCGCGGACGCCGCGCGTGGCACCCGAGGTGCGCACTTCGAGGGGCACGCGTTCAAGCAGCCTGCGGCACGCCGCCTCATCGAGTTCTATAAGCATTTTTGCAGGGTTTTCACTTCCTGCGGTGAAGACCTGGGCCTGCTGTCCGTTGCCGCGCGACGGGCTATGCACGGGCGCCGTGGCCGTGGCGGCGGGCGCATGCTCGGGCGGCTTGGGCCGGTGAACACAGGCCGACAAAAGAAGGGCAGCCACGGCACATCGAAGGCTTCCTTGGTGCCCGGCGAGCGAAAGTAACTTCACGGTTTGGAGCGTACCCATCGTGAAAAAATGGGGCAAACGAGCCGCGAATAAACCCCTCGGGCAAGACCCTCGCGCGGCACGAAAAGCACGCTAGTATCGTGATGGTCGTATGAATTTTCCGCCGTCGCACCCTGAGCTTGCTTCTCGCGCGCGCGAAATTCTTTACCACGTGGTGCTCGAGTACGTGAGCTCCGGCGAGCCCGTCGGTTCACGCACGCTCTCAAAAAAACCCGCCATCGGTTTGTCGCCCGCGAGCATCCGAAATGTTCTCGCAGACCTCGAGGAGCAAGGGTACCTCGTGCAACCGCACACGAGCGCCGGCCGCATTCCCACCGACCGCGCATTTCGGCTTTTCATCGATGCGCTCATGACGGTGCGCAGCATCACCGACGTCGACCGCGCGCGAATTCAGGCGCAGGTTTCGGCCTCCGGTTTGGGTGCCCTTGGCGCGCGCGAAACCGTGATTTTTCTCAGTGAAATGGCGGGCACCGTGGCAGTAGCCGTGGCACCGAGGCCCCAAGCCTTGACCGTGCGCACCGTGCGTTTTCTTCGCACGGCCCCAAGCGAACTTCTGGCCGTCGTCATCATGTCGAATGGCACGGTGCACAACCGATTCATTCAACGAAGCGGCATCTCGGAAAACGACATGTGTAAAGTACAAGCTTTCCTTGACGACATCATTGAGGGTCGCACCTTGCGCGAGCTGCGCGAGCTATTTGCGCGGCGCAGAACGAGTGAGGCCGTGAGGGGCGATCCGTTTCGCCTGCTGGTGCACGAACTCGGAAGCGCCGCCCTCGGCGAAGACGAACCCGCCGAGAACGAAGTGGTGATGGCGGGGCAGGCCAAACTCTTTCAAATGCCCGAATTTTCAGGGGCAAAAGGTCTCAAAGAAGTCGTGGCGGCCCTCGGCGAAACCGAACAAATCGCCATGTTGCTCAATCCCGTTACCGCGGGTTCCGGTGTGCGCGTCGTTGTCGGCAGCGAGGCCGGGGCCATTGCCGGAGGTCAGATGGCCCTCGTGAGCGCCACCTACGGAGACCCGCAACACCCCGCAGGAACCATCGGAGTCATCGGCCCCACGCGCATGGATTACCCCGCCCTTGTGCCGCTCGTTGAGGCCACCGCCGAGGCCCTCTCGCTGTTTCTTGCGCGCTCGCAACGCGATGAAAGTCGCCCGTCGCTTCCGCATTTCGACGACGACTAAAAGCCATCAATCGCGAGACGCGGCATGCGCCATCTCACTGTTTTTACTATTCATTTTCGATAATCGCCCATCGACACACGAGACCGCATCGCCTTTGGGTTGCGGGCCCTTTTTTGCACTAGGTTGAGGCTCCATGCACGCACGCGAGGTTCACGAAGCAGGCCTCTTCGTGGCGTTGGCTTTGGTTCCAGGTTTTGCCTCGCGCAATCGCCATCCGGAACTTTACGAGGGCGCGGCAGGCAAGCGGGCTCGCATGCGGGCTCGGCGCGTTCGGGCATTTCTTGTCGCCGCGATCGATGCCGACGAGGCCACAGCGACAGTGTCCGATAAGTGCCTTCAGCTCGTCGTGTCGCGGCACTCGCCGCGGTCTTCGTGGACGCTCCTCGGCGATGAACTCGATGGTGCAGTCTGCAGGTATCTGTTGGAGCGCGGGGGATTCCGCGGCGAAGGGCACAAGCTCCTGTGGGCGGCGATTCCCGAAAGTGCCGCGGGGCTGCTCGAAGAAGCGCTGCGGGGATCCGCCGTTTCCTCTATCTTAAGGCCATGAACAGCTGCCTTTTCTGCCGCATTGTGCGCCGCGAAATTCCCGCCGAAATCGTTCACGAGACAGCCGACGTGCTGGCCTTTCGTGACGTGCGCCCGGTGGCCCCTACGCACGTGCTCGTCGTTCCCAAGCGCCACGTCGCCGCGGTGCGCGAAGCCGAAGACACCGACGGCGAACTGCTCGGGCAGGTGATGATCGGCGCCCGCGACGTGGCACGCTCTCTAGGCCTCGCGGCGGGCGGCTACAGACTCGTCGTTAACAACGGTGAAGAGGCCGGTCAGACGGTCTTTCACCTCCACGTACACGTGCTTGCGGGGCGGAGTCTCGCGTGGCCTCCGGGCTGACGAAAGCCAGCGTATTCAGTCGTCGTCACCGGAGCCGCCGCCCTGCCCTGGCGCGGTTCCGAGACCCGCTGCCGCCAGAAGTTCCGCCTGGCGGAAGGAGCGAAGCGCGGAAATAATTTCTTCCAGGTCGCCCTCGATCACGCGATCAAGTTTGTTGATGGTGAGCTTGATGCGGTGGTCCGTGACCCGATTTTGCGGGTAGTTGTACGTGCGAATTTTTTGACTGCGTTCGCCCGTCGAGACCATGCTTTTGCGCTCCGCCGACACCGCGGAATCTTGCTTGGCGCGCTCAAGATCGAGGAGTCGACTGCGCAGTACTTTGAGGGCTTTCGCCTTGTTTTTTAGCTGCGAACGCTCGTCTTGGCACTTCACCAAGAGACCCGATGGACGGTGAATGATCTGCACCGCGCTGTTGGTCGTGTTCACGCCTTGCCCGCCGGGGCCGCCGCTCGCTGCAATGCTGATGTCGAGGTCTTTGTCGTCGAGGTGCACATCGACCTCTTCGGCCTCGGGCAAAATCGCCACGGTCGCCGTAGACGTGTGAATGCGGCCCTGCGTTTCGGTGGAAGGAACGCGCTGCACGCGGTGCACGCCGCCCTCGTAGCGAAGGTGACTGTAAACGTTCGCGCCGGTGACGAGGGCAATGCACTCTTTGTAGCCGCCGGCCGCCGCCTCGCTCATCGACAATACCTCAACAGTCCATCGCCTTGTTTCTGCATACTTGACATACATACGAAATATGTCTGCTGCAAAAAGGGCCGCTTCTTCGCCGCCCTCGCCGCTTCGAACCTCGAGAATCGTATTTTTCGCGTCGTTCGGATCTTGCGGCAAGAGCTGCAACTGAATCGCGCCCTCGAGTCTTTCCCTCTCCGGTTTGAGCTCGGAGATCTCGACTTCGGCGAGTTCGCGCATGTCAGCATCGGCGAGCATCGCCTCGGCTTCGTGGAGTTGAGCGCCAATCGCTCGCCACCGCTCGAAGGCTTCAATGACCGGATGAAGATCGGAGCGCTCCTTCGAAAGCCTCTGAAGTTTGGTGTGGTCTGCAAGTATCTCGGGAACACACAGCAGGTCGTCAAGCTCGCGAAATCGGCGCGCGAGGCTGTCGAGCTTGTCGACGGGAATCATTGGGGCCGCGCTAGCAGCGACCCAACGCGGTCACAACGGGCGCGGCGGACGAAGACGCTTTTCCACCGCGTTTCGCCGGGCATGCGATGATTGCCTTGATGCCCACTTTGTGGTGATGCGCCAGCGGTGTCAGCGAGGCCCCTTCCCATGTTTCGCGATCGCGCGTGGTGGTTTGCCCTCGGCGCGATCGTGTCCGTCGCGATGGCCGCGCGGTTGCTGCTCGTGTTTGCGGGGCCCGATACGGAATCCGATGCCTACGCGCACCACGTGATTGCGCGCCGCGTGATTCTCGAGCCGTGGAATCCGCAGGTTCACTGGGTCTGGTTGCCCCTTTTTCATTGGCTGTCGGCCCTCGCTGTGCGCCTTGGCGGCACGATGGATACGGTCCGTTTTGCCAACGCCATCGGCAGCGCGGTGGCCGCGGTGGCCGTCGCTTTTCAGGTGCGGTTGGCGCGCGATCATGGCGGCACGCGGGCGTCCGATGGGCTGGAAATTCCCTGGGTTCCGTGCCTCGCGGGCACCCTCGTGGCCTGGCACCCGTGGCTCAACGTCATTGGTGCCACAGCTCAGAATGAGGCCCTGTTTCTGGCGCTGTTAAGCCTGCTGCCGACGGCCCTCGCGCGC
>CAMCKZ010000021.1 GCA_945875545.1 Polyangium aurulentum | reverse complement strand
ACACGGGTGCGGTTGAAGCCCCTGCTCGATATCATGGGGCACTTCATGGTCTACCTCGACCCGCCGGAGCATGGCCGGTTGCGAACGCCCGTCGTCAAGGCGTTCGACACGCGCGTGATCAAGAACTGGCGAGCGCGCATCGAGGTCGTCGCCGGGCACCTGTTCGAGGCCATGCCCGATGACGGCGTGATCGACGTGGTGAGGCAGCTTTCGTTTCCACTGCCCATCACGATGATTTCCGAAATGCTTGGTCTTCCCCTGGCCGATGCAACGCAACTCAAGGCTTGGACGAACGCCGTCGCAGCCTTCATCGATCGCACGACCGATGTCGCGGTGGCCGTTGCGGCCCTTGAGGCCACGGCGAAATTTCACGCGTACTTCAACAAAGCCATCGCCGATCGCCGCGAGACGCCGCGCGAAGATCTGCTCTCGTACCTGATGCAGCTGCGCGACGAGCATCCCGATATTTCCGACGAAGACATCATCGGCAACGCGATTTTGATCCTCGCCGCCGGTCACGAAACGACGACGGCGCTCATTGGCAATGGCCTCCTCGCCCTCGCTCGCCATCCGGCGCAAGCGGCGCTTCTCCGCGAAAATCCAGCTCTTATTGATGGTGCCGTTGACGAAATTCTCCGTTACGACCCGCCCATTCACCGAACCGGAAGGCTTGTCTCCGAAGACCTCGACTGGAACGGCGTGCGCCTTGAAAAAGACAAACGCGTGTCGGTGTTTCTTGCGGCGGCAAACCGCGACGCGTCCGTCTTTCCGGACCCGGATGTTTTCGACATCACGCGCAAGCCCGGAGCCAAGCATTTGTCCTTCAGCTCGGGGCCGCATTTTTGCGCCGGCGCGGGCCTCGGCCGAATGGAAGCCATCGTCGCCATCAGCGAATTCGTCAAGCGTTACGCGCACTTCGAAGTGGCCGAGGCCCCCGTCTACGTCAACAATCTCACGCTGCGCTGCCCTGGCAGCATCAAGCTGCGCGTCACGAAATCGGCGTAACGCTCTTGCCGTAGAGCACGTACTCATGGCGCCACGGCGCCACGGCGTGCTCCTCGGCAGTCCTGGTAATGCGGTCGCTCACGTTGCCGCGGCGTATCAACGCACTCACGGCCGTTGGAATCCCGAGCTCGACGGCCCGATGGCTCGTGAGGTGCATAAGCGCCGGCGAAATGGCCTTTCCACGATGGCCTGGCATGATGACGACGCTCTTGCCAACGGCGTACTCGCCGTCGGCGAAACAATAAATGTACCCGACGGGGCGGTCGTCTTTGGAGTGGACCCAAAACGAAAGGCTAAAATCGACCTTGCCCACGATGCCCGAAATCGTCTGTTTGTAGAGCGCGAACGGGATGGGCTCAAAGAGAAAATTACCAGCAAATCCGCTGGCGTTTACCTCGTAGAGTCCCTCGGCCTCGCTCATGAAATCGTCGCCGTCTTTCATCGGCCGAAAGCGGTAACCCTCGGCGACAGCGGCATCGTAGGCGGGCTTCATGAGGTCTGAGGTCAGCGACATGGGGGCCGTCGCGCTGTGCTCCGCGGCCTTCGTGTGGTAATGCTCCTCGGCGACAAAACCCGCGGCCTCCCAGTGGGTGAGGAACTCCGGCGGGTTCACGGGCTCCCACCAAAAAAAGCGCCCGGACTTGTAGCCCTCGGGTTGGGCCGTCTGAAAACGGTACGAAAACCAGGTGCACCAGTCGATCGGACCATAGACTTTGAGCGCGCCGTGCCCCGCGAGCCACGTCGTGGCGGCGCCAAGAAGCTCGCGCGCGACGTCGGCATGATCGGTTTCGCGCAGGTCGACTTCGTAAAACCCGATGTATCCTACACCTTCTCGCGTCCAGCTCGTGTTCGCGTGAACACGACCCACGACGCGGCCCTCGCTCTTGACGAGCCAGGCCTCGCGCACCTCTGTGAGACCGGCGTTCATCATGAACAGCGTTGCGCCTACAGACGAGAGCGCAATGCGATATTCTTCCCCGCGGCAAGCGAGGGGAAACGCAGCGAATTCGTTGAGAAAAACGCTTTCGGTCCGAGTGCCCAAAGCGGCAGAAAGGGTCTCGATGGTTCGGTTACTCATCGCGCAGAATCCTTACTTCGCCGCGCCCGGCGTCGATGCGCACGCGCATGCCTGTTTTGAGTTTCAACATGAGGCCGCCGCTGATGCCAACCACCGTGGGCAGGCCGAGTTCACGCGCCACAACCGCCGAGTGCGAGAGGAGCGAACCGCGTTCAATGAGGAGTCCAGAACACGAGGGATAGAGAGGCACCCAGCCCGGATCGGTGCGCTCGCTGACCAGGATTTCTCCGTTCAATCCGGAGGCGTCTTGCATTTGCTTGACAACGCGCACAACGCCTTCGACTTGGCCCGGGCAGCACGGGGTTCCGTAGAGCACGTCCGGATCGTCGCTGTGCCGGAGGTTCTTCAAGAGGTCGGCGTCTTGGAGAACCCCGATGTGCTGCATGGAGGCGCCGGCGGCACCGTAGGTGATGAAGCGATCGGGGATCGGAAGGTCGTCCTGGTACTTGACGTACTCGGCCTTGCGAAGCGCGGCGAGCCCGCGCAAGTTGAGGCTTGTGGCGCGGCCGTCGATGAAGCCCGAAAGTTCGTCAATTGTGAGGAAAAAGACGTCTCGCGGCGCATCGATGGCACCGAGTTCGAAGAGCTTTTTACCCGTGGCGCGAAAGAGGCGGCGACAGAGGCCGAAGGTGCGCGTGCGTTGAAACCGAAGGTTCTCGCGATCGCGAACGGCGTTGCGCGCGTTCTTGAGGACCCAGTTGTAAATGAGGGATCGCACGCCGGAGACTTTGTCGCGGATCAAGGCCTCGGCCCGATCGCGAATCACCCCTTCGCGCTTTTCCATCTCTTCGATGGAGTAGGTTTTGCGCGCCACGTAACTGCCGATGGCCTCGAGGGCAAACGACGGATCGTCGTGCAAATCCTGCTCTTCGAGCTTCTGTTCGTCGACGCAGCGGAAGCCGTACTTGTTGACGAACGCGCGAAAGGCCACCGATGCCGCGTGGCTCGTGTCGCTCTCGTAGATGGCCGCGCGGCGCTCCTCGTTGGACGCGCCGAGGTACCAGCTTCGGTACTGCGCGTCGCCCTGGTCGATGCGCTTGGCGATGCGCATCAAGGCCTTGGTTGGCTCCGTGGACTCGAGGTCGCCTTGGCCACACAAAAGATCATTTTGCAGCGACGCGGCCTCGTCTCCAGCCTTCTCCATAACCCAATTTTCTGTGAGTTTTTTCAGGAGACCGAAGAAGACCATCACCCGCGTGTCGTTGATGATGGGAGCCTTCCAGTTGAAGAGCAGCTCCTTGTTTATGAGCTCGTAGTGGTCGTACACCGCGACGAGGGACATCTTGTCCATGTTCATCGCCATGGTCTGGTCGTAGCGGCGGGCGACGTTCTTCATGAAGTCGTCGATGATCGAATTGATCGTTGCGAAGCGGCCCACCGACTTGAGCACCAGCGAGACGAGCTCGATCGCCGAGTACTTGGGCGGGTTTTTGGTGAACTCGAAAAGTGCCGCAAGCTCAGGTTTTAGCCCCTCTTTCGTGCCCATCATGGTTTCCATGAATTGCGAATTCGTGGACGACCCCGGAAACAGAAAGATCAAGCGGTACCAAGAAACGAGGTTGTAATAGATGCGCCCCCGCACGAAGCCGAGCATGTTGCGGAACATCGGAATGTGCTCTTGGATCATCGCCTCGGGCACACCCATGACCCGCGCGAAAACCTCGTACACGGCCGCATAGGCGCGCGATGCGTGGCTGAAGGTGAGGGGGGTTGTCACGCCACAGAACGACTCGATGATGTTGGAGTTATCCCAGAGAATTGGCTCGCGTCCTGAAATCTCAGGGTCAAAAATGCCGTCGGGCGGGAGGTTTGTGATGGGCCGCGTTTGGAGCAAATAGAGAAGCCCGCCAACGATGGCCCACTCGCAATCTTGCGCGATGCCCATGGCCTTTTCGAGCTTCACGACGAGCAGCGCAACTTCGATGGCCTGGGCGTCGGTGAGCGATGAAACCTTTCGCTGCTCCTCGACCACGGCGACTTTTTGAAGGCCTCCCTCGGGCGCTTGGCGGAGGGCATGTTCTTTGTCGACGATGGTGGCTTCGACCTTGGATCCATCGCGATTTACCAGGAAAGAGTCTGCATCGAGCTCTCCCGATACGAGACCCTCGCCGAGACCCCACACGCTCGAAACCATGGCGCGATCGCGGTCCAAAAAAGCAATGGCGTTGCGCGAGAATGCCACGCCCGCAACCTCCGCATCGACCATGCGTTGCACCACGACGCCGACGCGAATGTTGCTCACGGTAAGCCCGCGCTCGCGGCGGTAGGAAAGAGCCCGTTCCGAATAGCCGCTGGCCCAACATCGCTTCAGGGCATCGATGACGTCGTCGACGCCTTGGCGGTACATATACGAGCTAAATTGCCCGGCAAAACTGTGCTCGATGGAGTCTTCGTCGAGGCCCGAAGAGCGCACCGCGACAAACCCTTTGTGAAGGCCGTGGGCCTCGAGAGCCGCCGCGATCGCGTCGCGCAAGGCTTGCGGAAACGTGCCCGCGACAAAGCGCCGGTCGACGTCTTCGGCGAGGGTTGCGAGCTCGCCCTCGGGCGGCACGGTCACCTGCAGGCCATTGAGTTCTACGAAGGAATCAAAGAAGGGAACCGGCACGCAAAAGAACTCGGGAACCCGATGCCCAAGCTTCACGAGCTTAGCCAAATTCCTGGCTTTGCCGCCACCTTGGGCCACAAACAATTCGTCAGAGGCGGAGGCAAGAAGCACCGAGAAGGAGTCTGGGGTCATGGATGCACCGGGAGCGGGAAGCCTGCCCATTGGGCAATGGCGAGGCCGAAGAGATGAATGAGAACCGAGAGGGCCGAAAGTCCCTCAACGGCCTTGAACGCACTGGGCTTCCAAAAGACCGTGGAGGCGCCAAGGACGAGAAGAGCTTCGGCCGGCCACAAGAGTTTTTCGAGGCCTAGGAGATGCGCGCCACAGCCCGCAAGTAGCACAAAAACCAGGGTAAGCGCGAAGGTTTTCGCCGGGCCGTACATGACCAAATAGGTCTTTAGCGCGGGGTGAGCTTGGGGGTCGAGCTTGCGCGTGATCTCCAAACTCATGGAGGCACCCATGGTGCAAAGGCCGTAGGCAAGGGTGAGTTTCGAGACGAGGCTCGAAGGGTCGAAGAGCGCAAACACGTACGCATACAGCGGCCATACGACTAGCTGATGACTTACCGCATACGGGATAGGGTATTCCCCCAGCCACTCGCCCACATAGAACTCGCGGTACATGAGCCAGAGGTAGCCAACGGTGACGGCGAAACCAACGCCGGCGGGGATATTCCCAAGGGCTGCGAAGGCTGCGGCGACGCCAAAAAGGGCCCACGTACTTCGCAAAATGGCCACATCGACCTCGGCCACCGTGAGCAAGCCGCGGGGCAGCGGGCGCTCCGGGTGAGCCACGAGGTCTTTGTGGTAATCTTTCTTTTCGTCCATCAGCCGGGCCAGCACGAGAAAACCCGTGAGGCCAATGAGCGCGCCGAGGAACGCGAAAAGCGAGCCGGGTTTTTGCGTGCCGGCCTGCGCCGAATAGTACACGCCGAAGACGACCGGGAGCAGCAGCGCGATGGGCGTGCGCTCTTTCAAGAAGATTAGCCAGCGAGCCATTTTGCAGCCTTTCCGAGGGCGTGGGCACGATCGATTCGTGCACGATGACGACGGTCTACGACGAGGGTGACCTCAAATGCGCGAAGCACTTCGGGCGCCAGTACTTGCATTTTCGCGAGGTCTTTTTTGACGCCCTCGCCGATCACGCAGAGCACTCCTTTTTCATCGCGATGGAGAAAAAACTTGTCGCGCTGGAGGAGCGCAAACAGCTTTTCTTCGAGCTCGAAGATGCCCGGCTCTTGAAACGAGCGGCCCGCGTACCAGTAACCGGCGTCGGTCTTTTTGAGGCGATCGCCCATGAAATGCCAAAGGCGGCCGTCGGCGTCGCGGCGCTTGTACTTCTTGTTTTCGTCGTTCGCGCCCACGTACTCGGGGCATACGTTTGGCCCAGCAACCCACGGGCCTTTTTCGTCGTGCATGTCGATCGCCAGCTCTTCGATGGGGTTGCCCACAAACAGCGTGTGAAAAAGACCGGCGGCCTTGCTCTCTGCGACGGCGACGCGCCCATCGGCGAACGCCACGGGCTCAACCTCGCTGCCCCCATAAATGTGCGTGAAGCGGGCGTGGGGCCACCGCGCGAAGGCCTCTTCAAACAGCGACGTTGGCGTGAGGGCGCCGCCGACGTGAATGTGTTCGAGCTTCGGAAAACCGCCAACCGTCAGCAAATGCTTCAGAAAAGCTGGACCGCAGATAAGCGACACGGGCTCTTGGCCTCCGGCCACGGCGGCGGCCTCAAGCTTTTTAAGGCTCCGCCCCTTCCAGTGATGCGGAATCAAATACGCCGAGCGCCCATTGGCAATGTGCAACGTGGCGAGGTTCGCGAAGAGGCAGAGGTCCGGCCCGTGTTGCTGCTCCGGCGGGTCGTACTTGTTCAGAATCTCCGTGATGTCCGTCATGTAACGATGGGTTCGCACAACGCCCTTGGGTGCCGCCGACGTGCCCGATGAAAACGTGACGATGCCGCGCTCGTCTCCGGTGCATGCATGAATATGCAATTTGTCAAGGGGTTTTTCTGCGTCAAAATCTTTGAGGCCGAGGTGCAGCGGAATCTCGCGAATCGCCTTCACGCGCAGGCCCCACAGGCGGCCTAGCCAGCCCGCGTAGAAGGCCTTGGGTCTCGTACTGCGCACCACGTGATCGACGCGCTCTATGGGCATCCAGGGCTCTACAAGCATCACTGCGGCCCCAAGCCCGAGGAGGCCCATGATCATGGCGTAGAGGCGCGGGCCGGGCAGGGCGAAAAGGAGCACGTGATCGCCGGGGCCAATGCCTTGGCGCTGGAGCAGGGCCTGGGCGCGGCGCGTGAGAACGAACATTTCGGCGAAGGAGACCGGCCCGTCGTCTTCCGTCCACAGGGCCATCTGCGCGCCGCGGGACTCCAATTGGTCCGCCGCCATGGTGAGGCAGTTCATGGTCATGGGTTTTTCCTGGGTATCCCTAAGTCGACGACGGGCATACGGCTCGATGCGCGGGCAAATGAAGGGTCTTGTCGGGGCGGCCTGCGCGCGGTGGGCGACGCCGGGTTCGCGACTCGATGGGGTCTATCTGAACGAAAACCGCTCTAAAGCCCTCGGCTTGGAGCGGGCTTGCGTTAATCTGCACGGTGCACGGTGCACAGTTCACGCCGCGTCACGCGGGCCGCTCCGAGGCTTTTGTAAGGCAACACCTCAAGATCCGCCGCGCACACCCCCGCCGGCATCACCCACGAAGGTATCGTATGGCCCATCGTATCGTTCGACGGCAAGGCTCATGGCGGCGCTCTGTTGTCGCTCTATTGGCGGCAAATTCGCTGGTTTTGGTTCACACGCCCGCGCGGGCGGCGGATCCCTCGGCGAGCTCCATCGTCGAAAAACTTTTGGAGAACGACGCGTGGGGGTCTGGCGGCGCGTATGTGAAAGCCCGTCTCATTGTGAAGGCCCAAGGCGGCGCGCCGCGCGAGATGGCCTTTCAATCGAAGTCGCGAAAGGCGGGTCCGCGGCTCACAAAAAGCCTTATGCGCTTCACGGCACCGGCCGATTTGGCGGGCCAGGCCTTCTTGCAGATCGAGAAATCCGACGGCGACGATGACCGCTTTTTGTGGATTCCGGAACTCAAGAAAACCAAGCGAATTGCCGGGGCATCGCGAAAAGCGTCGTTCTCCGGGACCGACTTTTCTTACGCCGACATGGACCGCCGCGACCTCCGCGATGGCACCGCCAAGCTTGTGGGCATCGAGAAAGTCGGAAAGGCCGATTGCTACCACCTCGATGTGTTGCCCAAGGGTGAGTCGCCGTACGGGCACCTCGAAGTGTGGGCGCGCACGACAGACTTCGTTCCTCTGAAGACCGTCGCGTTTGGGGCGAACGGGCAAGCGGTCAAAACCATCGAGGCGAAAGAGGCGAAAAAGATCGAGGGCAAGCTCTTCATCACGAAGAGCCTCGTGACAAACCACGTGGAAAATCGCACGACAGAACTCATTCTCGACGAGGTCAAACCCGAGGGAACGATTGCCGACGAGGAGTTTACCGCGCGCGCTCTTGAGAAAGAATAGCTGCAATATGCACGCGAGTTTTCGGCGGCACGCAGGCGCCTTTGTGGCGGGCGTGGCGGCCGTATCCGTGTGGACTTCCTTCCATGCCGCAGCCGCGGCGCCGTATCCCGTGCGGCCCCCGCCGGGTCGCATGCGCGAAAAGATGCCAAAGCGGGCACCAAAGCGGGCACCGACGAGGGCCTTTCCCTCCGAGGTCATCGAGCTCGATGACGAGCCCGTTCCCAGGAAAACGTTCCCTCCGAAGGCCAACGAGAGGCCCGGGCCGTTGCCTCAAGGCAAAGGTCTTGGCGAGGGCACCGCGGCGTCGTCCACTGACGCGAAACAGGACGCGAAACAGGACGCGAAACAGGATCCGCAAAAGGTCGGCGATGACGACGTGGAGGTATTTGAATCGGACACGCCGGCGCCTGCCGCCCCGCCCGTAAAGCCTCAGGCCGCGGAAGAAGGTCGCTACGAATTTTCAGGTTGGGCCCGCTTTCGCAGCAGCGTGATGGGCGAGAGCGACCGCCGGGCTCCGGATGCAGACGCGATGGTGTTGCCCTACGATCGCGTGACGGGCGATCTGCAAGGGTACCTGCGCGCGCGCTACCGCCGCGGCAAGACTTTTGAGGCCGCGGTGGCGGCATCGGCGAGCTACGGCGTGTACGCCAACGCGTCGCCAACCGCGGGGGCTTTTGACGGCCCGTCGGGCGGTCCGCCGCGCACAAGTTTCGAAGGCGTGGTGCGCGAAGGCTGGCTTGGTGTCTACGGGCGCGTGATGGACCTTCGCATCGGTCTTCAGCGAATTTCCTGGGGAAAGAGCGACGCCTTTGCCCCGAACGATGTCGTGAACGCGCGCGACGTTCGCGATCTTTTCACGACCGACGTCGCCCTGCAGCGCCTTCCCGCCATGGCCGCTCGCGCCGACTTTCCCCTTGGCGCTCAGGCCTCGCTGCAGCTTCACGTGGCCCCTTTTTTTACACCCGATACGTTCGATATTTGGGGGTCCAACGGCGCGCTCCTTCAGCCTTCGGCGCCTGCCGCTGTTCGCTACCTGATGAACCGCGTTGGAAAGCTTGTAGACCCCACGCTTCGCTCTGAATTCACGGGAATTCTTGGGCAAACTCAGAAGCCGCGGTTGGACTTTTCCGAGGCCTCCGCCGGGGCCCGCCTCGCCTGGGAGGCCCGCGGTTTTGACGGCGCGCTCTACGCCCATTACGGGTTCCATACGCAGCCATTTTTTCGCGTCTCTCCAGACCTGCCCGCGGCTTTCGCCTCCGCGGACCTCACGACCGTAGGGGGCCTAGCCAAGCCCTTTTTGGATGCGACGGAGAAGGGAACACCCCTTGTCATGTCGACGTACGTAAGGCGTATGCATCTGGGCTTTGATGTGGCTAGGGCGCTTGGGCCTGTGGTGCTGAAAATAGAGGGAGCATACGACTCGCGAGCGCCTTTTTTGCGCAGCGATTTCAGCGCGGGATTGTCGCCTGTGGCCACCGGCGTCGTGGGTATCGAGTGGCAACCGGGAGAGCACGGCACGTTCGTGCTTCTCGAAACCAGCGCGCAGCAATGGATCGACCTCGGGGCGGGAGCCTCGACCCTCTTCATTCGCGAGACGACCCTGTCGCAGGGCGCGCTTGTCCGGCACACGTTTGGCGACAAGCTCGAGGTGGAGCTTCGCGGAGCCGCGGTTTTGGACCCGCGCGGGTATCTTCTTCGACCGCAAATTTCCTGGAAAGAGGCCACGTGGGATGTGCGGGCCGGGCTCGTGTGGCTCGAGGGCGATGAGGGCTCCTATGCGGCGTATTACGCGCGCAATACGCAAATGTTCGTGATGGCGCGGGGCAAGTTCTGACGACGCCAAGATGACCCAGGTGATAAAAGATTGGCGCAGGTGCCCGCGGACATGACCACTGGTGAAGCTCCGCTGCGGGGGTTTTACGGCGACAGAAAAAGACACCAACTCCGCAAATACGCGGGAAAAATGCTCTGAGATTCCCCATGGCCTTTCTTCTCTCTCTCATTGAAAAGCGCGGTCGTGGTCTGGCCTTCGTCGTCGCCCTCTTGCTGTTGTCAGGCACGGCTCTCATGCGTCTGAGGGTCGACCTCTCGATCGAGCTCTTCTTTCCGAAGCAGCACCAAAGCCGCACGGACTACGACCACTACCGCGAGACCTTTGCCTTCGACGATGCGCAGGCGATCGTGGTTTTTGAGGCACCGGACGTCTTCACGAAGGGCGGCCTCGGACGCATTCGCGCGCTCGAAGCTGCGTTCAAAGCGATGCCCGAAGTGGCCTCGGTGCAGGGCCCGGGCTCCACCCAAGACGTGACCGGCGACGAGGCGGGCATCGCGCTGACGAAACTTTTTCCCCTTGAGATGTCGGCGGCGGACCTTCAGGCGGCGAAGCACACCGCCACCACCGACCCTCTTTTTCGCTACGGCCTGGCGCACCCGGACGGCGGCTCGATGAACGTTTCGGTCACGCTGCAAAAAGACGTGGCCTCGAAAGAAGAGTCACGTCAAGCTTTTTTGAAAAAAGCGCAAGCCATTGTTATTGCACATGAAACGTTGGCCAAAGGCCAAGGCGTCGACGAGCGCCTCACCCTCTCAGGGCTGCCCATCATTCGGCCCTCGTTCACGTTTTTGGTGAACAAAGATCTCGCCATTCTCTTTCCGTTGGCGCTCGCAGTCATTCTCTCGCTGCTCTACGCGACCTTCCGAAGTGTGGGCGCGGTGATGGCTGCCCTCGCGACCATTCTCGTGGCGGTGCATTGGTCGCTCGGCTTCATGGCGGCCATCGGCGTGCCGCTGCAGATCATGACGCAGCTCGTGCCGACCATTTGCATGATCATTTCGGTGTCCGACACCGTGCACATTGTGAACGACGCGCGCGCGAGCTTTGCCAAGGGAAAACCCTGGCCCGAGGCCGTTTCCCACGCCATCAAAGAGAGCGCTTGGCCGTGCCTACTGACCGAAATTACGATCGCCGCGGGGTTCGTCAGTTTGGCCCTCGCGGACATGACGATGATTCAGCAGTTTGGTCTCGTCACGGCCGGCGGCATGCTCCTCACGTGGCTCGCGAACGTCACGGTGCTGCCCCTCGCCATGACGCTGATGAAGCCCGAGGCTCCGGCCGCTGCTGCGAATTCCGCCGACGGCGCGTCTCAAGAAAAAGGGATTGCGCGGCTTGTGGCGGGCTTTATCGCGTGGGTTCACGGTGTCGTGACGCATGCGCCAAAGCGCGTAACGGCTGTATTTTTGGCCATTTTGGCCCTGGCCACCGTGGCATCACGCGGCGTTGGTAAAGAGTATTTTTCCTACGACGACCTCAAGCCCCATTCACCTCTGTGGGAAAATATTCGTCGTCTCGAAGCGCGTGCCGGTGGGAGTGTTCCGATGGCCATCCACGTCGAGGGTTTGCCCGAGTCCGGGTACGCGCCGAACGGAGCGATGCTCGAGCCCAAGGTTCTTCAATTTCTCGACGACGTTGTCCGCGAGCTCGAAACCAAGCACGGCGATCTCGTCAAAAACGCCGGTTCGCATGTGCGGGCCGTGAAGAAGGCGCACAGGCTATTTGCAGGCGAAGACGTCGCGAAGAACTCTCCAATCCCCGACAAGCGAAGCCTCGCGGTGAAGGAGCTGAACGCGGTCGAAGACCGTGAGGCCTTGCGCGATGTGCTTTCGACGGATCACGATTCGGCCGCGGTGGTGGCGCTCGTTCCCGACAACGGCTCGTCGCAGGCGAAAAAATTCCTCGACGACTTTAAGCCGTGGCTCGACGAACACGCGAAGGCCGCGGGCGTGCGCGCGCGCGTGACGGGCATTTACGGAGTTGCCGATGGCATCTACGACAGTCTCGTCGGCGGTCTTACCAAGTCCCTCGCCGGCGCGGTTATTTCCTCGTTTATCGTGTTTCTCTTTGTGCTGCGGTCGTGGCGGTTGGCGCTGATTGCGCTCGTGCCGAACCTGTCGCCGCTGCTCTTGACGCTGGGCGCGATGGCCGCCCTTGGCATCGACGTGAAGCCTTCCACGGTCATCGTTTTTTCGATCACGTTGGTCGTCGCCGACGACGACACGATTCAGTTTTTGGCGCGCTTTCGCGAGCGCCTCGCCGAGCTCTTGGGCCAAGGGGAAAAAGACGCGCACGCCATCGCTGTGAAGGAAATATTGACGTCCACGGGCATGCCCATGTTCATCACCGCAACCGCGGTTTCCCTGGGTTTTCTCACGCTAAATGCGAGTGAGTTCGTGGGCCTCCATCACCTCGGAACCCTGCTCGCCATCTCCCTCGCGTCGGCCGTTTTTGCGGATCTCTTCATGACCCCGGTGCTCCTTCTCGCGTGGAAGCCCATGGTCACGCCGAAGAAATAACCCGACGCTGCGCGCCGCCCCATGCGAGCAGCGCAACGGTCGCCGCGCCCGCCGTAGCAGCCCCCGCGCCGAGCGCCACGACGGGGCCCCATGCCTGCCAAAGCCACCCGGTGAGCAGGCCGGCGGGCAGGGCCATGATGCCCACAGAGAAATTGTAAAGCCCAAACGCTCGCCCCAGCGCTGAGCCCGGCGCGAGATCGCGGACCATGGCCTTCTCTGCGGGCTCGCAAAGGCCATGGTGCGCACCATAGACCAAAAATAGCCCCCAAATATGCCACGTCTGCTTGGCGAAAGCGAAACCGAGGTACACCAAAGCGTACGTCACCCAGCCCGCCACCACGAGGCGATGCCGGGGCAGGCGATCGGACCACGAGCCGCCGAAATACGCGACCACGACCTTGACCACGTGAAAGGCGGACCAAACAAACGGCAGCGATAGTATTGAAATGCCTATGCTATGGGCGCGCAAGAGCAAGAACGCATCTGTGGAATTTCCCAGGGCAAAAAGGCAAATGATTGCAAGATATTGCTTGAGCGACCCGGGAACCGGTTCGTCCTCGCGACCGGCCGTCGTCGTAGCGCGACGCTCCTCGGCCGCCCTCGCCGTCGCGCGTTCTTTTACGGTCAAAACGGCGACGACCGCGCAAAGGCCGGGCACAAGCGCCGACGCGAAAACGAAGCGCAGCGGCACGCCGCACGCAAGCAACGCGCTCGCCACGATGGGCCCGACGACCGCGCCCGCATGGTCCATCGCCCGATGAAACCCGAAAGCGCGCCCTGACTGTTCCGGTGAAACCGCGTTCGCCAAGAGTACATCTCGTGGGGTAGAGCGGAGGCCCTTTCCAACGCGGTCCGTCAGGCGTATCGCCAGCACCTGCCAAGGCGCGGTTGCAAAAAATACCAATGGACGCACAAACGCGGCGAGTCCATATCCGAAAAGAACCCACGGCTTCTTATGGGCAAACTTGTCTGCGGCCCAGCCCATGGCGAGCTTCAAGATGCTCGCGCCTGCGTCTGCGAGGCCTTCGACGAGACCGATGAACGCGGGATTGGCGCCCAGGGTGGCGACGAACATGGGCAGCAGCGGAAAGATCATTTCCGCGCCTAAGTCTGTGAAAAAGCTTGTTATTCCGAGGGCAATAACCGTGGGCGGCAAGGGCGAACGAAGCCGTGCAGATGCGGTCACAGTCCGCATCACGGGGCCTTCGGGTTTTGTTGCGGGGCAAGTGGCCGCGCGGGATGGCTTTGCCGCCGCGATCCGCTTTGGGCTGTCATGACGACGACGAACAATTGATTTGTGGGCTTACCGGTTAAACTCGCCTGAACGACTCCTATTCCAATGCTATCTACCTCGGTCGCGGAAAAGGACTTTAGCGACAAAGTGGACTCGATGGAATCGCGCTCGCCCCAACTTGCATTTAAATGCGCAAACCACACGTCTGACTTGGCCAATTGCGCGAGGGCCAACTTGCCGGTGGCGTTGGCGTCGGCAGCCGGGCTCACCATCGATTCCGCTGCAAATTGTGCGGCTTCCGCCAGGCGAAGCTCCCAACGAAGCTCCGCGAGTCCAGCCGCGGCGCGCTGGTGATTCGCCCGAGAAAGGATGTCTCGCAGCGCGTCACCGATTGCAATAGTGGGATTGATACGGGCGAACTCTTGGGTAACAATCCAATCAGACGCGTCGTGGGCGGCTCCCGCGACGATGCCCAGACCAACGTGCGTGTATACGCACGACTGAATGGTGGAGCGATGGCCGGGGCTGTCCATCAAGCTCTCGTGCACGTCCTGGGCGGAAGGCCCGCGGGCGATATTTTCGCCGGAACGCGTGGTCAAAAGGCCCGCGAAGCGCACGCGATCCGAGGGAGAACCCGTCCGCGGCGACTCGTGGCCCCAAAACTTTTCGTCGCGCATGGCAAGGCTGTGAGCCCGGGCGGCAACGGTCAAGCGCGCGTCGTCGTCAAGGCTTGGGCACCCGGCGGTCTTCCGCGCCGCGTTGACGAGGGTCATTAGTTCTTCTCGAAAGGCGGATTCAGATACAATCATATGATCCCGCGGCGTCGCCTTTGGGTCGTCGGAAACGGCCACGTAAACGGGGAAATTCGCGACTGGAAAGGGCCCATTCGCCAAGGTTCCCACGAGTTCCACCTGCCAAAGCCCGGGTTGCGAGACGACAACCTCGGCGTCAATGTGGCCCGCGTCGCCGGCGGTTTTGTTCGAAAGAACACCGTTTGGAGCGGTCACCGCGAGTAACACATTGCCCGAAAGTCCCCGTCCCGCACCGCGCAGACGAATCACGTCCCCGACGGCGGCCACCCGCGCAATAGGCCCATCGAAGTGCGCAAATCGCTGGGCCCAGGCCAAAACCACGACTTCGCGGCCGTCCGCGCCCGGGGCACGTGCAACGCCAAAGGCCACGACTTTCGCTCCGGTGGGCGCATCAAGGCTTCGCGCGAAAGAGGCGGCGAGCGCGGCGGCCGGCGGCGGACCGACCCCCCGCCAGGAGGAGAAATTCCACCGGTGTTCGAGCACCCCCGCAACGCGCATCAGGCGATCCGCCGAGGCCGTGCTTGGTCGGCGGTGATGCGCGTCATTCGCAATGAATTCAGCCAGTTGCAAGGCCCCGGCTGCCATCCGCGTGTCCGCAATCGGCTCCATGTCTCGCGCCCGTAAGATATCCGCAAGAGCGGTCTCAAGCCATTGAAATTCTTGGCTTTTCCAGGTGCTCGCTGTTCCTGTCTCGTACCAAAGTGACCCGCGGGTCGTGACGCACGCGGCCGTGAGGGCAAGGGCCGCCGCCAGGGCCAGACGCGCCGCTGGCCGTCGATCCGTGGGTGGCCTGACAGGCACAGTCTGTGCTGGTCGACTCAATAACTTCAATATTATTGGTTCATGGCCGCTAGAAACTCGGGGGAGCCAATGAAATTCCAGCCGCTGTCCACCATGTAACGGATATTAAGCCCATTTTGGAGTGCGTGTAGAATGATCCAATTCAAATGCGTTGAATCCATCTTGGCACCGGTTTCGACGATATTGATGTAGCCGATGTCGTTGACCATGCGGCGGTACATGATGACTTTGCTGAGGCTGGGCTTGAGCCATTCAGGAATGTCGTTGTTGTCTATCCATTCGCAGCGAAAGTTCACGCACAAACCGGGGCGCTGGTCGTAGATGGTGCAGTGACCGGGGCCCTTGAAGTGGCACATTCGCCCGGAATACATGTACTTTCCGTGTACGTCGGCTGTGAGCCAGCCTTCGCAGCACGCGGTGCAGCCGTCGCACGTGCGTATTCGGGGGACGAGCGGGGCTTCGGTTACTTCGGGTGTGTCCATAGGTGTGCATGCTGTCGCGGGATGTGCCATTCGGGGAGCGGGAGATGGGCTCACCCGGTGGCACCCGGTCGCACCCGGTCACACCCGGTGGCACCCGGTCGCAGCGGGTTAACCAGGGCCTTAGCTGCAGGTGCCACTGCGGCAGGTTTGGCCGGTGCCACACGTGAACCCACACGAACCGCAGTTGGTCTGGGCGGTGCGTGGGTCGAGGCAACGACCGGCGCAGATGATAAACGGCGGCGCGCACGTGCAGGCCCCGCCCACACACGCTAGGTTTTGCGCGCAGACCTGACCGCAGATGCCGCAGCTGCCGATGTTTGTGAGGAGATCAACGCAGACGGAGGCACCGTTAGCCCCCGTGCATTTCGTAAGGGCACCTGTGCAGGTTGTTCCGCACGTGCCGCCATTGCAGACCTGGGTATTGGTGCACCCAGTGCCGCAGCTGCCGCAGTTTCGCGGGCTCGTTTGCAGGTAGGTGCAGGCACCGGCGCACACGCTGGCGCCGGTGGGACACGCACATACGCCGAGCAGACACTGTGCGGCTGCGGGGCACTGGGTTCCGCACGAGCCGCAGGCTTGCGCGTCGCTTTGGAGGTTGCGGCATGTGTTGCCGCACGCGGTGGTACCTCCCGGGCAGATGCACGCGGAGTTGCTGCACACCTGGCCGTTACCGCACTGGTTGCCGCAGCCGCCACAATTTTGCGCGTCCGTCGTGTAGTTGACGCACTGGCCGCGGCACGAATTGCCCACGGCGCAGGTGCAAGACCCGGCCGTACATACCTGACCTGTGCCACAAGCGTTTGCGCAGCGGCCGCAGTTTTGCCCGTTGGTTTGAAGGTCTGCGCATGAACCGTTGCAATTTTGCTGAGTTGCTCCGCATTGCGTCGTGCAAACGCCATTCGAGCAAACCTGGCTCGCGCCGCAAGCGTTGTTGCACGTGCCGCAGTGGCGCGCATCGCTCGACGTTGTGGTGCACTGACCGTTGCACAAGGCCTCGCCGGGGACACACACACACGAACCGGCAGAACAGACCGTGCGACCAGCGCAACGCGTATTGCATGTGCCGCAATTGTTTCCGTCGGTTTGCAGGGGCACACAAACGCCCCCGCAGACCCCGCTCGGTGCCGCGCACCCGGCGCCGGGGCCCGCATCGACGAGGATCACCGGGCCACCGTCGATCACTATGGGGCCGCCCCCATCCTGCAAAATGGGGCCGCCGCCGCCATCGACAAACGGGGGAAGGGGCCCACCTTCGGGCCGCGTGGCACCATCGGCTGCGGGCATCGGCGCGCCGTCCGGGATCCGCACGGAGGCGTCGTCAAAAAGGGCACCGTCGGCGTCGAGGCCGCCGTCTGGGGTTGAATCGCCGAGCGCGACACCTCCGCAGCCGAGGCCCGAAAGGGCAACCGCAAGGCCGGCGACCAGCGCGGGCCCAAGGAATTTGGCGGCAAAAGAATGGCTGTGGCTCACGGGACTCCGAACAGTAAAAAAAGCGTGCCCGGGCATTACCCGTTTTTCGTTCAGGGTGCCGCTTCCGCGAACGCGATCATGCGAATGAGGTTCCGCATCGCGTACTCCAAAAAGGAGTACTGTTTGAAGACGTGCGCCATCGTGTATTGGGCGAAGCGATCAAGCGCGAGGTCGCGCAAGGAAAGCTGAAACCCCCGCTTCCATTGGGCGGCATCGATGGGCTTTTCGCTGCTTTTCTCCAGGGCAATGCGTGCATATTCCACGTATTCCCACAGCAGGTCGGCCTCGAAGCCCGCGGGCAAAACGAAGGCGAGAAATTCCCCCACGTCGTGCTGGGGCACGTGGAGCGTCGCGAGTTCCCAGTCGTAGGCGCAGAGTCTCGTGCCGCTGTCGTCGGCGCGAATCGCCAAGTTTCGAGGGTTGAAGTCGTTGTGGCAGAGGGTTCGAGGCATAGCCTCGAGTTCGGGCCACCAAGCCTGCGTCGTCTTGATAAAAGAGCGCACGAGGTCGGCTTCTTCGAGGTTAAGAAGTTCAGGGAATTCGCTGGACGCTTGGACGATTAGGGAGTCCCAGAGTTCACGCAGTTCGGTGCGCTGCTTCGTGCTCGGAATCTCGCCTATCCATGGTTGCCCGGCGAGTTCAGCCTCGCGACCGAGCCAAATCGCGTGGAGTTCGGCGGCACCGTCGAGGACCGTGCGCACGTCGGCGCGCGTCCATTTTTCGGGCTCTTCGACCGAATCCATGAGCAGCAGGCCCGAGAGTTTCTCGATGCCGAGAACGTAGGCTTCGCGCTTTGCGTCTTCGAAGAGCAGAAAAACGCGGGGCGTGTGGGCCACAAAGCGCGGGTCTGTTTGGCGGTAAATGGCAAGCTCGCGCGTGTGCGAGGCCAAGAAACCCGTGCGCGCTTTCGCCTTGTCGTGGGCGGTGGCCACGCGCGGCCCGCACATGGCCGCCATGCGGTTGGCCAGCATGATGATTTCTTGGTCGAGGGGCTTCGATTTCAAGACGACATCGACATGGGAGTCTTCGCCCGATGATGACGTGTAATATGCACGCATCGGAAAGAACCCGACCTGCTTCTCCATGTTGCGACTGGAAATATCGGCGATGATGCTGGAGCCCATGGTCATCGTGACGGGCTCGACGACCGATACTTTGAGGCCCGCGTCACCGAGGCTTTTTTGCAGGGCCGCCTCGAAGAACGCGGGGGTCAAATCTTTCTTGGAGAACCACTCGACAGGGCGGTTTCGGCCCAGGCGATCGTGGGCGTGCGCGAACTGACCCGAGGCCATCGCGGCCCCGGTGCTGAGGTCAAGGGCCAGGCAAAAGCCCGCGATGATTTCCGCCAAACGCTGTGATTTTCCTGCGCCTACGCAGCCGATGCTGTCGAGAAGCGCGCGCTGCGCAGGCAAGTGAGTGCCGCCGCCCACGGAGCCAACGATGAGGGCCGGGAGAACGATGGAGGCGTAAACGCCGTCGTCGACGTTTTCGGCGTGAAGCTGCGCGACGGAGGATTCATGCACGCAGGCGATGTCTTGACCGAGCGCCGTGAACATCGCGCCAATGACGTTTGCCGCGTTGATCGTGAAGCCGACCATGCCCACGGCGATTCCGCCCGCCTGGGCCCGTGCAATGCCTTTGACGAAGGCTGTGGGGTCGAGTTTTAGGACGTCCTTGAAGATGTCGCCGGGGATGAATGCCTCGGCCACAACCCGCGTGCCTCGCCCGTTGAGAAACGACCCATAGGTGACTTTTTTGTCGCCGCTCATGTTGCCTTCCAAAACGAAATCGCGGATCTCGATTTCCCGGAAGAACTTCATTTGCCGGACGATCCACTGAACGGCGTGCCACGTGCACGCTGTGGTCATGTTCTGACCCGCGGCGTCGCCGGTTTCGTAGAGGAAGTTCAGGTTGACCATGTTGCCCTGAATGATGGGCTCCACGGAAACGAGCTTGCCATGGCGCGTGACTTGGCGAACCTGGTCGCGAATCTTGTCGACGTGTTCGCGAATCCACTGGGCAAAAATCACCGCGCCGTTGAGGCTCGAGAGCACGAAGAGGGGCACGCGCATCATGCGTTGACCGAGCACGCGCGTGATGCAGCCGCCGGCGCGCGTGATGGCCGTGGCGCCGCGGGTGACCGAGGCGACGAGCGCTCCCTCGGTGGTGGCCATCGGCGCGTAGATCATGCCGCGGGCCTCTTGGCCGCGAAAAAGCAGGGGACCGCCGATGCCAACGGGCACCTCGATGGCGCCGACCATGTTCTCAATGTTGCTGCTTAGGCGCTCCGGATCGAGGCGCGTTTCGTCGAGGGCGCTGAGATTAGCGCCGCTGACTTTTCGCAAAAAGTTGAGCCGATCGCGCCGGGCGGCGTCGTTGTAAGTGCCGCGACCAGGAATACGCGGGACGTCGTCGCGAGCAATTTGCCCCGCGGCGGCGGCGGCCCCAACCGACAACAGTTCAACCAATTGCCACAGCACGGCTCTATTTTCTTCGCCTTCGGTGGTGACGACGACGGAGCTCGTGCCGTTCGAGGCGTGGGTCACCGAATGCACAGTCATGCCGTGCAGTGGCGCGATTCCGAGGGCGACGAAGTCCGTCAGCACCAGGTCGACGGTGGCCCTTACCGCGGGCACCTCACCCTCAAGGCGCACCATCGCGCCATCTTCGGAAATATCCGCCAAAAAAGCGACCCAAGTGGTGCCGTCGCGTTCAAGCTTGACATTTGGGAGTTGATCGTCGGGGAAGCGAAAACGACGGGATTTGCGGTCGTCGCCGCGAACATTTCGGGCACTCATCGGGGCTGGACCTCATCGACGTGGAACGCGCTGTAAAAGAGAGCGCGATCGCGCGCATAAAGTGCTTGGGCTTCCGCCTCTTGCGGCGCGATAAGGGCGCGCAGGTGCTCCGGGGCCGAGCGGGGAACGAAGAGGTTCCAGTAAATAATGCGCCCGCCGACGCGAAATCGCTCACCGATGGTGCGAAACATGTCTTCGCAGACCTCTTCGCTCAGGTACTCGAAAAGGTCGGAAAGATTGGCCTTGTTGAGCGCGTTCACGGGCTGACTCTTGATGTAAGCGCCGACCTCTTCGTTGACGAGTTCGACGCGGGGCACCAGCGACTTCAGTCGATCGTAGTTGGCCGGATGCAAGTAGGTCTGGATGTTCTCGAGGTTGCGGTAACGCGAAGTCAAGATCGATTCGAGGTAACAATTTTGTGACGACGGCGTCGCGGTGCAGATGGTCGCGAAGCGATTGAAAAAGTACTTCGCGAGGCGCGCGTTTTTGTCTTCTGCGCCGGCGACGTAACGCATCTGCCGCTCGTCGCGCCCCTCGCCGCCAATGCGTTCCACCGTGAAATAAGCAGCAATTTCGCGCTTAACGCCCTCGGTGCCGAAGTGGTCAAGGAAGAAGGCTTTCTGGTCCTCGAGGTTTTCAAACGACAGCATCTGGTCGATGATTTCTTTGCTGTGCACGCGGCCAAGCCCGCCCTCGCGCCAAGCGCGAAAGAACGCTTCGAGGCGGCCGCTCCAGTGAAGACCCGCGATGAAATCTCCCTCGCGCACATCGCACCACTGGCGTGCTCGCTCCGACAAATGCGGCCGAACTTTTTCGTAAAGCGCGATGCGGTCGAGGCCCTCGCGAATGCCGATCAGGTTCACGAATTCTTCGTGGGTCAAATGCTCGATGGCCCGCAGCTTCAACTCAACGACGCTCAGTTGGCTCGGGTTGAGATCGATGGCGACCACGCGTTTTGGCTCGCGAAGCAGCAGACCGAGGACGTTGCACCCCGCGCTGGCGATGGAGAGCACGTCGTCGCCGGGGCCCGCCTTCAAGCCGTCTTCGACGAGGAGGTGGTCTTCCCAAACTTGGGAGTAGCGTAGCGTTCCCTCGGCAAATAGCCGCTCGATCGATTCGGGCATGGTGGTCCTGGCTTCCAGTCGTTCGCGATTCCCGGCCCACTTGTCGAGGCGCCCGGCGACGCTGGCTTTGCATCATGCAGAAGGACTCGGCGGAGCTCCAGCGAATTCAGAGGGCCTCGGCCTCGTCCTCAAACGGGCGTACCCTCCGGGTCATGGGCTCTTTCCGCGTGGCATTCGCTCGTTGGACTCGGTTACCGTGGGCGCCCGGGTTGCTCATTCCCGTCGTCGTCGCCTGCGTTTCGCCCACTCAAAAGGGCGCGCGCGTCGCAACTATCGACGGACGTTCGGTCTCTCGCTCCCTGGGCACCACCATCGTTCGACCGATTTTGGGGCCCGGCGAACGCGTCGCCGGGGGGTCCGCGACGGGTACCGACATCGTCGGGCTGTCCACCGGTTTCACTCTCACCCGTGACGCCGTTCCGGGAACGGTGCGCGTGGATCTCAACCCAGGACTTCGTGTGGCACCCGACTTTCGCGCAGGCCTCCCGGCTTCATTGACGCGCGCCGGTGCGCATTTGGCGGTTGTCACCACGGGCTTCGATCGTGCGAGCGATGGCGCCGGGGCCTACCATCCCGAAACAGCTGGAAATTGGCTCTTTATTCTCCGCGGCGATGGGGACCACGCGGTGGAAAAAGCGTTCCCCATTCCCGCATCGCTCGGCGGGATTTCCGCATCCAAAGACGGCAGGCGGCTTCTCGTGGGCGGCGGCGGAGATGATGCATTCTACATCTTTGATGAGGGCGCAGCGGGGTTTGTGCAAACTGCACGCATCGATGTGGGGCTCAAGACCATCCACGGACTTGGCGGCCTCGGGCTCGGGTCGGGTCCGTTTGTGGGCGAGGTGGCGCTGTCGGCGGATGGCGAAAAGGCGATGGCTGTCCTTCACGGGAATGACGCGCTGGCCTTTTTTTCGCTCCCGCGTGCCGCCGCGAAAGTACCTGGCGCTCACGAAAATAGCAGTACTTTACCAGGCGCCGTTCGCCGTGTCGACCTTAGGCCAGGAAAGGGCGTGGCCGGGGGTGAGGCCCCGTATGCCCTCGCCGCGTGTGGTCATCGGGCTTTCGTCGCGTCGCTTCGCGACGATGAAATTGTGGTCGTCGACGTGAAGGAAGAACGGGTCCTTGGGCGTGTGAAAGTGGGCGCCCTTCCTGTGGCCCTCGCGGTCACGAAAGACTGCGCGACGCTCGTCGTCGCCGAGGCCAACGCCGATGCGGTCTCTTTTGTCGACGCGAGCAAGCTCGTGGTGACCGGTCGGCTCTCCGTCGGGCTGCACCCGAAATTGCGGATTTCTGGACCAAATGCCCTGGCTTTTTCCCCAGATGAGAGAGAACTCGCGGTCAGCCTCGGTGGTGCGAATGCGGTCGCACGCATCGATCTGACGAACGGTGTCGCCCAGGCCCGCGTGGCCTCGTTCATGCCCACGGGTTTCTACCCCACAACGCTCGTGCACGAGGGGGCGTCGCTCGTCGTCGGTACCGCAAAGACCGAGGGCGGACCGAACCCGCTCGGCCCGTGGTCGTTGCCCGAGGTGGCTGTCAAGAACCCGTACACCCTCGGCCGCGGCGTCGGCTTTACGCTGCAGGAGCAAGAGGCTGCAATCTACACGCATCTCCTTGGCAACGATAAAACACTTGTAAAAACCCTAACCGATATCGTGCGAGACAACGCGCGCCTCGATGTTCTTGGCGAGGAAGAACCTGCAATCTACACCGAACTTCGCAAACAAGTTTCGCACGTGATCTACGTCATCGGAGAGAATCGCACGTTCGATCAACTGTTCGCGGATCTCGACGGCGTGGACGGCGATCGCAACCTCCTCCTCTGGGGCCGCGGGCTGTCGCCGAATCAGCACGCGCTGGCAGACGCCGTGGCCCTCGACCATTTTTTTGTGACCGGCGACGTCTCGGGACAGGGGTGGCCCTGGTCGACCGGCGCGCGGACCAGCGAGTGGCTTGAGCGGGTAATTCCAGCGGAATACGCGCAGCGTGGCAAATACGCGTACGCGTGGGAAGGGGGCAATCGGGGCATCAATGTGGGCCTCGCCACCGTCGCCGAGCGCAAGCTCTGGAACGCCGCAACCCCGGACGACGAAGATCTGTTGCCCGGGGCCAAAGACTTCGGTGCCGTGGAGTCGGCGGAGGGCGGGGGTGCCGGGTTCTTGTGGGACGAAGCTCTCCGCAAGGGTCTGTCGGTCCGGAACTACGGTTTCTTTTGCGACGATTCGCGCACGCACCTTCCAGCCACAGACCCCAACTACTTGTCGCCGGAACTGCGCGAACCCTGGAAAACCTCAACGCGGGTCGCGTTTCCCACGAGGGCGTCGCTCGTCAATCGCACAGACCCGTATTTTAGGTGTTACGATCAGAAGTTTCCGGATGTGTATCGTATACATGCGTGGGAGCGCGAGTTTGAGGGCTTCGTCGAACGCGGTGACCTCCCGTCTCTGTCCCTCGTGCGCCTGTCGCACGATCACTTTGGGCACTTCGATAAGGCCATCGACGGCGTCGACACGCCGGACACGCAAATGGCTGACCACGACTACGCCATAGGTCGTTTGGTGGAACGCGTGGCCGAGAGCAAGTACTGGGAAAATACAGTGATTATCGTCACCGAGGACGATGCGCAAAATGGTTCGGACCACGTGCATAGTCACCGGAGCTTCGTGCTTTTCGCCGGGGGGCGCGTGGCGTCTGGCGTTCGTTCCGAGACGCGTTACACAACGCCGAGTGTGCTCAGAACCATCGAGCTTCTGCTCGGGCTCGGGCCCTTGGCCGTGGCCGACGCGGTCTCGCCGCCGATTGTCGAGGCTTTCGATCCGTCGCGCGTGGCACCCGGATTTAGGGCCATCGTTCCCGCCATTCTCAGAGGCACGAAGCTGCGGCTTCCGCCTCGGGGAGGAAGTGAAGCACCTGGAAAAACCCTTGCGCGCGGCACCGCCGAGGTGTGGGCAAAACGCACCGTGGGCTTCGAGTTCGATGAGCCAGACCGCGTGCCATCGTGGGCGTTTGAGCGCCTGTTGGCGGGGCATCTTGGGGCCCGGGCGCACACGCCGCGTTGAGCTGCGCGGGGCGTGGCCGACGGGAGACACATGTTGGTGGACGAACGCAGGAAACGCGACAACGCGCGCGCGATTCGCTAGGCGTGAGGACGCATGGTTTCGATCGTTCCCTCAAAGCCCGCCCGTCTGACGGGGCATCCGTCTGGTCTGTACCTGCTCTTCGCCACCGAAATGTGGGAGCGTATGAGCTATTATGGAATGCGTGCACTGCTCACGCTTTACATGGTGGCGGCCACGGAGCGCGGCGGGTTCGGGTGGGATAAAGCATTTGCCCTGAAAATTTACGGGGCATACACGGCTCTCGTTTACGCCACACCGGTCCTTGGCGGGTGGCTCGCGGACAACATTCTTGGCCAACGGCGAGCGGTGCTCATCGGCGGCGTCATCATGATGATCGGCCATTTCTTGATGGCCGTTCCGGGGCACGTCGCTTTTTTTGCGGCGCTCTCGGCGCTCATCATCGGCAACGGTCTCTTCAAGCCGAACATCAGCACCATGGTGGGCGGCCTCTACGACAGCTCCGACACGCGGCGCGACGGTGCCTTCACGATCTTCTACATGGGCATCAACCTGGGCGCTTTTTTGTCGCCGCTCGTGTGCGGAACCCTTGGAGAAAAGCTCGGATGGCACTGGGGCTTTGCCTCCGCCGGCGTCGGCATGGGCTTCGGCCTTCTCACGTTTTTGGCGCTGCACAAAAAACTTCTCGGGCAAGTTGGTCTCCGACCGGCGCCCAAGTCTGTGCAGATTACAGGTACAAGTGGCGTGCCGATGAAGGCGGCGTTGTCGCCTATCGAGACCGACCGCCTCGGCGTCATTTTCACGCTCGCATTTTTCAACATCTTTTTCTGGGCCGCCTTCGAGCAAGCCGGCGGACTCATGAACCTGTACACGGCTGAAAAAGTCGATCGGGAAGTCTTCGGTTTCTTGATTCCAACCACCTGGTTTCAGGCCCTTAATCCGCTGTTTATCTTGACCCTCGCCCCATTTTTTTCTGCCCTCTGGGTCAAGCTTTCGGACCTCAAGAAAGACCCCTCGACGCCGGTGAAAATGGCGTTTGGCCTGGTCTTTTTGGCCACGGGTTTTGTGCTCATGATTGGGGCCGCGAAAGAGACGGAACACGGCGCCAAGGCCCACATGCTGTGGATTGTCGGCGCGTATTTTCTGCACACCGTGGGCGAGCTTTGCCTATCGCCCGTAGGCCTTTCGATGGTGTCGCGCTTGGCACCGGGCAGACTCACGAGCCTCATGATGGGCGTGTGGTTTCTCTCAAGTTTTGTGGCGAATTACCTCGCGGGTATCATCGGCGGATCGTCGGAAAAACTTGGAGAAGTGCAGCTCTTTAGCGCGATCGTCGTCGCGACCACCGCCGCCGGCCTCGTGCTTTTTGCGGTCAGCAAAGCCATTGGCGCGAAGATGCACGAGCACCAAGCGGCGACCTAAGGGCTCACAACTCGCCCGGGCGATTTTCTATTCGCCAAAAGCGCGCTAGTGGGGGCGCTTCGCCTTCGTAGCTCAGTGGATAGAGCAGCGCTTTCCTAAAGCGTTGGTCGCAGGTTCGACTCCTGCCGAGGGCGCTGAGACCGGGCCGTAGGAGCCCCCCTCATCGCTTCAAAACGCGAGGCCGACATTGACCCCCACAAAGGGCTGAACCCGGGCCTGGGGCGTCACCAGGGCCGGCGCGTGGGCGAAATACGCGAGGCCCGCGGTGAGGTCGGCGATGCCCTCAAAACCGTGTTCCAGCGGCAATACGGCGCGAAGGATGCCGGCGAATTCGGGGCCCGCGGTTTCAACGCCGCGCGGGCCCGTGCTGGCCAGTTTGAAGCCTGGGTCGTCGCTTGTGAGCTGAAGTTCCGCGAGACCTGCGCCTACGAGAGCCTTTACAAAGACGCCTCCGAATTTGGCCGACGGAAGATGCCAATCGAGGCGGTAGTGGGAGATTTCGCGGCCGTTCGACGAACTCCAAAGCCCTGCGCCGGAGCCGCACGCGTGAATGGAAAGAAAGGCAAATGGGGTCAGCTCGCCGCACACTTCGGGCTGCCCCGTGGTGATGCCGCTCGACGCCCCGACCCGCAGACCAATGTAGCTCCGCGGCGCCTCGTTTCCCGCCGCGCCCGGCGCTTCGGTGGCGGCTTCGTCGGAAGTTCCCTTGGCGCTTGAAACGTGGGAAATCCCTAGGAATAATGCGAAAAGTAGTCTTCGGATTTTCATGGTCTTGCGGGTTCTTGGCGGCGACGACGCGAGGGGGTCGTCACCATCGGCGCGTGCCTTGATTGCGCAATACGACGGCCAACGGGCCCTTGGAAATGCGGTTCCACACGGTGTCGTTCGGGACGCCCACGCGGTCGTACATGCCGCCGAGAACGACGTCCAGATCGCCGTCGCCGTCGATGTCGCCGACGTCCATGCAACCCCAGCGGCCCTCGGGTAGGCCGCGCACGCGCATGGGTGTAAACTGCATGGATTCGCCTTGGTGCAAAAGCACGAAGGACTCGGGCTTGACCGCGTCCCAATCGGGGAAAAATGCAATGGCCGCGAGGTCGGGCTTGCCGTCGCCGTCGAAGTCGCCCGCGACGGATTTGTATGCACCATACATGGGGTAGAAGAAGCTCTCCGTAAACCGCGCGTGCCCATCGTTTGTGTAAATGCGAATGCCGTGAAAAGGCTTGAGCGTGTGCACGGGCAAATCGCCGTCGTCGCCGTTTGCCAGCACCACGTCGAGGGCTCCGTCGCCGTTCATGTCGACGAGTTGCAGGTGCGACGAACCGAACGACGAGATGTTGCGAATGACCGTTTCATCGCGAAAGACGAGATTGCCCTCGTTCATAAAAACGTGAACCGACTCGTCGGCCTGGGCAAAGACCGTGACGATGTCGGGGCGACCATCGTGGTTGAGGTCCGCAACCTCGGAACGTATGGCTCCAGGCTGGACTCGCAGTATGTGTTCCTCCCACGTGTGGGCCTTTCTCTCGAATACCGAGACCTGGCCGCGGTGGTTTCCGAATTGCGACGAAACGATTTCGTCGAGGCCATCTCCGTTCAAATCCGCGAATGTGGAGGCGGTCGGCCGAAAGAGGTTTCGAACCAGTACCTCGGGCGTTGCGCCGGAATGTGCGTGTGGTGCGGCGGCTGGGATGCGGACAATGCTGCCGAGACGCGCGTTCGTGGTGGAGAGAACGCCGATGAGCGTGGCGATGTAGTCGGCCCCGCGAATGGCGAGATCGACGGGAATTCCCAGGGCGGCCAGCGTCTTTTGTGTGCGGCCGCCGGCGTCAAGGATGACCAAACTGCTCGTGAAGGCGTCGCCGAGGACGACTCGCCGGCGCTTCGAGTCGATCGTGACCATCGTGGTCACGCCTTGCGCGGGCCGGTAGTCGCTGGGCAGCGGCTCAAACAGATCCGTTTCTGGCACGTTTTGAACGGGTCTGGCCCCCATTTCATCCGGGGCCGCGTCGAGGTAATAGCGGCGAAGGCGCTCAAACGCAGCGTATGCCAGCATGCGCTTGGCGGGCAGACGCGCGGCATCGAGCATCTCGGCCCACTCTTCGTATCGATAACCCGCACGAAACGACGCGTTTTCGACGCCCAAGTAATAGCCCATGAGATTGAGTGTGAAGGCCCAGTTCTCCTTGGTTGCGGCGTTTGTGGGCGGCAACAAATGGCACGACGCGCAGTAAATGGCCGCGAGCTTATCGCCCGGGAGGCCGGAATCTTCCACCGCATCGCGGGTGCCGGCGTCCACCGAGGTCGCAGCTTTTTTCGGGGTCAAGCCATCGTGCGGCACGGCTGACCGCGTTTTGTCGGATTTCGCCACGCCGACCCAGACGAGAAATGCGATGCCGAGAGTCGCAGCCGCCGCGCCCGCCAGTACGCCGGCGCGCGGGGAACCGTGGGGGTCAACTTGGGGCGGTGAAGGGGCGAGGGGACGGTCGGTCATTCGAGGCTATTCCGAGGGGATATCCTAGCACAGGCTTGGTATCGATAAAACGTAGAAAGCGCGCTTGCCGACCGCGAGGTGTGAGGGGCAACGATGGCCATTGGTCGCCAGATGAGCGTAAATTTGTGTTGCAGACGTGGTTTATAGGCCCTAATCCGCCGATCGGAGCTCACGCTCTAGCCCGTTTCTGTTGGCGTGCGACGCTTGGTGCCAGTACGGCCGTCGGTAGAGTGCCCTTTGTACGTCTGCCTCAATGGCGTTGCCATTAAAGTTCGAAAGATATTGTAAAATGCCTGACCTTAAGTCGCCTGCGGTTTACAAAGCGGCGTTTGATGCGACGTACGATCTGTTGAGTGCAAGTCAGGCGGAAATGGGGAGCAACCCGGACATTACGCTCACCCTGCCCATGGGGTCGCCGCTTTACCGCTACTCGTCGTCGAAGTTCTCCGACGGCTCCGAGCGCGATGTGCGGAAGGTTCATGCTCCCTTGGCCCGCGACAAGTGGAACCGCTGGACGGGAAGCGATGGCGGGGCCGGCGGCGTGCAGGGGCTGTACATGGGGCTTGAGGCGTCGGGCGGCGCGGATACGGAATTCTCGGAACTTTACCACTACTTGCCGTCAGAAGAAGGCGTGCCGATGTCGGTCGTCATGTTCGACCAGTTCACGAAGGCCAACGGGAAGCCGACAGCGGAGTTCGCCGCCAAACTCCATTACATGTTTCTGTATTTCACCAAGAAGCCGCTGAAGGGCATCAGCCTCGACCTCCCGGGGCCGGCTGCCGCCACCGCACCGTTTATGACGCGTCTTTTTATGAAGATCGCGGGCAATGCGGCGCTGGGCGGGATGACGCCGAGCCACTGGTACAACCATCCGGAGGATGCGAGCTTTTGCCGCGGGGTCGGGAACGCGTGCCTCTCGGACCATCGTTTCGACTTCATTCGCGTGACGTCCGCGCGAAACGTGGCGACGAAAAACCTTGTGCTGATTTGCGCGGGCGGCCCCGACACGCCGCCCGTCGACTACCTCGACTGCCAGGGGCGCAGCACGTTCTTCATGAATGCCGCCGGAACCATCCAAGGCGAGGTCACCCGCGCCGACATGGCCTTCAACACAAAACTCTGAAAATAAGCAGCAAAATGCGCGGCGGAACCCGGGCAAATTCCGCCGGGCCCAGTCTTTTTCGCGCGCGTCGAAGGTGCTCCTTCTTGGTGTCGATTTCGGGCGTGCGGAGGAAAGAAAATGGGGCCGCGCACTTCGCGAAAGGCGCTGTAGACTTGCCCGCGCCATGATGTTCACACGACCCCCTCTTGTTCGCGCCATCGCGCTGGCGTACATCGTCAGCCCCCTCGCGAATGTGGCGCAGGCGGCGTTCACCAGCGGCCACTCGCTGGAGGTTGTGGCCCGTCAATGGCTGCTCGGTTTCGGCACCTTCGGGGCAGCGCTCGTTCTTGGCGCGCCCCTCGCGGGAATTGGAATCTACTCGGGTCGACGTTGGGGCTTTGTCCTGTTTTTTCTCTACTCGTTTGCGCTTTTGTTCGACAGCGGCCTGCGCCTCCCGCAGGGAAATTTTGCCTACAAAGCCTCCATCTTGATCGTCGATTTGGCGGTGCTCGTGGCCGTGTCTCTCGTCCTCCGCGAAGACATTCGCGCGCCATTTTTGAGCGACGAAGAACGCGGCTGGCGCATGGGCAAGCGCATGCCCGCGTCGGGCACCGCGCGGCTCGTGATCGGCAAAATGACCCTCGACGCAACCCTCGTAAACATTTCCGTCACGGGCGCGCTCGTCACGTGCGCGGGAGCGGTGCCGCCCCTGGGAACGAAGGGAACCATGACTTTTACCGGGGTAAACGGAGATATTTCCGTGCCGGTGGGCGTCGTTCGGAGCGATGCCCAAGGGGTCGCGTTGGGGTTCGTGGAGCCCGAGTGGACGACCGTTGCCGCGGTCTTGAAATCTGTCCTGCGCACTTCGTGAGGGCCCGCTTGATGATTTTTGTGAGCGCGCGTGACTACAAACCGAGGCCAAAGAGAGCGCGCGAGTCCGCGTGTTCCTTCGTCTGTGTTCCGTCTGCGTCACGTACAACATAAGCCACTTCACGTACGTGCTCAGTATGCACGCTGTCTTCCGGGCACCCACAGCAAAAAAGACTGAAAAGCGCGGGCAAACCGGCGCGCGGAATGACGTCTCGGGAACGCAGAATCGCGAGCCCAGCGGCGGAAACGGCCCGTTCGGCGCGGGGCCGTTGAACGCTTGGAAAACAGAACACGAAGCGGCCACCGGGTGCGAGGGCCCGCTCGGCGGCGAGGCAATAATCGCGCACGTCCCCGCGCAGCTCGAACCGCGCGTGGGCCTTTTGCGAATCGGCCGGGAGCACGCCTTCGCTCACGTCCCAATAGGGCGGGCTTCCGGTGACGAGGTCGAAGGCCCTCGCCTCGATGCTCACGTGCCGCAAATCACCGTGAATCGTGCGCACGCGGCCCTCAAGATAGTTCAGTTTCACGTTGCGTTCCAAGAGCGCGAAACTCACCTCTTGCGCCTCGATGGAGGTCAAACGCGCGGCGGGAAACTTCGACAGGGCCAAGAGTCCGACGGAGCCGAGGCCCGCGCCGAGGTCCAATATACGTTGCACAGCCACCCCGCAGTTCGCGGCATACCAGCCCGTGAGAAGATCGTCCGTCGAGTGGCGATGCCCCCTTTTTCGCTGGGTAATACGCCAACTACCCGTGAGACTATCGACCGTCAATTCTTCGCCGTCGAGCGCATCTGCCATGATGCCGTCGCGGCCTACCACGGGATCGCCGGCGGGCGGCGTTCGCGGCGTTAGCAGGCGCGGATCGGCGCGCGCTGTGCTTTGGAGCAAGCTCATGAAAATGGACAAAATACTTCTCGGGTTGGCCGTTGTGTTGATGACTTGTTCCGCCGTCGCCGACATCGTACAACCGCAGCAACTGCTTGAATCTATGGCGGTTCTTTCGCTGCCGGCCTACTTCTGCACGGTCCTCGGGGCCGGTAAACTTGTGGGTGTCGCGGCGCTGCTGGTCACGCAGTTTTCCGCTGCGGTTCCAGCGTTTTGGCGCGAGTGGGCCTGGGCCGGCTTCACGATCGATCTTGTCGGCGCGGTCGCATGCCACCTGCTTGCGGGCGATTCGGCGCACGCGGCGGGCCCGGTCATTCCGCTGGTCGTTGTCACGGCGGCGCACGTGCTTGACCGTCGGTCGCGGAGTTCCGAGCGCGCTGCCGCTTAGGTCGATGCTGGGAAAGGGAGGGGAAGTGGCGGCAAGATTCCCGCACGCATACGATGGGCATACGAAGTATTAGTTGCGGCTGGGGTGTGTCGCGGGGTTTGCGGTTTATCGACACAACCGCAACGGTGAATCTCGAAAAAAGCTTGCATTCAGGCGCGCGCGTCGCTAATCGTGCGCGTTCAATTTTAGGAGAACACCATGCGTGGCAGTCGCACCCCCGCCGTTCGGGCCATCCAATCGGAAATGCAGCAGTCTTTTCAAGGGCTTTCGCGTCATCGTCAGGCTCAGGTCTGCGAGACCACGAAGACCACGCTCATCAAGGCGTGCCAGTGGGCGCGCGGCGCTGCCGTCGAAGCCGAGCTAGCCAAGGCTCTCGACGAAGCGACCCAAAAGCTCGCCGCAAAGCGTCGCTCGTAAAATAGCGTTCGGGCCTCGTTCACACGAAAGAGGCCAAAAAAAAGAAGTGCGGCACAAGGGTGCGGCGCTTCTTTTTGTGCATTTTTCCCGCGCGCTTTTCCGAAGCGGGCGGCGAGGCGGCGTGAGCCGCAGCGGCGTCTATGCCGCTGAAAAGGGGCGTTGGAGCGGTTTTCGGTCAGATAGACCCCATCGGGGTGTATCTGACCGAGGACTGCTCTAGAAAATCGGCGGGAGCCGATTTTGGGGAGCCGCGTAGCGGCGTCGGGGCGAAGCCCCGGGAAGTAGGTAGCGCACTTTTCCGAAGCGGGCGGCGAGGCGGCGTGAGCCGCAGCGGCGTCTATGCCGCTGAAAAGGGCGCTAAGCGCGCGTCGGCCTTCTACAACCAGCGTCGGCGACGAAAAAAGATGAGGAGAGTGGCGGTCGTGGCGACCATGAGCGCGATCGCAAACGCGTAGCCGTACTTCCAGCGGAGCTCGGGCATGACGTCGAAATTCATTCCGTAGATGCCCGCGATGAAGGTGAGCGGCAGCATCACGGTGCTGAGAATGGTCAGCACTTTCATCACTTCATTCAACTTTTGGCTTTGCACGCTTCGGTAGGTTTCGAAGATGGCGTTGAGCGTGTCGCGGGAGTTGTCGGCGAGGTCCGCGACCCGCGCGAAGTGATCGGCGAGGTCACGAAAGAATGGGAGAGCGGCCGCCTCAATGTGATCGAACTCGCCGCGCGCGAGCCGCCGAGCGACCTCTTGTTGGTAAACTGCGACGCGTTTTATTTTGGAGAGCGCGCGACGAAGCGCGAAGATTTCCACGGTGGGATTGTGGTCGTCTTCTTGGAGTACCGTCACCTCGAGGGCCTCGATGTCGGCCTCAAAGCGGTCCATCAATGGGCCGTAGTGGTCGGCCAATTGGTCGATGATTGCATGCGCAAGGAACGATGGGCCCTTGGCGAAGAGCTTCGCACTCTTGCGAATTTCCACCTCCACGCTCTCCGTCGAGCGAAGGCTGTCGGTGTGGTGCGTGACGAGCCAGCGTCGCCCGACGAGCAAATCGAGCTCGATGGTCGTGGTATTTTCCGGGTCTTCCGAACGCCGATCGAGGCCGTGCACGACGATGTACGCGTAGTCGTCAAAATCTTCGACCTTGGGCAGCGGCGCGTCTTGAAACATGTCTTCAAGCACCAGCGGGTGAACCTTGAAGACGTCTGTGAGCACGCGCTCGCACACGACCGCGCTCTCATGGCCCCTCACGTCGAGCCAAAGCACCACGTCGTCTCGGGATACGAGCCCCGCCACGTCCTTCAGGGAATGCTCCTCCACCGCGTTGGCACCGCGATGAAGCGCGAATATCCGAATGGTCACGCCCTCACGCTAGCGGCTCGCGGTGCGGACAGGAAGCGCGACGTAACGAGGCAAACAGCCTTGCCGCATACTTTACCAATCCTATACGCGTACGCTACACAACCTTGTCCCCGGCCAGGGCCAGGGCCAGGGCCAGGGCCAGGGTCACGGTTATCAGGCCCTTCGCGCCGTCGACCTCCACTTCGTCGCCCTCGCGAATGACCACCGGCTCCCCGCCCTCGGGCCGAACCACGAGTTCGCCGTCCGCAGGTTTGGGATCCAAGTGCCTGCACGCGACGATGCACGGCTTGCCTAGGGCCCGCGCGATGATGGCCCCGTGCCCCGTCACGCCGCCCCGCACCGACACCAATGCCGCGGCATTTACCAGGGCGCGCGCGTCATCGGACCGGCAATCGCGCAAGACCAAAATGACCGGCCTCGCGGGACCGAGCCGCGCCGCCTCGGCGACGGACAAAACGAGCACACCCTTCACGCGCCCTGGACTGGCCCCTAGCCCGCGTACCGTTATCGTATGTGCCACGGATTACCTCGCCTATCAACCTAGCCGGGTGAAGTCTCCGAGGCGTTGAAGAGCCGCCGCGCCGTAGGAGAGAAGCGCGAGGCGTTTCGCCGTCAGGGCATCGTTGGGATCGTTCACGAGCGTCTCGGTGAAGATGCGATCGACCGTGGTGGCAAGCTCACCCGCGGAGGCGTATGCCCTGGAAATGGCCTCGCGACTCACGAGCGACTGGGTCAGCTCGTCGATGCCGTGGACGAGCCCCACGATGGCCTTGTCGCTGTCGCTCGTAAACTCGCCCGCGCCGTGAAGCACGGGAGCGGCGTCTTTCGCGATGCCCGACAGCCGCTTGGCCACGGTGCGCGCGTGTTCGAGCCACGGGGCCTTCGTTTGCACGAGACCGTCCAAAACCTCTGCCTTCAGCGCCGCGTAGACCGGGTACGCGGCCGCCGGGCCCACAGACCCGCCGACGACCGAGCTGCCCGACAAAACGGCGTCGGCGGCCGCATTGGACGCCTTGGCCGAGAGAATTCCGCGCAGTCTTTCCTTGGAAAACTCCGCCCAGCGCGCGAGGGTCGCTGCCCTATCCATTTCAAGCTTGACATCTTCAAAACCGTCGTAGGCCGCGCCAAACATCGCGTCGAGACTGAGCCCCGCAAATCGCGCATCGAAGGTGCGCTCAAGGAGCGTGCGCTGAAGCGAGAGGCATGCGCGGCGAAGCGCAAAGGGATCCGCTGCACCGGACGGAATGAGTCCGACGCCGAGGCAACCCGCGAGCGTATCGAGCCTGTCGGCCAGGGCCACCGCCGCCGACACGGCACTGTCTGCGGGCCCATCGGCCGCGCCGAGAGGCTTGTAGTGATCGCGCACGGCATCGGCGACCGCCTGCGTTTCTCCTTGCGCCAGAGCGTAAGCGCGCCCCATGTGACCTTGAAGTTCAGGGAACTCGCCCACCATCAAGCTCACCAAATCAGCCTTGCAAAGGTGCGTCGCGCGAAGCGCTTCACTCCGCTCGCCGGGGGTGAAGTTGAGAGCCTCCGCAAGGAGACCCACGAGGCGTTCCATGCGCACAACCTTCGCGTGAACGGTGCCGAGGCGCGCGTGAAAGACAATGCCCTCGAGTTTTGCAAGGCGGTCGTCCATGCGCACTTTGCGATCTTCTTGGACGAAAAATCGCGCGTCCGACAGGCGAGCCCGCATCACGCGGTTGTTTCCGCGCACCACATTCTCAGGATTTTCGGCCGTATTCACAACGGCCACATACAAGGGCTTCAAAACGTCGTCTGACGTCTGGATACAGAAATACTTTTGATGACCTCGGGCTACGGAACGTATGACCGAGGCCGGCAATTCGAGAAACCGCTCTTCGTAACTGCCCACCACGATGTGGGGCCACTCGACGAGCGAAGCGTTCTCCTCCACGAGCGCCGGAAAGCGATCGTAATCGGCCGCGTGGGCCTTTGCTGCCGCCTCAACGAGGGCCAGCATGACCTCTTCGCGCTCTTGGCGTGAGACGAGAACCTTGGCCGCGCGAAGGCGGTCAACGTACGCATCGGCGTGCAAAATCTCGAAGGATTCTGGTGCCAGGAACCGATGCCCTCGCGTGTGCCGGCCGCTCACAAGGCCCGCGAAAGTCATGGGAATGAGGTTGTCTCCGAGGAGCGCGACGAGCCACTGCACGGGCCGACCAAACGTCGCCTCGCCCGCGCCCCAGCGCATGGATTTGCGAAACGGAATCGCCGTGACCAACCGTTCGAGGAGCGGCCCAAGTATCGCCAAACTGTCTTTGCCGCCCTCGGTGCGCCGCCCCGTGAGAAAGCGCCCAGCCTTCTGACGGCCCGAAGCCTGAAACTCTTTCACCACGATTTCGGCGAGGGAAATTCCTAGCTTTTCTGCGAAAGCAGAGGCCGCTCGCGTGGGCACTCCATCTTTGTAAGCTGCACCTTCTGGCGGCCCAACAACCTCTTCGTCGAGATTCGTTTGACCCTCGGCCACGCCCGCCACATGCAACGCCAAACGCCTCGGCGTGCCGTAAGCGTTAATGGTGCCGTGACCGATTCGTGCGGCGGTCAGCGCGTCGCCGAGAAGCTTTGGCATGGACTCAAGAGCCGCGTCGATGAAGGACGACGGAAGTTCTTCGGCACCTATCTCAAAGAGCAGCGACTGGGACATGGCGCGGACTCCTAGCGTTTTCTCGCTTCAGCGTCGATGCTGGGAAACGCGGGAGGCAGCAAATCGCCGGTTCTGGTAGTCTTCGCGCGCCCATGGCTACGAACGTTCACGCCGTCTTTCAGGTATCCGCCCCGGACCGCCCGGGCCTCGTCGCTCGCTTCGCGGGCTTCTTTTTTGAACTCGGCGTGAACATCGTCGATGCGAGTCACCACGCGGCCGAAGACTTGGAAGGCAATGGTTCGCGTTTCTACATGCGCATCGTCGTGGACCTCGGAGGCCTCTCGCAGCCGCAAGCGCTCGCGAAGCTTGATGGCTCGACCTCGCGTCGCGCTCTCGAAGAAGCCTTCAACACGTTGGCGCAAACTCTCGAGGCCACGTGGCAGTCGAGCTACTCCGACATCCCCGATCGCGTGGCCATTTTTGTCACCCGCGAGTCCGCTTGCCTTTACGATTTGGTGCTGCGGCAACAGCAGGGCGAGCTGCCGTGCGAGATCGCTTTCGTGGCCGCGAACCACCCGGATCTTGAGGCCGTGGCCAATTCGTTTCGCCTGCCTTTTTTCTGCCTTCCAGTCACTCGGGAGACCAAACCGGCCCAAGAACAGCAGCTCTTGGAACTGGCGCGAAAACACCACGTCAATCTCATTGTACTTGCACGTTACATGCAAGTGCTGAGCGAAGAATTTCTTCAAGCGGCGCCCCCGGTGATCAACATTCACCACGGTTTTCTTCCGGCCTTTCAGGGTGCGAAACCGTACCATCAGGCCTTCGTGCGCGGGGTCAAACTGGCCGGCGCCACCGCCCACTACGCCACGCGCGATCTGGACCAAGGCCCCATCATTGAGCAAGACGTCGTCCGCGTCAGCCACGCCATGAGCCCCGAAGACATTGTGCGCGTAGGGCGCGACGTGGAACGCGTAGTCCTCGCGCGTGCGGTGCGTGCTCACTTGCAACGGCGCGTCTTCATCGACGGTCGACGCACGATCATTCTCTGAGCCCCCCAAAAACGCCTCGACGAGTTCTCACCATGGCCAAGCGCAAGTCTCCCACCGAGGCGGAAGATGCTCCGCGAATCATTGGCGGCGGCACCCACCACGAAGACGTTCCCTTCGATCGGGCGCTGCGTCCAAAAACGTTTGACGACTACATTGGCCAGGAAAAACACAAGGGAAACCTTCGCGTCTTCGTGCAAGCCGCACGCCAACGCCAGGAGCCTTTGGACCACGTGCTTTTGTGCGGCCCCCCAGGTCTTGGCAAGACAACGCTCGCGCAAATTCTCGCCGCCGAGATGAACGTGCAACTTCACATGACCACGGGCCCGGTCATCGAACACAAGGGCGCACTCGCGGGTCTGCTCACCAAACTTGGGCCCAACGATGTACTTTTCGTCGACGAAATTCACCGACTGAGTCCCGTCGTCGAAGAGAGCCTGTACCTCGCGATGGACGAGTTTCGCATTGACGTGATGACCGGCGACGGCGCCTTCGCGAGCGCGATTCAAATTCCCGTTCCGCCCTTCACGCTTGTCGGTGCGACCACGCGCACGGGCCTTCTCACCGCTCCCCTGTATTCGCGTTTCGGTCACCACGTGCGCCTCGATTTTTACGCGCCCGAGGAGCTCGCGCGCATCGTGCGGCGGTCGGCCACAATCCTCGGCGTCCCCATCACCGGAGAGGGCGCGCTGGCCATCGCGAAACGGTCTCGCGGCACACCCCGTATTGCCAACCGGCTATTGCGGCGGGTGAGGGATTTTGCTGAGGTTTTGGGCACGGGTGCCATCGACGAAAAGGTCGTTCACGGGTCGAGTGACAGGCTCGATATTGACGCTGCGGGCTTCGACGAAATGGACCGCCGAATTCTCCGTATCTTGTGCGTCGACTACGAGGGCGGACCCGTGGGGGTTGAGACCATCGCCGCTGCCCTCGGAGAACCCCGCGACACGATCGAAGATGTGTACGAGCCGTTCCTCCTTCAGCAAGGTTACTTGGGCCGCACGCCGCGCGGACGCATCGCGACGAAGAAGGCCTGGGCACACCTCGGCCTCGAAGCGCCGAGCGCCCTTAAGGCCTCCGATGGACCTCTGTTCGTCGCCGAGACCTCGGCTACGCGCACGACCCCATGACGCCCGGGCGCAAAAAGACGAGTCCTCTTCGCGCGCGCACTTCGTCCTTCGGAACCGCCGCCTTGGGCCTAATTGCGTCCATGTGCATAAGCGCATGCAGCATCGAGAAGCTGTCTCAGAGCATCGCGCGCACGATGATTCCGCTCGATGACGCCGGCGTGGAGGTGCCCATCGTGGCGCCGGCCCCGCCCGAGAGCTTTCTCGTCGGCAGGCCGGTTTTCGAGGCAATTTACTGGGATTCGAGCGTTCGTCGCTGCACCCTTCGCGGCCGCTTGTGCCTCCACGCGGCAGACGACCCGGGGGCCGAGGCTCTTCTCCAAGTCATGGACCGCGTGGACGTTCGCCTCGACGGTCTCCCCCCATCTATGCAGAATGCACTCTTTTCTCAGGGCCCCGCGGACGTGGTCCTGAGCGCCGTGGGCGGCGTGCGATCCGCCGGCTTCGACCGACTGACCCCCGGCCCGCGCGGCGTAGTCGCCCTGGGCCCGGCGGATGGCAGCGAGGAGTCGGTGACCGCGCGCGTCTTGGAGTTGCAGGTTTTTCAGCGCAACCCCGCGGCGAGTTCTTCCGAGGCTTTGACCCTCGCGCGCGCCCTCGCGTTGCGCTTTGGGCTTGCGGCCGTGCGCACTTCGAGCGACCCGGAGTTCGCGATTCTCGGCCCCACCCACGGCGATCGCGAGGCGGCGGACGGGCGATTTCTCGCGTGGCTCGACGAGCGACTTTCACCACACGCAGGCTCACTTTTGACGACGAGTAGTGCAAAATCTGCTCGCGGCCACGACGGCACGACGTGGCGCACGGCGGGCGACGTGTGGTTCGTTTTGCAGAAGAATTTCGCGGACAGCGCGAAGGAACGAGACCGCTTCGACGAGCTGCTCCTTCGCGAAGCCATCGAGCATTCGAGCACGGTGGATGGACGCAGCACCCTGGATTTTCGCTGGGATGAGCCCGTTCCGTCGCGCGCAAGGCGCCTCCTGGCCGCACGCCCCGTGGAGCCAACGGGCATCACGTGGCTTCGGTTTGATCGCGGCCGCGACGAGCACGCGGCAGCCAAGACGTTGCTCATCGCGGCGGACTGGGAGGGGCACGCGCGCTTTCATTTTTTTGCGCAACTCATCGACGAAAACGGGCGCTTGATGCGCACGCACCGCTTCGCCGTTCCGCCTCGAGACACCCACGTGGAGGCCACGTTCGAGTCTCTCGATGGAGTGGCGTCCATTGTCGTTGGCGCGATCAATCTCGGCGACCCGCAGGCCCCATTCGACCCGCGCGAGGGCCCGTGGGAACCCCACTCTTTTATGCTCACGATCGCCCCGATGAACGCGGACGGCACATTCTTGTAGTCTGCATGTTTCGTCGCGTGGGACGGCCAGCGCCGATGAGTCCGAGCCCGCCGCAAACAACGCGCGTTGAGGCACCGCGCGGCCATCGCAAGAAAAGCGAAACCGGCCCCTCAAGGTTTGCTCGCGCGGACCGTTCACTGTTTCGCAGAGGTTCGCCCCGACCCGGCAAGCCCGCGGTCGAGTCCCCGATTCGCTCCCTGATTCGATGAGAATTGGTTCAATATCATGGCAACTTTTCCAGCAAATTCCCTAACGGGCGGTATTTCCTCGGGCCGTCCTACGGGCGCCGGTACGCGCAACGCCGTCGACGAGGCCAGCGCGCGTTTATCGAGTGGGCGTCGCATCAACTCCGCGAAGGACGACGCAGCGGGCCTGAGCGTGGCAAACGCCATGGAGGCGCGCAGGCGCGGAACCGCGGTGGCCGAGCGCAACATCGGAGACGCGGTCGGCATGGTTCAAACCGCCAGCGGTGCGTTGGGTGAGATGACGGAAACTATCTCACGTATGCGTGAGCTGGCCACCCAGTCGGCAAACGGCTCCCTCAACGACGACGACCGCGCGAACATTCAGGTCGAGTTCGCGTCGCTGCAAGACGAGGTCTCCCGCGTTCAGGGCACCACCACGTTCAACGGCAAACAGGTGCTCCGCGCGTCAGCACCCGGCGGCGTGCCTGCGGCCCCGGGTTCTACGAGCGAAACTTTTCAAGTGGGCGAGTCCAGCGCCGATTCATTTTCCGTGGATTTTTCCGCGCCGAACCTTACAGATTTGTTGGGCGGTGGGGGCGCCCCGGCATCCCCCGCGCCAGCGAGCGTGGCAACGGCCGACGGAGCGCGGGCGGCGATGGACGCCATCGACAAAACGATGGCCTCCGTGAGCGAAAAACAGGCGGGCTTCGGCGCCACCCTGAACGGCTTCGACGTCATGGCGTCGAACGCGCAATCGAGTCGCGTGGGGATGGCCGAAGCCGAGAGTCGCCTGCGCGACGCAGACGTCGCGGAAGAGGTTTCGAACAGCCTCCGCGGCAAGATCCTCGACGCCGCCAAGGTCTCCGTTCAGCTCCACGCCATGGCCGCGAACGAGCGCGTTTTGGAATTGATCAAGGGCTGAGTAGGCTACGTATTACGTGGTATAGTTTTCGTACACCATAGTTCCGTTCAAGGCGCGTTTTCCATCACCGCCGCGCGCTCGTTTGTGTTCCGAGGAGCTTCAACGCCCTGCAAATTGACGGCTCCGCGCACGGACCCACGCGCCCCAAGTGACTGGGCCAGTGCACGCCGGCGAGGTCCGTCATCAGACGCCGATCGCGCACATCGGGGCCTTGCCACGACTTTGGGGCACCACGCAAATCGCGTTCGCGCTCCGACGAATTCTTCTGCCATTCGTCGATGAGAATGCGCGGCTTCAGGCCGATCCGCTGCACCGGCGAGCCGTCGGGCAGTGCGTAAACGAGCGTTGTAATGCGCAGCACGCCCGCTTCCGCCGCGTCGTCGAGGTACTCCTGAGCGCAGCCCTTTCCGAACGTTTGGGCGCCAACCAGCGGAGCTCGCCCGTAGGCCGAAAGCGCCCCGCCAATCATCTCCGCGGCACTCGCCGTGGCACCATCGACGAGCACCGCCGCGGGGCCTTTCCACGCGGCCTCCGGGGTGCCGTCGCCGGCCTGTTGCACCTCCAGAGTTCCGTCGCGCCGACGCAGCGCAAAGAGCGGCGCCTTCGGTAGAAAATGGGCCAACGCTCCGCCCGCCCCCTCCGTCGCGCCCCCGCCATTTCCTCGTAAATCCAACACGATGCCAAGGGCTTTGTGGCGCAGGGCGCTCGTGAGAACCGCGCCAAGCTCGTCTCCAAGATTCGTGCGCACGTCGGGAATCGCGACCACGTACACGCCCCCGTCACCGTAGGGAATTACTGTAGTATGCAGGTATTCGTCTGCGGGAAACTCGCTGGCGACGGGGCTTGCGAGATCGATGCGCAGCGTTTCAACGCGAAGGGGCTCCGGCCGAAGCACGCGCGCCGCAAAGGGCTTGTGCGTGTACGCAAGGTGCCATCGCAACTGCTCAATTTGCTCTGGCGAAAGTCCCATGGTCGCATGGTCGTCCATGGAGATCACCACGTCGCCGTCGCGGAATCCGCCCTCGGCCCCTTCGTCGATGCGAAGACCCACGGCGGTTCTTGCATAGTGCACCCAAAATGGACTCGGCGTTCCACCCTCCAAGTCCAGTTCGAGCACGCTGGCCTCTTCGCCATTCGGGGCCCAATCGCCGTGGGGATCGACCAGAACGACCCAACTGCGCAGGAGCGCCGCGTGCACGGCCTCGGCCCACTCGCCTCCGTGAAGACTTGGGAAAAAGCGCCTTCGGCCCTCGTCGGCCAGGGCGGAAAACTCTGCCCCGAGCGCGCGCTCCACGGCACCCACGCGGCGCCCGAGAATGTGGGCGGTATGAATGCCGTCGCGCGTGACCCGCGTCGATTCAAAGGCCGTTGTGGAGGCCGCAATCCATGGTTCCTCCTGCGGGTCTCGAGGGCCCTCGCCCGCCCGCGCTTCATCGAATTCGGCACCCAGATCGCCGATTTCGCGCTCGAGCAACGCACCGATGGCGCGAGCCTCTTCGCACGGTTCCCCCGCGCGGTGAATGGCAGCGATCC